>CAISFO010000036.1 GCA_903884655.1 uncultured Holophagaceae bacterium | reverse complement strand
GATGGCCGTCTGGATCATTTGGGTCTGCCGGGGTGGATCCGGGTCCCAAGAAGCACCCTCAGATCGGTCCAGAAGCTCCTGCCATCGAGCAAATCAGCACCCAATTGCTCAGGCTCCTCAAAACCTCACGGATCCAGGGGATGATGGCAACGTGGCGGTCAACCTGTCGGTCAAGTACTTGGCAGATCCCCAGAAGCTGCAGCCGCCCTCGGCCATCTATGTGGTTTGGGTCAGCTCGGACAAGGACTCGCCGGCTCAGAACATCGGTGCCCTCAAGGTTGACAAGGATCGCGAGGGAAAGCTCAAGACAGTGACTCCGCTTCACGCCTTCCAATTGTTCGTGACGGCCGAGGCCAATGGCCAAATCCAGGAGCCTGCCGGCACGAAGCTGCTCTGGACTGATTACAACTCTGACAAGTAAAGTCGGGGCCAGGTGTGAGTACAGGGCTTGGATGAAGGTCCGCCCTGCTCACCCGGCTGCGGGGATTCAAGTCTTGCCCACCTTCATTTCGTCCGGAAGGTACTTGCCAAGAGCTGCCTCAATGCATTACCCATGGGAGAAGCGCCAGGTTCCTTTCCGCCTCTTCCAGCGAAACGCCAAACAAACAGGGTCCCCCAGGTTATGGGGGACGCTGTTTGTTTGGATAATTGGCGTGATAACTAGTACAGAATCAACCTCAATATCCGCCAGAAAACCGTAATAACAAGGCACAGCGCAGTGCGCTGTGCGATAGACGGAGGCGTGCGACCAAGAAAAAAGGCGGGCCCCCGAAGGGGCCCATCCATGAGCACGCGTTGAAAGGCGCAGTTGCGCCCGCGCATTATTTCCCGAAGCGTTTGCTGACCTCGCTCCACTTGATGTTCTCGACGAAGGCATCAAGGAATGTGGCGCGGGCAGTGCCGTAATCCACCATGGAGGCTCCGTCTCCGCGAGCCCGAAGGGCGAGTGGGAGCACGGCGCAGTGCGCTGTGCGATAGACGGAGGCGTGCGACCAATAAAAAGGCGGGCCCCCGAAGGGGCCCATCCACGAGCACGCGTTGAAAGGCGCAGTTGCGCCCGCGCATTATTTCCCGAAGCGCTTGCTGACCTCGCTCCACTTGATGTTCTCGACGAAGGCATCAAGGTATTTGGCGCGGGCAGTGCCGTAATCCACCATGAACGCGTGCTCCCAACTGTCCAGCACCAGCAGCAGGTCCTGCTCGATGGGCAGGCCCAGGTGGTGCTCGGCGACGAAGTAGGTATGCAGCTTGCCGTCCCTTCGGTTGCGCGTGAGCAGCGCCCAGCCGGGACCGCCCATGGCCGTGGCTTTGAGGTCGGCGAGCACCTTGTCCTTGCCCCCGACCGCATCCAGAGCGGCCTGCAGGCCGGCGCTGATGGTGGAGTCCGCGCCCAGGTTCTCGAAATAGAGCTCGTGCAGGAAGGAGCCATTGAAGGCCACGGCCTCGCGGCGCTTCAGCTCGCTGAAGTCGTTGAAGGAGTAGTTGGGCTTGGTGTTGTCAGCCGTCACCAGCTTTTCTTCGATCTCGTTCAGCTTGGTGACGTAGCCCTTGTACAGCCCGAAGTGCTGGTCCAGCTGGGAGTCGCTGAGCCCTTTCAGGGCGCCACCCTTCAGGTGGTCATAGGATTTGGCGGTGTAGGCCATGGTCATCTCCTCAGGTGCGCGGGGCGCGGGAAAGTAGTTTACCAAAAAAGTCGGAATTTGGAGAATACAGGCTACCCGAGCATTTCGCGAAGGAACCAGGCCTCTTTCTGGTGGACCTGGACGAAGCGGGTGAGCAGATCGGCGGTCCCGGGATCGCCCGCGCCACCGGCGAGGTCGATGCCCTCGTGCATGAGGGTGATGACGGCCTCCTCGTTGGCCAGGGCCTCCGACAGCATGGCTTTGGCATCCAGTCGGGAGGCCGGATTGGAAATGGCGGCCTTGGACTGGGCTTCGATCTGGGCAGGAGCGTGGAGGGGAACCCCACCTATCATGCGGATGCGCTCAGCCAGCTCATCCACGGTGCCATCCGCCGCAGCATAGAGGTTTTCGAAGCGCAGGTGGTAGTCGCGGAAGTGGGGGCCGGTGACGGTCCAGTGGTAGCGCTTGGCATTGAGGGCCAGCACGAAGGCGCTGGCCAGCTCGGCATTCAGGTGGTCGATGACGGGACGGTTCATGGGGTTCTCCTCAGGAAGGCCAGGAGTCCCAGGTTTCCGGTGCGGGCCAAAGGCCGGGGACCGTGGCGTGGTTGGAGACAAGGGCGGCGATACGGAGGCCGTCCGGGATGAAGTAGCGCAGGGCCAGCACCGCCGGCAGGCGATCCTCTGGCCCAGCTGCGCCACGGTCCACGGTGGGAGCCACGAGGCTGCCATCGGTGAGTCCGAGGCCAAGCTGGTCAGGGAAGCGCTGAAGTGCCGCCAGTTTGGCGTCGCGCACCGCGTCCGGGAAACCCAGGAAGAGGGTGGCGACAATGCTCCGGCCACCTGGCTCCCGGCGTGGAGCCAGCACTGCGAAGGAGGCGCGGGCCTCAGCGACATCTTCCGGAGGGGCCGTTTCCAGGGTCATGCCTTCGGCCCAGAGCGTTTCTACTACCTGGTCCTCGACGCTTTCCTGGGTTTCGGGCTGGAAGGTGATGCCCTCGGCCAAGTCCAGGCGCAGGGACGCCTGGCGGGCCAGAAAGACCTGACGGGACTCGTAGCGGGCCCGTTCCGTGGCTGGGTCGAAGACAAGCATCATGGGGCCCTCAGATGTGCTTGGCGATGTCTGCGTCGGGGGCCGCGATGGCACCGGACTGCAGCCGGGTCAGTGCGTCCTG
Source organism: uncultured Holophagaceae bacterium (assembly GCA_903884655.1). GTDB lineage: Bacteria > Acidobacteriota > Holophagae > Holophagales > Holophagaceae > Geothrix. The sequence goes on along the minus strand of CAISFO010000036.1, from coordinate 11,437 downwards.
GAAGCGGCCTGCGTGAAAACGCTCGACCTTGGCGAGGGTCTCGAACCAGGCGGCGATTTCCGCATAGCCCTCTTCCCTGGCGAGGCGGGCAAATTCGGGGTACATGTCCGTGTATTCGTAGGTCTCCCCGGCCACCGCGCTTTTCAGGTTGGTCAGGGTGTCGCCCAGGGGCAGGCCGGTGGCCGGATCGCCAGCCTGGGCGGCGAGGAACATGAGGTGCTTCAGGGCGTGACCCGTCTCTCCATCGGCACTGTGCTTGAAGAGTCCGGCCACCTCCGGCAGGCCTTCTTTCTCCGCCACCTGGGCCATCCAGGTGTAACGCCGGTTGGCCTGGCTCTCGCCAGCGAAAGCTGCCTTGAGGTTCTGATGGGTCTTGGAATCGGTGAAGGCCATGGAATCTCCTGTGGGGCCGCGATGGGCCGCATCAAGGTAGAGCCATCTCCGTGCCAATGCAATAAGTCAAATCATTGAATATATTTCAGGTTTTTCCAAGCCGCTGGCTACCGGAAGATCCCCGGCGGGTCGAGAGCCTCATTCACGACATGGCGAGACCGGCGACTACTGGGCGGAAGGTCCGCCCTCACCCGTGGTGTCTTCGGTTCCCTCGACGCCTTCTCCCTCTTCCGTCTCCGGAATGTCGTTGCCCAGGGCGTCCTTCTTCAGGGCCTTCTTCTGCAACTTCTCTTCCTTCTTCTTGATGCGGGCCAGATCCTTCTGGCGCTTCTCGAAGTTGTAGTTGGGCTTTCTGGCCATGGTAAATCCGATCGTGAAGAGGTTGAAGCCAATGAAGCCGCCCCTTCAGTCTAGCGCTTTGCCCGCCGCAGTGCCTGGATCAGGTCGTCCAGCCGCTGCAGAAAGGTGGAGCGGTCCCGGGCGCTGAAGGGTGGGGGACCGCCCCCCATCTCACCCATGGCCCGGAGGTGGGTCATCAGCTCACGGCTGGCCAGGGCATCCCCGATGGATTCCGGTGAGTAGACCCGGCCCTTCGCGTCCAGGGCCCGGGCGCCCTTTTCCAGGCAGCGGGCCGCCAGGGGGATGTCCGAGGTGATGGCGATGTCGCGGTCCGTGATTTGTTCGACGATCCAATCATCGGCCCCATCGAACTTCCCCCTGGCCACCACCACCGACTCGAACAGAGGGTTCCGGGGCACCCGCAGCTGCGAGTTGGACACCAGGAGCACCCTCAGTCCATAACGGATTGCCACCCTGAAGGTTTCCTCTTTCACAGGGCAGGCATCTCCATCCACGAAGATGCGAGTGGGGGAGGGCGTCTCTGGGGGCTCCATCCCTATTTCCGCCGCCACACCAGCAGCGTACCGACCGCCACAGCAGTCAGGCCTACCCAGGCAGGGACATGGATAGACTCCTTCTGTTTCAGGGTGAATTCCAGGGGACCCAGCTTGGCGTCATGGGTGGACCGGGTGTAGCTGAGGTCCGGCCAGGCCAGAGAGGATGAACCCAGAGCGATGAGGACCAGGCCGGCCAGGGCTTTGAGGTTCATGGGGACTCCGGGGTGGCTTTCATTCCACCATGAACCTGGTCCCTACGGAGCCGGATCCATGCATGTGCTCGTCCTCTTTGCCCATCCCCACCGAGCCTCCTTCACGGGAGAGCTGGCCGATGCTTTTTGCGAAGGACTCAGGGAGGCGGGGCATTCCCTGGAGTTCGCGGACCTGTACCAGGAGGGCTTCAATCCCCTGCTCGACGGGGGCCAGTTCCGCCTGGAGACAGCCATGGATTCAGAGTCGCCCCGTCCCGAGGATGTCCAAGCCGAGCAGGTACGGCTGGAACGCGCCGAAGGCTTGGTCTTCATCTACCCATTCTGGTGGTCGGATGTTCCGGCCTTGCTCAAGGGCTGGTTCGATCGTGTCTGGACGTACGGCTATGCCTACGCCTACGTGGAGGACCGCAGCCGGACCACGCGGCTCAAGGCGAGAAAAGCCCTGGCCCTTTGTCCCGCAGGACACACCGATGAGAAGCTGGATGCCCTGGGCCTGCGGGAGGCCCATCACCGGGTCATGGTCGAAGATCGCCTCCTGGGCGTGGGCATTCCAGAGGCTCGGTTGGAACTGCTGGGCGGCCTGTCCGGCAACCCCCCGGACGTGCGCCAGCGGATTCTCGAACGGGCGCACGCACTAGGCGCAGGTTTCTAATGGACGGGTTCCCCGGCCATCTTCAAGTCTTCGGGGCGGGAATCTTTTTAGATGGCTTGCGACGCCGCTCGGGTCTTCTGGCCTTGGCGGCGGGGTCGGTGGCGCTGTCAAAGAGAGATTGCAGGCGGATGGCCTTCGGCGAGGTATCCGCTGCCTTGTGGATCTCCTTCAGCACCGAGGCCACCAGGGCCAGATCCGCCGCGTCGCCTTTCAGCAGCTCCTGGAAGGCGGCCGATTTCAGGGTCTCCAGACGTTTCGATTGCCGCTTTCCCGCAGCCCAGTTCAGCAGCTTGGAGAACAGCTCATAGCCGAGCTTCAGTTCCGGGGTCGGGAGGGGCATGGGTTCAGAGTAGCCACCTCGATTGGACATGGAATGGACAAAGCGTCAGGGTTCCAGCTTCTGCATGAGATCGTCCAGGCGCCGATCCGCTTCCTCGACGCTTTCGGCATGCTCCGCCTCGTACCCGGCGGCCTCCGAGATCCGCTCCAGCTGGATGCGACTGAGGGGGATCTTCACCACGCGGATGACGGGGCCGACCCCCTTCATCTTCAGGGCCGACTTGGCGCGCAGGAAATCCCTGAAGCCTTCCTGGTCCGTGGCATGCAGGTTGGAAATGTCGGTCACCACGGCAAAGCCAGGTGCGAGCTTGGCGGCTCCGGCCAAGGCCTCCTTCATGGCCGACTGCCGCTCGGGTCCTTCCATGTGCCCGCCCAGGGTGACGTAGAGGCGGTTCCGGTCGGCGTCGATGCGGACGTCAAACATGGCCAAGGCACTCAGACTCGGAACGGGGCGGGAGGGTGGCCCTCCCAGGCACCACCCAGCAGGGTGGTCCGCACCGGCACCCCCGGCGTCTTCACACCCCGGTGGCCCATGCAGGTATGGATGGCGATCAGCTGGACGCCCCAGGCGGCGGGCCGCAGGTGCTCCTGCAGGGCTTCCGCGATCTGCTGGGCCATGCGCTCCTGCACCTGCAGGCGCCAGGCAAAAGCCTGCACCACCCGCACCAGCTTGCTGAGCCCGACGGTGCCCCCACCACCGGGCAGGTAGCCGATGGTCGCGTGGCCTTCGAAGGGGGCCAGATGGTGCTCACAGGTGCTCACGAAGGGGATGCGGTCGAGGATGACGGGCACCGGGGCCAGATCGCCGGGCAGGGGTTTCAATTCCGCGCTCAGATCCATGCCGTAGCCCGCCAGCCGTTCCGCCCAGAACTCTGCCACCCGGGCCGGGGTCTCCTTCAGTTCGGGTGCATCAGGGTTCTGCCCAAAACTCCTCAGCAGAGCACGGACAGCGGCCTCGGCGGCGGCACGGTCCATGGGGGAAGTGGGCTCAGTGGTCATGATTCCGCCAGTCTACGCCCCCGGATCCGTTCTCATGCCAGGAGGTTCAGGCCCTGAGCCATCGGCAGCTGTGACGAGGCATCGCTGAACAGATGGGCAGTCGAATCGGGATTTCGGCTCTGGTCGTAGGCGTAGCGCGCCAGTGCCTCGGCTGTTGCGGGAGCGAGCGCGGCCGCGGAGGCGGGCAGGCTGTCCGAGGCGGGAGACAGGGCAGAACTGTGGCTGCCCAGGAAAGCGCCTGCCAGGGCTTGGCTGTCGGCCCCGTTTCCGGACGCGGCCGAAGGTTCAGGTCGTTCCGCCCGGTCCGCCTGGGTGGCATCCAGGCGGTCGACAGGCGTGACGAGCGGCGGGGTCTGGGTGCTCGTGCTGGCGCCTGGCGCAAAGCTGGTGCCAAGGGCCTGACCAGAAGCTTGATCGGAATTACCGGTCCGCGCTGGAACGTTCTGGTAGCTGTAGGAACTGAGCACGCTCAAGGCATTTACGTCCAAGGGGCCTCCGCACCATGATTGGAGTATCGGCAGGGCGACCCAGCCCCATGAGACCTACATGGGTGGTTCGATACGTCTCAGACGGAGTCAAGCCGGGTCGAGTTCAGGCAAAAAGGTCCACGGTGGCGGTGACCCCAGTGGCTGGGCCAGTTGCGGAGGCTTCATAGGATCTCAGCACCCTCTGAACCGCGGCCTGAGTCTGAGTGAAGGCCTCGGGACCCGGTCCCCCCGTGCGGGACTGGAGGTTTTCGGTGGGAAGCACCCGGGCGGCGTCTCGTACAAGACCGGCTCCAAGGTCACTGGCGGGCACCGCCAGTGCTGCCTGGGCGCCCACGCCTGCGCCGAAGCGAAGGGCCGCCTGGGCGGCGAAATCAGGACTCAGACTCGTGGCAAAGCCATCCTGGACACTGGACGGGTCGGCCAGCGGGGTCACCGGGGGAGCGGAGGGCGGAGCCGTGGAGGGGGCAGTGGAATCCGTCGCCTGGACCGCCACGGTCGCAGGGTTGACGGAAGTCGTGTCTGTAGTGGTGGTCGTGGTCGTGGTGGTGGCCGTGGTGGCCGCCGGGGCCTGGGTCGTCGTCAGGGAAGCCAGCAGCGCAGCCGTGGTGTCTTGAAAGAGCCCTGTGGCGCCCGTCGTGGGCTCCGCCAATGGGGACAGGGTGGCCGCCTGCAGGCTGCGCAGGAAGAGATTCTGGGCCAGATCCTGCACGGGTCCCGTTGTGAACCCAGGCGAAGGAGCGGCCTGAGCAGGCGCCACTCCCAAGGGCTGAACGGCTCGCAGGGGCGCCAGGGCTGCCAAGGCAGCCGGACTGACGGGATTGACCGAAAGAGCGTTCATACGCTTCCCATGATAGGCCTTTTCCGATGCAAGGAAGGCTGTGGGATCATGGACGCTGCGGGAGGGGCGATGAGCCAGAAGGTTAGTTATGCGTCCAGCGGAGTGGACATCAACCGCCAGGACGAGGCCCTGAGGCGAATCAAGCCCCACGTGAAGGCCACCAAGACCCCCGGGGTCCGCAGCGATATCGGCCTTTTCGGGGGGCTGTTCGACGCCCGTTTCCCGGAAACCAAGCCCATTCTCGTCAGCAGCATGGATGGTGTGGGCACCAAGATGAAGGTGGCCCGCCGGGCCGGCATCTGGGACACGGTGGGCCAGGACCTGGTGAACCACTGCATCAACGACATCCTCGTACAGGGAGCCAGGCCCCTCTTCTTCCTGGATTACATTGCCGCCCAGCAGCTGGAGCCCGAGGTCATCGAGCAGATCGTCAAGGGCATGGCCACCGCCTGCCAGGCGGCAGGTTCCGCCCTCATTGGTGGCGAGTTGGCCGAGATGCCTGGCGTCTATGCCGAGGGGGAAGTGGACGTGGCCGGCACCATTGTCGGCGTGGTCGACGAGGCGGATCTGCTGCCTCGCCTCGACGATATGGCCGATGGGGACGTGCTCATCGGGCTGGCCAGCACGGGCCTGCACACCAACGGCTACTCCCTGGCCCGGAAGGTCTGCTTCGAGCTGGAGAAGCTGGATGTGAATGATGTCCTGCCTGGCACGACCCAAACCGTCGCCCAGGCCCTGCTGGCCATCCACCGCAGCTACCTGGCTCCCGTAATGCCGCTGGTGAAGGCCCACAAGCTGGTGGCCATGGCCCACATTACCGGCGGTGGGCTCACGGACAACATCCCCCGGGTGCTGCCCAGGACCCTGGACGCCGAGATTGATACCGCCACCTGGCAGATCCCGGCGCTCTTCACTTTCCTTATGGAAAAGGGGGGGCTGGGCATCGATGATGCCCGCCAGGCCCTGAACCTGGGCGTGGGCATGGTGCTGGTGGTGAAGGCCGAACGGGTGGCCGAGGTGCTCGACGAACTGCACGCCGCCGAAGAACCCGGCTGGGTGCTGGGGCGCCTGGTGCAAGGCACCGGCGTGGTGCGCTATCGGTAAGCCCACCAACCGCCTGGGGTTCCTGGACCCCCTCCGGGGCATCCTCGCCCTTTGCGTTGCGGTCTACCACCTGAGCGTGTGGTTCAGCCTGACCCAGTCGGGGTCGGGTCAGAACATGGCCCTGGCCAAGCTGGGCAACTACGGGGTGTCGGCCTTCTTCGTGCTGAGCGGCTTTCTGCTCTTCCGCACGGCTTCCTGGGCCCGCATCCAGAAGGAAGGGGTCGGGCGCTTCTGGTTCCGGCGCTTCCTGCGCCTGGCCCCGGTGTTCTACTTGGCTTGTGCCCTGAACGTGGCCTTCCACCTGGGCATGGGGCCCGACCCCACCCCGCGCTTCCTCCTGGAGAACCTGACCCTCACCTTCGGTGCCTTCCACCCCAACCACGCCTTGGTGACAGGCGGCTGGTACGTGGGGCTGGTCTCTCTGCTCTACTTCGCCTTCCCGCTCCTGGCCTGGCTGCGGGAGAAGGGCGGGCTCTGGTTTCTGGGGGCTCTGGCACTAGGGCTCTGGCTCTGGAGCCTGCCGTCCACCCTGCACGGTGTCCTGGTGGAGCCCCGCTGGAACCAGTTCCACACCTACGTGCTGGCGCCCAACCAGCTCTTCCTTCTGGCCTGGGGCGGTCTCCTGGCGGGGCTCCATGCCACCACGGAGAAGCGGCTGGAACCCAAGGTGGCCCTGCTCCTGGCCCTGCCTCTGTTGTGGCTGCTGCTGAAGCCCACGCCCCAGTTCTTCGACCACCTGGTGGCCCTCACCGGCTGGCTCCGCTACCGCTACCTGCTGATCATCACGCTGTTGGTGGCGCTGGCCGCCTTCACCCGGGACGGCGAGTCTGGCTGGCTGGGGAAGGCCCTCACGCGGCTGGGCGCCTGGAGCTACGGCCTCTATCTGCTCCACCCCTTCACCATGAAGTTGGTGGCGCCCCACTGGCAGGGCAACCTGGGCTTCAACCTCGCGCTGGGCCTGGCGGTACTTGCCGCAGCCATGGTCCACCGCTGGGTCGAGGAGCCCGCAGGGCGGCTGGGGAAGACCTGATCAGCTCCCTTCGATGCGGGCATAGAAGCTGGTGCGGCGCAGGTTCTCCTCGACCTTGAAGGCCTGCTGCATGGGCGGGAAGGCGCGCTGCTCGCAGTCGGTGCGTTCGCAGAGCCGACAGGTGACGCCGACAGGCACGGGGGGCTGATCCAGCCGGAGTCCATCGGCGTACACCAGCTCCTTGGCATGGCCCATCTCGCAGCCCAGGCCCACGGCCTGCATGGCATGCTGGCCGCGGTAGCCGCCGGTGTCCTTCTGCAGCGTTCGGGCGATGCAGAAGTACTTGCGGCCGTCCGGCATCTCGCTGAGCTGAGTGCGGATGAGGCCCGGCGTCAGGAAGGCGGCATGGGCGTTCCAGCGGGGGCAGGCGCCGGAGAACCGGGCGAAGCGGATGCCCGAGGCTGAGAAGCTCTTGGAGATGTTTCCGGCGATGTCGATGCGGAGGAAGTGGAAGGGGATGCCCTCGGCCCCGGGACGGCGGAGGGTGGTGAGCCGGTGGCAGACCTGCTCGAAGCTGGCCTGGAAGCGCCGGGCCAGGATGTCAATGTCGTAGCGCTCGGTCTTGGCCGCCCGCAGGAATCGCTCGTAGGGCATGAGCACGGCGCTGGCGAAGTAGTTGGCGAGGGCGACCCGGGCGAGGGCGCGGGAGGCGTTCGTGCGCAGGAGCGGGTGGTTCGTGAGCTGGTCCAGAAGCTCACTGTGCTCCAGCAGCGCCAGCTGGTGGGCGAGCTGGAAGGTGCGGCTGCGCTGGGGCAGGAGCTCGGACAAGCTGAGCGACTTGCGGACGGGATCATAGCGGCGGAGCAGCCCGAGCCCTTCGTTCATGCGGTGGATCCGCACCTGGCAGCCCATGGACTCGAAGACCGACACCAGGCCTGGATAGGGGTGGTCCACCTGCAACCCGCCACGGTCCCACAGGGCTTCGGCCGCCGCTTCCAGCTCGGGGAAATGGTTCATGGCCTGCTGGATGAAGTCACCCACCTCCTCAGAGGGCAGGCGGGTGGCCTCCGGATCGAAGCCCTGTCCATCGCTGAGCTTGGCGGACAGGGTGCCCAGGCTGTCCTGGGCATGCTGGTAGGCGCGGTAGAGCTCGAAGACCCCCCGGGCCAGGTCCGGGCTGTTCTGCACCAGCTCCCGCACATCCTGGGCCTGGAGGCCCATGGGCTCGAAGATCGGGTCCCCGAAGACCTCCATGAGGTCATCGGACAGACGCTGGTCTTCTTCCGGGGCCAGGGCCTTGAGATCCAGCTTGAACTGCTGGGCCAGCCGTATCAGCAGCGGGGCGGTGAGGGGGCGCTTGTTCCCCTCGATGAGGTTGAGGTAGCTGGGGCTGATGCCCAGGGACTCGGCCAGCTGGACCTGGCTCAGGCCTTCCTGGCGGCGGAGGAGGCGGATCTTGGCACCGAGTCGGGCAGCGGGCTTGGTCGGAGCGGCGGATGGCATGGGTCCTCGTTTACATTAATTTACAGATTCAATGAAGACAATTGACAAAAATTATCAGTTCAACCCCTATCAAATCAACCCTTCGTTGACAGACTTCAGAATAGGTCAATCTTTGACATGAGGCAACAATCAACCCACTTCTCGAGGTGCTCCATGACCCCCCGCTTCCCCATCCCCCCCATCGAAGACGATTTCTCCGCCATCCGCTGGGAGGGCATCAGCCGCCCCTACAGTGCCGAGACGGTGAAGAAGCTTCGCGGCAGCCTTCACATCGAGCACACCATTGCCCAGCTGGGCGCCCGGAAGCTCTGGAAGCTCCTCCAGGAAGGTGAACCCACCCGCGCCCTGGGTGCCCTCAGCGGCGGCCAGGCGGTGCAGATGGCCAAGGCGGGCCTGAAGGCCATCTACTGCTCCGGCTGGCAGGTGGCCGCCGACGCCAACCTCTCGGGCCAGACCTACCCGGACCAGAGCCTCTACCCGGCCAACTCCGTCCCCGCCCTGGTGAAGCGCCTCAACGGCGCCCTCCAGCGGGCCGACCAGGTGGAGCACGGCGAGGGCGGCGTCAGCCGCGACTGGTTCCTGCCCATCATCGCGGATGCCGAAGCCGGCTTCGGCGGGCCCCTGAACGCCTATGAGCTCATGAAGGGCATGATCGAAGCCGGGGCCGCGGGCGTCCACTTCGAGGACCAGCTCTCCAGCGAGAAGAAGTGCGGTCACCTGGGCGGCAAGGTGCTGATCCCCACGGGCCATTTCATCCGCACCCTGGTGGCGGCCCGCCTCGCGGCGGACGTCATGGACGTGCCCACCCTCGTCATCGCCCGAACGGACGCCGACTCCGCCCGCCTCATCACGTCCGACATCGATGAGCGCGACCAGCCCTTCCTCACGGGCGAGCGCACGCCTGAAGGTTTCCACCGTATCACCGGCGGCATCCAGATGGCCATCGCTCGGGCCAAGGCCTACGCGCCCTATGCCGACCTCATCTGGTGCGAGACCTCCCACCCGGACCTGCAGGAGGCCCGCGAGTTCGCCGAGGGCGTCCACGCCGAGTTCCCCGGCAAGCTGCTGGCCTACAACTGCTCGCCCTCCTTCAACTGGAAGAAGAAGCTCAGCGACGCCGAGATCGCCACCTTCCAGAAGGAACTCGGAGCCATGGGCTACAAGTTCCAGTTCATCACCCTGGCGGGCTTCCACAGCCTCAACCACGGCATGTTCGAATTGGCCAACGCCTACCGTACCGAGCACATGACCGCCTACTCCCGCCTGCAGGAAGCGGAGTTCGCCTCCGAGGAGAAGGGCTACACCGCCACCAAGCACCAGCGCGAGGTCGGCACCGGCTACTTCGACGAGGTGGCCCAGGCCATCAGTGGCGGCTTGGCTTCCACCCTGGCCCTCGTGGGCTCCACGGAGTCCCAGCAGTTCCACTAGGGTGGCTGTCCAGGTGGACAGCTGGATGGAAGGCCGTGGGTGCGCTATTTGGGCGCGTCTGCGGCCTTTCGCTCGGCGAGCGTCTGGTCATTGATGACATTGCCCGGGGTGGCGGGTTTCTGCTTCGAGGGTGAGGCGGTGGATTCCCCGATCCGGTGGTAGGTGAGGTACTCGCCCAAGAAGACGGCCATGAGATCAGCCTTTGTCTTCAGGAAGGCCAAGCCATGGTCCTCCCCTTCCTGGATGTCGAGGTCCACACCTGGGAGACCCTTCAGCAACAGGGCGTTATCAGAGGCCTCCTTGTCCCCGGTGGCAACCAGGATCAGGACCGACTCCTTGCCCCGGAGCACCGCGGTTTTCAAATGTTCTCCAAGGTTCGCGCCGAAGGCGCCATTGCCGGCGGGACTCAAACCGAGGACCGCCACCGGCTTCACCTCTGGAGCGGCCAGGAGCGCGGAAAGGGCTCCGATGCTGGCACCCGCCAGGCCGATCCTTCTTCCGTCCACACCCGGCTGTTTGCGCAGCCAGGTGGCCGCCTGGGCGAGGTCGGCGGGGATCTTGTCGAAGCCGACGGCGCTGGCCGAGGTCATGAAGTTTCCAGAAACGGACACTTCCGCGCCGGACCTCAGGTTGCTGGCCCCGTGCCCCCGGAGGTCCAGGGCCAGGGTGCCGATGCCACGGGCCGCGAGGCGCTCCGCCAGGGGTGCCCAGCCGGTGCGGTCGGCACGGAACTGGTGGGCGAGAATCACCACGGGCACCTTGCCCTTGGTGGCGGGCAGGGTGAGGGTGCCCTTGAGGGCGAAGCCATCCGGGCTGGTGAGGGCCATCTCCGTGGAGGTAGAGGCGGGGGCGGCCCACAGAGTCAGGGACGCCAAAGGAGCCAGCAAGCGGAGCATTCGCATGGGAACCTCGCAAAAGTGCCCCACTCTAGCATGCAGGCGAGAACCTGTGGCCCAGGGCCTCCCTGTTGTATAAAGGAAGGCCGTACATCATTAGAGGTGCCCATGTCCGCCCAGACCCCCGATGCCATCCTGCAGGAGACGAAGCGCCGCATGCATGCGTCCGTGGAGGCGCTGAAGAAGGAGATGGCCACCATCCGCACCGGCCGGGCCAATGCCAGCCTCTTGGACAATGTGCATGTGGACTACTACGGCTCGGTGGTGCCCCTCAACCAGATGGCCACCGTCTCCGTGCCGGAGGCCGGGATGCTGGTGGTGACGCCCTTCGACAAGAGCGCCATCAAGGCCATGGAGACGGCGATCATGAAGTCCGACCTGGGCATCAATCCCGGCAACGATGGCAATGTGATCCGCCTGCCCATCCCCATGCTGACGGAGGAGCGCCGCCGGGAGCTGGTGAAGGTCCTCCACCGCCTGGGCGAGGAGATCAAGACAGGCGTGCGCAACATCCGCCGCGACGCCAACGAGGATGTGAAGAAGCTCGAGAAGGCCAAGGAAGCCCACATCTCCGAGGACACGGCCAAGAAGACGCTGGAGGACATCCAGAAGCTGACCGATGCCCACATCAAGGAGATCGACGAGGCCATGAAGCACAAGGAAGCCGAGATCCTCAAGGTCTGACCCCGCCGGGTGGCGGAGCGCGCTGCAGTGCAGCG
>CAISFO010000035.1 GCA_903884655.1 uncultured Holophagaceae bacterium | reverse complement strand
GGGGCATCCTGATTACAGTTTATAGGTTTTAACCTATGACGCAAGACCCCAGGCGAATGATTTTCCAAAGTCCAAGACTTCATGCCTCGGAAGTGGCTGATGCCTAACCTTCAGGCTGAGGGTCGCCGATAATCAGGAAACTGAATTTCTGGGTGGACTACCTTCTCGCCAGTCCCGAGTTCCAGGGCCAGCACCGGGAGCACCTGGCCATCACCAGGGAAATCCAAGTGCTGCCGTTGGACAAGAGGGCGAAACCGAGCGTCGAACCGCTCCGCCTGGTTTTGGTTGGCCATCCAGACTGGGAGCCCAGATGGATGGCGCTGCACGATTCGATCGAACTGGCCCTATGGCGCGCTTCTGAATTGCAGTGGGGACGCCTTGGCTCGATGGACGGGGTTGATGAGGGGTGGAGTCTGTTTCGGGGAGCTCAACAACTGGCCCGAGGTTCCTCGTGCCCTTCATCTGCCATGCTCAGCAGCCTCTTGAACAGTCACGGGACACCTCGTCTGCGTGAGCTGAACGCCTTCATCGCAGCTCATCCACAGCATCTCGAAGCCCGCAGGTTGAGGTACGGTCTGATCAGCGGAGAAGGCGGGAACGCGCAGTTCGAGGCACTGACCCTTTCGGATGCCTTGGTTCTCCTGGAGCCCTTCCGCACAGATCATTTTCACCCAACAGATACCTGGGTACGAGTGGCCCCTCGAGCGATCCACCAAATTGAAGCTCACCTCAAGGCCTGGCCCTCCAGCGCAGCCCTCTGGTGTGCATGGCTGGACTGGAACAGCCTCATGAGCACACCGCTGGATGCCACCGCGTTCCGACGAACCGTTTCAGTCCCCTGGGGGAAGTCGGGCTGGGATAGCCGTGATGGAATTCGGGTGGCCATGGCTGTGGCACGACACCTTGCGACGACCAGGCGCTGGAACGAACTTCATGCCTGGTGTGGCGGATTCTCAGATGTCTTTCAATCCGAGACCACAGCTGAACCCCGCTCGAATGCCGGGTTCAAGATGGAAAGAAGGAAATTGCAGGAAGCCTGGGCGAAGTGCCACCTTCCAGTCATAAACCATCCTGCCCAAGTCACCGCAATTCAACCGATAGAAGAGCGGGTGGCCGAAGAACTTGGACCTGCTGAACTCCCGGGTCGGACCGCTTCGCAAACGCCTGAAGATGAGTTCGCAGAATGGCAACGGGTTTGGGGTCCTCGAGGGATGCCCGAATCAGAGTACAAACGATGGCAACACCTTTGCGACGCCTGGAGCAAATCGGTTCAGCAACTGGATGGTCCCGGGGATCCAGTCTCAGCAATCAGGTGACACGCCTTTCAACCCAAAGATGCTGCAAGCGCGGAGGCCCAGCCCATCAGAACTAGACCGGCCAGCCTGAGCCAAACCTCAGACCGGTCCACTCCGGAAGTCCCAGCGCCAGGTTGAGGTTCTGCACGGCCTGGGCGGCCATGCCTTTGCCGAGGTTGTCGAGGGCGACCAGGACGACACCGTGGTTGCCTTTGGCAACCACGGCGATATCGGCGAAGGCGCTCCCCGTCGTGGCGGCCACGCGGGGCGTGCCGTCCACGATGCGAACGAAGAAGCGACCCTGGTAGAAGGCCTCGAAGTGGGCCTTGAGGGCCGCCGTATCGATGCCCGCGGGCAGGGGGAACTGGGCGGTGGCGAAGATGCCGCGCACCATGGGGGCGCTCTGGGGCACGAAGCTGAGGGGCGCCTCCCAGCCCGCGGCGGCCAGGGTGCGCAGCACCTCGGCCTCGTGCTGGTGCCCCAGCACCTTGTAGGCCCGGAAGTCGTTGGCGCGGGTGGGGTGGTGGGTGGTGTCCGAGGGCGTCGCGCCCGAGCCCGAGGAGCCCGTCGCGGCGGTGACGGCCACGAAGGCGGGCCGCCAGGCCGCAAGGGGCAGCAGGGCCAGCTGCAGGGCCGTCGCGAAACAGCCGGGATTGGCGATGCGCCTGACGCCCTGCATGCGTTCGGGCTGCCAGTCCACCAAGCCGTAGACCCAGGCTGGATCCAGGCGGAAGTCAGCGGAAAGATCGATGATGGTGAGCCGGTCAGCGAGGCCATGCTCCTTCAGGGTGGCCTCGATCTCCGGCCACTGCTTGCCGAACTCGCCATGCGGCAGGGCCGCGATGAGTACCGGCGCCTCGCTTTGTGCCAGGGCCGCCCAGTCGGGAGCGGCTTCGAAAGTGCCCGCCACCAGCCCCCGCAGGTTCGGGTGCTGGGCGTGGAAGGGCTTGCCTGCGTGGCTTCGGGCTGTGCCACGGAGCGTCTTCACGGCCGGGTGGGAGGAAAGCCAGCGCAGCAGCTCCCCTCCGCCGTAGCCAGAAGCGCCGAGGATCAGGACATCGACAGAAGTCATACTTTGGCCCCGATCTTGGGTTCCAGGAGCCCCAGCACGAACTTGCCGAGGGCATCGGCATCGGCGCGGGCGTTGCGGGCGGGGAGGCCCAGGGTGGCCACGAAGCGCTCGCCCACTCGATTGTCCGTGGCGGGGCCAGCCACCAGATCCGTCTGGATGCCGAAGGCGTCCCTCAGATGGTGGACAGCGCCGGAGGCGCCCACAGGATCATTGGCACAGAGGATGAACGCGCCGCTCAGGGCCATGAGCGCGGGATCGGAAAGGATGGCCTGCACGCCGTACTCGCCCATGATGCCATCCCCGGTTTCGGCCACGATGACATCCACGCCATGGGCGGCCAGTTCTGAAAAGATGATGTGCGACAGCTCGGACGCATTGCTGGCATCGGTGCAGACGATGCCCGCATCCGTGAAATCGAGCGCCACCTCGGCGCCGTAGTCCCGCATGGACAGGGCGTCGCGCATGAGGGAGACGCCGGTGAGCTTGCAGGCGCCCACGCGGTAGCCCGCCCGGCTGAGCTGGCGGATGGTGGCGCAGGCGGCGGCGGTCTTGCCGGAGTTCATGCAGGTGCCCGCCACGAAGACGACCGGGCAGTGGGCGGAAAGGCCCGTGCCCTTGAGGGCGCCCATGCGGACGTGGGCGGGCTGTCCAGCGCGGGACTGGAATTCCGGGAAGACCAGCACCTGGCCGAGCACTTCCAGCTCGAAGGGCTTGCCGACGTCGGGATTGTGCGACAGGCACTGGCCGAGAACCCCGCCCATGTTCAGCAGGTTCACCGTGTCGCCCGGCCTCAGGGCCTTGGGCATGACGCCCTCATAGCCCTGCAACGCATTGCGGTGGCCCAGGGCACCCACGAGGATGTCCCCGTCGTGCAGGGTGCTCATGCGGCCGTGGGGATCCTCCAGCTGGTTGTAGGTGGTCTTCTCGCCCCGGATCTTGCAGGCGATGACTGAGCCTTCTTCCAGCAGGAGCTCGCTGGCCAGGGTGAGCGTCCGCCCCAGCCGCAGGTTGCGAGTGACCGAGGCGAGCTTGTCGACGTGGATGCGCATGGAGGTTCCGGGGTCAGTCTGGCTTGGCTTTGAGGGTGAGGGTCTGCTGCACACCGAAGACCTTGGCAAAGCCTGCGGCTTCGGCACCGGTCCAGAGCTTGTTGGCTTCGCCGTAGGTGGCGATGCGGGGGTCCATCAGCGAGTAGGGCGACTGCACCCCTTCCACCACGAAGGCTCGCGGGTGCAGGGTAAGGCGCACTTCGCCCCGGACGCGGTCCTGGCTGGATTCCAGGAAGGCCTCCAGGTCCCGGGCCAGGGGGTCGAAGAAGTGACCCTCATGAAGCAGGCTGCCGTAGAGGTTGCCCAGGGACTCCTTCCAGAAGAGCTGCTTGCCGCTCAGCACGAGCTTTTCCAGCTCCCGGTGGGCACCGATGAGCAGGTGGGCCGCCGGAGCCTCGAAGCCCACCCGGCCCTTGATGCCGAGGATGGTGTCGCCCAGGTGCACGCCACGGCCGATGCCATAGGCGTGGCCGATGGCATTGAGCTGAGCGATGAGCTCGACGGGGTCCAGGGCCTGGCCATCCAGGGCCACGGGCACACCGCCGTCGAAGCTAAGGACCAGGGTCTTCGGAGGCAGGGTGCCGATGACGCCGCCGGGAAAGGCGGCTTCGGGCAGCGTCGTCCAGGCATCCAGGGTCTCCCGGCCCCCGATGCTGGTCCCCCACATGCCTTCGTTGATGGAGTAGTCCTTGGTCTTCTCCGGGAACACCACGCCGCGCTTCGCGCAGTAGTCCATCTCCTCGGCCCGGGACAGGGCCAGGTCGCGGATGGGGGTGAGGATCTCGAGCTCAGGCGCCAGGGCCCGGAAGGCCACATCGAAGCGCACCTGGTCGTTGCCAGCGCCCGTGGAGCCATGGGCGATGGCCGAGGCCTTCATCTCCTTGGCCAGCTCCGCCACGGCCCGGGCCTGGCAGACGCGCTCGGCCGAGACCGACAGCGGGTACATCTGGCCCCGCAGCACATTGCCGTACACCAGGAAGCGCAGGTAACCGTCGAAGAGGCCGGCCCGGGCATCGACCGTGGTGTGACTGATGGCGCCCAGCGAGGGCGAGGCGGCTTCGATGCGCTTCAGTTCCGCGGGTGAGAAGCCGCCGGTGTTGACCGTGACCGTGGCCACATCGTAGCCCTGCTCCTTCAGGTAGAGCACGCAGAAGGAGGTATCGAGACCGCCGGAGAAGGCGAGGACAGCGAGCTTGCTCATGGGAGTCCTTTCATGGGGAGGACAAGTGGCCAGTCGTTGATCAATTCGCCCACAGCGCAGCCTCCGCCTGGGAATGGATCCCGCGCTTGGTTTCGATCCAGGTGCGGGCAGCGGTCAGTTCGGTAGCTAGGACCTCCAAGGCCAGGTTGCCGGCGCCGCCCAAGTGGGAGGCGGTGAGGGCGGCCCGGTCCGGGGCGAAGGTGCCTTCCTGGATCTGCTGCGCCACTTTGCGGTAGGCCTCCCGGAAGGGCAGCCCCTCCTGCACGTAGACATAGGCCTGATGAGCTGCGTAGAGCTCGTCGGTGCTGGCGGCGGTGGTGGCATCGGCCTGGATCTTCAGGACGGGGACCAGCCGGACCAGCACGCCGAACAGCTCGTCGGCCTGCCGCAGGCCCAGGATCACGGGGCGCTTGAGCAGCTGCAGGTCCCGGTGGTAGCTGGAAGGCAGGCCCGAGGCGATCTGCTCCACCAGGCCCGCCGTGCCCCGGAGTTCGCGGCAGCGGCCTCGGGCCAGTTCCACTACGTCCGGGTTCTTCTTCTGGGGCATGATGCTCGATCCAGTTGTGAAGGCGTCGGGCAGCTTGAGGAAGCCGAATTCCTCGGTGCTGTAGAGAGAGACATCCCAGAGGAACTTTTCCATGACGCCGCCGACGGAGGCGGCCCACTGCAGCATGGCCACCTCGTGGCGGCCCCGGCTGTTCTGTACATCGATGGGACTGCGCTGGACCTTGGAAAACCCCAGCAGGTTCGCCGTGAGTTCCCGATCGATGGGCAGGGGCACGCCAAAGCCCGCAGCCGAGCCCAGGGGGCAGCGATCCAGGCGCTGGTACACCGACTGCAGGGCTTCCAGTTCCTCCAGCAGGCCTTCCGCGAAGGCGGCGGCCCACATGCCGAAGGTGCTGGGCATGGCGCGCCGCAGGTGGGTGTAGCCCGGCAGGGGAGCGGCCGGATGGGCCTGGGCGAAGGCGAGGAAGGCGCCGGCCAGGTCCGAGACCCGCAGGCCGAGCTGGAGCAGGGCGTCCCGCAGGTAGAGCCGGAAGGCGAGGATCACCTGGTCATTGCGGGAACGACCCAGGTGGATGCGCTGGCCCACAGGGCCAAGGGTCCGGGTGAGGTCAGCCTCGATGGCCGTGTGGCAGTCCTCCAGGTGGGCTGGAATGGGGAAGGCATTCTGCCGGGCCAGGTTCGCGATGCGGTTCAGGCCGCGGACCAGGGAGGCGGCGTCGGTGGGTTCCAGCAATCCGGTGGCGGCAAGCATCTTCGCGTGGGCCGCGCTGCCGATGGCGTCGAAAGGGACGAGGGTGAGGTCTGTGTCCGGATCCTCGCCCACGGTGAACCGGTGGATGGCCACATCCAGGGGCAGGTCCTTGGCCCAGAGAGTGGACGGTTCCCCGGCGGGTGCCTGGGCCTTGGAACCAGGATCAGGCTTCATGGGGCACCTGCAGCTTGAAGAAGGTGGACACCACCTGGGTGTAGAAGGCGGCTCCCGCTTCCAGCTCCGGTAGGGTCAGGTATTCGTTCGAGGTGTGGCTGCGGAAGGTGTCGCCGGGACCGACCTTCACGGCGGGGATGTCACCGAGGAAGGCCCAGTCCGAGGTGGTTGCCGAGCCCACCGGGCCGACCTTCCCTGCGGCCAGGAGGGCGGCGCGGACGATGGGATGGGCCGGGTCGGTGCCCTTGGGCAGGTAGCGCTTGGAATGGATGACGACTTCGCTTTCCAGCTGCCGCTGGAAGCTGACGGCCAGCGCCTCATGGTCCTGGTCGGGACCGGTGCGCAGGTCGATGAAAAACTCGCAGGAATCCGGCACCTGGTTGTGCCGAAGGCCCCCCTGGATCTGCGTGACCTGGGCCTTCTGGGAGCCCAGCAGGGGGTGGACAGGGAAGTCCATGGCGGCGATCCGGGCAATGTCGCGGGCTGCCTTGTGGATGGCATTGTCCGTCCCCAGCATCTGGGCGTTGGCCACGTGGCCGCTGTGCCCCCGGGCGGTGCACTTCAGGATCAGCAGGCCCCGTTGGGCGGCGCAGACCCTCAGTCCCGTGGGTTCCCCTATCACGGCGGCATCCAGCGGCCCCAGCAGCTCAAGGATCGTGGAAAGGCCCTTGCCGCCGGTTTCCTCCTCGGCGCTGAAGGCCACCACCACCTCCCCCTCGAGGGGGAGCCTGGACAGTTCCAGGGCTGCGAGCAGGATGGCAGCCACGGAGCCCTTGGCATCGTTGGAGCCCAGTCCCTGCAGCCGTGTGCCCGTCCAGACTGGAGTGAAGGGATCGCCCTCCCAGCCTGCGCAGGGCGGCACCGTGTCCAGGTGGGAGTTGAGCAGCAGCCGGGGCCCGCCCTTCTTCCCGAAGCTGAACCAGAGGTTCTGGCCCTGGCGATGGACGTTGAAGCCTTCCGCAGCCAGAAGGTTCTGGACCAGATCCGCCAGGGGACCTTCTTCGCCGGAGATGCTGGGCATTCCGACCAGGAGGGTGAGGAGTTCGGCGGGGCTCATCCCGGCACCACCGTTGAGGCCAACGCCGCTGTGCCCGCGACAATCATCGTTCCGCTGCCTTCGTTGGTGAAGATCTCCGCCAGCAGTGCGTCGGGAGCGAGGCCGCTGACCAGATGCGCGCTGGGCACACCGCCCTCGATGGCGGCCCTGACGGCCGTGATCTTGGGCCGCATGCCGCCCTTGATGACCCCTTTGGCTTCGAACTCGGCGAGCTCTTCCAGGGTGGCGTGGGGAACTAGCGAGGTGGACCTGGTGACGTCCTTGAGCAGCCCGGGTACCGATAGCAGGAAGAACAGCTTTTCCGCCTGCAGCGCCGAGGCGAGGCTGGCGGCGATGGTATCGGCATTGGTGTTGTAGATGGTGCCGTCTTCGCCGCCGGAGAGGGGCGCCACCACGGGGACGAACCCGCCTTCCAGCAAGTGGCTGAGCACGTGGGGATCCACCGCATCGATGTCCCCCACCAGCCCGTAGTCCACCAGTTGCGGCTCCGTGGCCCCATCCGGGATCACGGACACCGGAGGCCGCCGATGGGCCTTCACCAGCCCGGCATCCACGCCCGTGAGGCCCACAGCGGGCACGCCCGCAGCCTGCAGCTCGGCCAGCAGGTCCATGTGCACCTGCCCGGCGAAGACCATCTTGGCGGCGTCCAGGACTTCAGGGCTGGTCACCCGCCGCCCGGCCACCTTCTGCACGGGGATGTTCATGGCCTGGCAGACCGCATCCAGTTCGGAGCCGCCGCCGTGCACCACCACCACGCGGATGGAGAAGGACCAGAGCAGGGCGATCTGTTCACAGAGCGCCCTGCGGATCTTGGGCTCCGTTAGGACTTCGCCGCCCACCTTCACCACGAAGGTCTTGCCCCGGAACAGGCGGACATACTGGGAGGCTTCCTTGAGGGCGGCGTAGGGATTGGGGGACAGCGGCATCACAACCTCGGCACTGAAGTTTGAAAACTGAAGCGTTAAGCCTGCGAAAGCAGGCGTGCGATGGTGGCCCGCTGCACATGGAACCGGTTCTCGGCCTCGTCGACGACGCGGCTCCAGGGGCCGTCGAGGACGCTGTCGTGGACTTCCAGGTTGCGGCGCACGGGCAGGCAGTGGGTGAAGATGGCCTCCTTGGCGGCCCTCTGCATGTGGGCGGCGGTGGGCATCCAGGCGCCGAGCTCGGACATGGGCGCGGCTTCGAGCCCTGAGCTGGTGGACGGTCCCCAGGCCTTGGCATACACGGCGGCGCTGCCCTCCAGGGCGGCGTCCTGATCATTCGTGTAGGTGACCTTGCCGCCGGTGGCCGCCGCGTAGGCTTCAGCTTCGGCGCGGACTTCCGGCGCCAGCTCGTAGCCCTTGGGATAGGCCACTCGGACTTCGGCGCCGCAGGCAGCCGCGGTGAGCAGGAAGGAGTTGGGCACGGCCTTGGGGAGGGGCTTCATGTGGGGCGCCCAGGTGAGGGTCACGGGCACCTGGGTGCTGCCGTGGGCCTCCTGGATGGTGAGCAGGTCGGCGAGTCCCTGGTGGGGATGCTCCCGGGCGCTTTCCATGCTGAGCACGGGCACCGTGGAAAAGCGCCGGAAGGCGTTGATGACGGGGTCGAGCTCATCCACGTCATCCCCGTCACCGTGGCTGAAGGTCCGCACGGCCAGCGCATCCACATAGCGGCCCAGCACGGGGACGCCTTCTCGCACATGCTCGGCCCGGTCGGCGTTCATGATGGCGCCGTCCCGGTCCTCCAGCTTCCAGGTGCCGGCGCCCACTTCCAGCACGATGGCGTGGCCGCCATGGCGCAGCATGGCCGCTTCGAAGCTGGCCCGGGTGCGCAGGCTGGGATTGAAGAAGACCATGCCGAGGATGCGGTCGGCGAACATCGCGCCGGGTCGGTTGCGCTTCCATTCGGCGGCCGTGGCCAGGATTTCCTTGACCCCGGCGGGGCCCAGGTCAGAAATGCGCGTGAAGTGCTTCATCGGAACTCCCGTGGGTTCAGGGTTGGGGGAACGAGTGGATGGCGGCCACGAGGGCCTGGAGGGCTTCGCCGCTCACGTTCAGTGGAGGCATGAGGCGCAGCACGGTGGGATCGCCCGACCCGCCCACCAGGATCTTCTCTACCATCAGGTGCTTCTTTAGGGCGGCGGCGTGGGCGCTGCGGAGGCCCAGCAGCAGGCCTTCCCCGAGGACCTCGCTGACCACGGAACCGACGAGCTCCTGCCGCAGCAGGTCCGCAGCGGACTTGGCGTTGGCCATCAGCCCCTCCTTGACGATCACCTCCACCGTGGCCAGCAGCGCCGCGCAGGCCAGGGGGCCTCCCCCGAAGGTGCTGCCCAGGTCGCCGCTCTTCAGCTTTGAGGCGACAGCGGCGGTCATCAGAAGGGCGCCCATGGGCACGCCGGAGGCCAGTCCCTTGGCGGAGGTGATGAGGTCGGGTCGGACCCCATAGAACTGGGCCGCGAAGGGCATGCCCATGCGTCCCATGCCGGTCTGGATCTCGTCGAAGATGAGAAGGGCGCCGGCGGCATCGCACTTGGCCCGCAGGGCCTGGAACCATTCAGGGGCGGCGGTCTTGATGCCGGCCATGCTCTGGATGGGCTCCAGGATCACGCCTGCTACTTCGGAGAGATCCGCGGCCGCCAGGGCCGCCAAGTCGCCGAAGGGCAGCCGCAGGGTGGGCACCAGCTGGTCCGCAAAGGGGTCCGTCATCTTGGGGTCGTCAGTCACGGACATGGCGAGCAGGGTGCGGCCGTGCCAGCCGCCCTGGAAGGCCGCCAGCTTCTTGCGGCCCGTGAGCAGCAGGGCCACTTTCAGGGCGTTCTCGTTGGCTTCCGCACCGCTGTTGCAAAAGAAGACCGAATCCATGCCCGCGAAGGCCGTGATCTGCGTGGCGGCCTGGTCCCGCACCGGGATGGCGGCGGCTGCGGAATAGAACAGCAGCGAGGCGGCCTGGGCCGCCACGGCTTTGACGACGGTGGGATGGCTGTGCCCCGTGGCGCAGACGCAGTGCCCGCCATAGAAATCCCACCAGGCCTGGCCGTGATTGTCATAGACCCGGTCCCCTTCTCCCCGCACCAGCAGGAAGGGATAGGGGGGGTAGGTGGGCAGCAGGGCGGGAATCGAGTCGGTTTTGACCATGCGGGCATCCTGTGGACATGCTCGCATGGATGGTGCATAACCAAGCGGCAGATTGCATATTATGCATTACAAAACCTCGATATCAAGGGAAAAGTTATGAAATACATGTACCTTTTTTGAAACAAGGCTTGTTGGAATATGCGGTTTCATGCATCATTCATGCATGGATCTGGACGCCCTCATCCTCCACCTCTTGGAGGCCTCGCCCATCGCCGACCAGGGCGACCTGATGGTGCGCCTGGCGGCTGAAGGGCACGACCTGACTCAATCCACCCTGTCCCGGCGCTTGAAGCGCCTGGGCGTGCAGAAGGTCCATGGGCAGTACCGCCGGGTGGAGGCCGGCATTCAGGCCCTGCCGGAAGTCACCCTCCGGGAGGTGCCGCCGAACCTGCTGGTGCTCCGTACGGCGCCCGGCTTTGCCCAGGCCCTCGGGCTCAGCCTGGACGCCGATCCGGTGCCAGGCCAGATGGGCACCCTCGCCGGGGACGACACCGTCTTTGTGGCCGTCCTGCCTGAGCGCATGGCAGAAGTGAAGGCCCATCTGGCCTACGTGCTGGCGGCGCGCTGAACGCGTCCTGCCCTACACTCGATGGAGTCAACTGGAGCCTGCATGGATCGTTTTGGAAGTTCGAAGCTGCGCATCGGCTGGGCGCTGGTGTGCCTGTTCGTCACGGGGCTCGTGGTGATGGCCATCCGCGGACAGCAGGGTGACGGCGGTTCTCAGCTCCTGGTGTTCGGCACAGCGATTCCCCTCGGGGCGGATTCGCTGCGCTCCTATGCCCTGGGGAATCTCCAGGGCGTGATGTACTGGTCCGTATCGCTGGTGGTGCTGCTGGGCGCCTTTG
Source organism: uncultured Holophagaceae bacterium (assembly GCA_903884655.1). Classification (GTDB taxonomy): domain Bacteria; phylum Acidobacteriota; class Holophagae; order Holophagales; family Holophagaceae; genus Geothrix. Next base: position 71,338 of record CAISFO010000035.1, on the reverse strand, counting down.
GCCCCATCAGCCAGTGGACCGCCGCCGCCGCCCGCGGGGAACGCCTCAAGGGCTTCTTCATGGGCACAGGGCTGGGTTTCGCCCATGGGTTGTTCCTTTCGCAGGTGGCGCTGATACCGATCTGGGCCCTGAGCTGGCGCATCATCGGACAAGCCTGGCCGCCGGAACTGCTCCGGGCGGATCTGCATGGACTGCTGCTGGGCCTGCAGATGCTGCTCTGGGCGGTGCTGCTGTCGCGGCTGCTGAAATCCAGCGCTGGCCTGGCGCTGCTGCTGACCCTGCTGTTGCGGGAACTGGGGCCGCGCCTGAGCTTCTTCCTGGACTTCGGCCAGGACCTGGGCTGGAGCGCAGGTCAGGTGAAGGTGCTGGAGGTCTTCGTCCGCCTGCTGCCCATGGCCCAGCTGCCATCGGATCCCTTCTCACCTTTGGCCCTGCCCCTTTCCATCGGGGTGCCCCTGGTGCTGGGAGCCCTCGCCATGCTGTTGCCGGCGGGAAACCGGAAGTAGCCCATGCGGCGGATCGCGGGCCTGCTCCTGCCGCTGATCCTGGTGGCGCAAGGCGCCCAGGATCCTGCGGAGCTGCGCCAGAAGCTGGCGGTGATCCAGGGCCGCCTGGGCCAGGTGGACCAGCAGCTGGCCTCGCTGAAAAAGCGGCGGAAGGGTGTGCTGGTGGACATCCAGGGCATCTCCCTGCAGCGGGATCGCGTAAGGACGCAGGTGGAGGGCGCCCGGCTGCGGCGGGACCAGGCGCAGAACGAAGTGCAGGTCATCGGCCGGGAGCAGACGCGCATCCAGGGTGAAGTCCTGCGCCTCCAGAGGGATCTGCGCAAGCAGGTGCGCTGGATGCAGGCCCTGGGCCCCTGGGGGGATCTGGGCCTCTACATCACGTTCAAGGATCTGGAGGCCTGGCTGGTTCGAGGCCGCATGCTGGCCTGGGCGCGGCTGCAAGAGCGCAAGCAGCTCGAGCAGGTCCATCGGCTGCAGGGGGACCTGGCCGTGAAGGAGAAGTCCCTGAAGGAGGTCCTCCTCCGCCTGGCCTCCGAGGAGCGCGAGGCGGCTCAGCTCCAGGCCGCCCTGCGGCTGCAGGAAGAGAAGCTCAACAGCTTCCTGGACGGCCTCCAGAAGGACGAGGCCGCCCAGAAGCAGGCCCAGGCCGAGCTGGCCGAAGAAGCGGTGCAGCTGGAACGCCTGCTGGCGGGCCTGCTCGGCAAGCCCAAGGGCGAGGCCTACGAGGCTGCCGTGGCCTTCATCAACCTTCGGGGGGAGCTGCCCCAGCCCGTGGAAGGCACCCTGGCGCTGGGGTTCGGCGAGCACCTGCACCCCCGGTTCCGCACCAAGACCATGCAGAGCGGCCTGCTGATCGCGGCCCCGGGGAACACCCCCGTGGCTGCCGTGGCCGATGGCAAGGTGGCCTTCGCGGACTACTACCAGAGCTACGGCCCCATGGTGATCCTCGACCATGGTGGCGGGTGGTTCACCCTCTACATGCACCTGACGGGCCTGGACGTGGCCAAGGGCCAGGTGCTGAAGGCTGGAGAATTCGTGGGGACTGTGGGTGACACCGTGGATGGTCCCCGGCTCGGGTTCGAGATTCGCCACCAGGCCCAGGCCCAGGACCCCCAGAAGTGGCTCAAGAAGCGGTATCGCTAGGCTGAGAAAGCCGATCCACGGCTCTGCCGAGGATCCGGGCGGGGGTCCGGGGGAGGCTCCATCTCCGCGAGCCCTTGGGGTGAGCGGGAGCGACGCATGGCGCCGCGCCAGATGGAGGCGCGAACCGGAGCGGAGCTTGGAACCCCCGGAAGATGAGAAAGCGGATCCCGGCTTTGCCGAGGATTCGCGCGGGGGTCCGGGGGTGTTCGCGCAGCGGAGCGGAGCGTGGAACCCCCGGAAAATATCTACCGCACCGCGCTGCTGGCGTTGAACAGGGGCACGTAGATGGCCAGCAGCAGGCCCAGGACAATGACGCCCATGAACAGGATGAGCACGGGGCCGATGAGGCTCGTCACGGCCGTGGTGGCCTTTTCCACTTCCTGATCGAAGAAGTCGGCCACATGGTCGAGCATCTCGGGCAGGGCGCTGCTCTGCTCCCCGACCCGGACCATCTCGACGGCCAGGGGGTCCAGCACCTTGGCCTGCTCGAGGGCCAGGTTGAGGCTGCTGCCGGCCCGCACCATGTCGGTGATGGTGAGCAGGCCCGACTTCATGCGCTCGCTGGGGCTGGTGCGCTGCACCACCTCCAGGGCCTGGACCACCGGGAGGCCGCCGGAAAGCAGCACGCCCAGCGTGCGGCAGAAGACGCTGGAGTGGTACATCCGGTAGAGGGTGCCGACCTTGGGAACCATCAGCAGCATCCGCTCCGCCAGTTTGCGTCCTGCCTCGGAGGAGGCCATCCAGCGGATGAGCACCACAAGCCCGATGAGCAGGATTCCCTGGAGCCAGAGGGTGGAGCTGATCAACTTGCCCGCGCCCAGCAGAAGCTGGGTCAAGAAGGGCATTTCGATATCGCCGCCTGCATAGAATTCCGCGAACCGGGGCAGCACCACGTTGAAGATTACCCCCAGGGCCAGGATCAGCACGAACACCAGGAAGGCGGGGTAGAACAGGGCTTCGATGATGCGGCGGCGGCTGGTCTGGGCGAACTTCTGGAAGGACAGCCAGCGGGCCAACACGTCGGGCAGGGTGCCGCTGCGCTCACCGGCCACCACGTTGCTGCGGTAGATCGCGGGGAACGCTCCCGCCTGCTCCAGGGCATCGGAAAAGGACATGCCCTCCCGCACCAGCTCCACCACCTGGCCCAGGCTGCGACGCAGCTGGGGGTCCTTGCCGTGGCCCACCAGCAGCTCCAGGGACTGCAGCAGGGGGATGCCGGCCTTCAGCAGGGCCAGCAGCTCCTGGTTGAACAGCACCAGGGATTCGGTCTTCAGCTGTGACCGGCTCCGGAAGGCCGTGTCCGTGCGGGTGATCTCCAGGGGGAAACCCCCTTCGGCGAGGACGCGGGACCGGAGGGCTTCCGAACTGTCCGCCTCGAATTCGCGCACCAGCACTTCGCCGTTGGCATGGGTGAGTCGGACCGTGAATCGCATAGGCCTTTGAGGATACCGGATAACCATGGGATGGGTGGCCGCGGTAGGCTCGTCCAGGGGTTCCCCGTGCCGCGATCCTTCTCCATCCTGATGCCCGCCCTGACGCTGACCATGGCCGCCCCATCGGCACCGCTTCCGCCCCTTCGCGTCGGCGAGGCGCCCCCCGCCGACCTCGACTTGAGCCAGGCCAGCCCAGGCGACCTGCTCCCGGCCGACAACCGCGATGCGACCCACGTGGAACGCGTCCGCCAGCGTTGGGCCCTGCGGGTGGCCGGCCTCCGGGATGCGCCCGCGGTCAGGGTCCAGCTGCCGCTGGGAGCAGCCAGGATCTCGATGCTTCTGGCCGCTGCCCAGGCCCTGCGGGCGCAGTCGCCGGGGCAGCGGCTCTATGTGGCCTTCGATCCCAGGGCGCAGCCCATCCTGGATGAGACCGCCTGGGGCGCCGTGGACGGCGGGGCTTTGCTGCCTTCGGACCTGGGTCCCGATCCTTCGACCTGGCGCCGGGTGCTTTCGCAAGCCCAGGACACCTTTCCGGGTCGGCCTTGGACGTTGTGGCCGAGTGTGGACCCGGGAGCCCAGGCCTCCGTGCTCTTGGGCGATGGGGGCCGTCTGGTGGTGCCTGCCGGAGGTTCCGCAGCCCAGCTTGCCGGTCAGATCCCCCAGGGATTCCAGGAAGTGGAGGGCGGGGTGGGCGATCTCACCCTCCGGAACCTGGAGGGTGCTTCGCGACGATGGACTTTCGCTGAGGGTCTCTGGTCGACCGCCCCTCTGCCAAAGGGGCGCACCGAAGTCACGGTCACGGCCATGGAAGCCTATGACATCGGGGCCCTGCTGGCCCGGGTCCGGGTGACTCAGTTGCGGGCCCGGGCGGCCGTGCGGACCCTGCAGGCGAAGGCGGACCTGGATCTGCACATCCAGGGGGACCGGGGCCCGGGCGGTGACCTCGGTTTCGGCTTCCGGTACTTCGAGCGGGCGGGAGAATGGCCCGAGCTGCTGCAGAAAGAGGTGCGTTTCAATGGCGTGAAGGCCAACCTCAGCGGCGAGGTCCAGCTGCCCCTCATCGAAAGCCGCCAATCCGTGTCCCTGCCCGTGGCCCTCAGCTTGACCGAGCGGTACCGCTACCGGGATGGGGGTCCGGCCGGCCCGGGTCGGCGCCTGTTGAAGTTCGAGCCAGTGGGGGCCGATCCCCTGGCCTATCGCGGCGAACTGGACGTGGAGGAAGCGACCGGCCGGATCCTCGTCGAGCGGCGGGAACGGACCAACCTGCCAGGCACCGTCAAGAGCGAGCGGGAGATTCTCACCTACGGCTGGGTGGCAGCCGGTGTGTGGCGGCCCGTGGCTGTCCGGACCTTCGAGCGCTGGGTCAGCACTGAGGGGATGGTGCAGGTGCAGCGGCGCTTCACCTACCGGGACTTCGAACTGAATGGCGACCAGTTCCTGGCGGAGCGGGAGGTCGCGCGCCGTTCCAACGAAACCATGCTCAAGGTGACCCCGGAAGGGGCGAGGTACTTCACGCGGCAGGAGGATGGTTCCCGGAAGATCGAAGAGAAGCCCAAGAGCAGCGGTCGGGCGCTGGCCGCCGTGGTGCTGGTTGATCCAGGCCTGAACCCGCCGGTGATCCCCCTGGGGGGTCTGCTCTATTTCGACTACGACGCCTTCGGCAAGGGCATCCAGGTCAACGCGCTCACGGCGGTGCTGTTCAATACCGCGAGCGTGGCCATTCCCCGGGGCCTGGGCAGCATGGACGTCAGTGCCAACGCGACCGCGCTCTTTCTGACGACTACGGAACGTCCGGTGCTGAAGGGAGGGCTCTCCAGCCAGGACGGGGTGGGCCATCGCTTCGGCCAGGCTGGCCTGGGTCTTGGGCAGGACCTGGGTCTGGGCTTCCGGCTCGAGGCCCGGGCCAATTTCCAGTACGACGGCTACAGTCTCGGTGACAGCAAGTACCGTACGCCGGGTTTTGCCCTGCCGCCTTCCGGCGTCACCAGCACTGGGACCCTGCAAGGATCCTGGCTCTTCCGGGGGTTCCAGGTGCGGGCCTTCCAATCCTGGGGCAGGCGCCCGGACGGCACGTACGGCACGGCATTGGAGCCACAAGTGGTGCCCGATGGCGGGGATTTCCAGCGCTGGGGGGGGAGCCTTGGCCTCGACCGGGAGGTCAGCCCGAAACTGTGGTTCCACGGGGAGGCAGGGTGGGTGGGTGGCCATGCCTTCGACCGGTTCAACGCCCTGGATGTGGGCGGCCTGGGTTCGGTGGCCCATGTCGCGGGCATCCGCTCCAACGCCATCGCCGCGGACCAGGTGACCTACGCCAGGGCGAGCCTCGCCATTCCCACGGGACCGAACCTGCGCCTGACGGTGAGCCTTGAACGCGCCAGGGCCCGCAGCCTGGACGATGGGCAAATCTATGGCATGAGCGGTGTCGGGTTCACGGGTGATCTCCCTGGCTTCTGGTGGTTCACGGCCGTCCGGGTGGACCTGGGCGTGGGTGTGCAGAGCGACATCGCGGGGGTGAAGGGGGTCAACGGCCTCGTGGCGCTGCTGCGGGTGTTCTGACCCTGCCAGCCGCAGGATGACGTATCATGAAGTGGAGTCTCTCCCAAAACCCGCGCGATCCAGGTTGATCATTGAGCTGTGCCACTGGCTCTGGGGGTGCCTCCTGGTCCTGGGAGTTGGGTGCAGATGCTCGATGTGGCATGGATTCTCGTAGCTGCTGTTTGCTGGATCGGTGCCTCCTTCCTGCCTTTTTTCACTCGCGTCGATGACCGGTGGAGTCAGGGGCTGGGACTGCTCGGTGCCGCATTCGCCGTCGTTGGTGCCGTCCGGGTGCTGACAGGCGGAACGGCTTCGCAGCTGGATTTCCTGTTCTGGCGCGGGGCTGCCCGGTTCGAAATCGACGCCCTGTCCGCGGCCTTCCTGCTGCCCCTCCACCTGGTCGCGGGTCTAGGGCTGGTGTATGGCGGGGAGTACTGGCCGCTGAACCTCCCCAAAGGATCAGGTCGATCCCTGCGGCTGTTTTATGGTCTCCTCGTGGCGGCCATGACCCTGCTGCTGGTGGCGAGGCACGGGCTGCTCTTCCTCCTGGCCTGGGAGATCATGGCCCTCTCGGCTTTCATCCTGATCGGGACCGACCACGAGAACCCGGAGGTTCGCCACGCCAGCTGGGTCTACCTGGTCTGCACCCACACCGGCACCGCGATGCTGACCGCCATGGTCATCCTGCTGGCGCACCGCAGCGGAGGTCTGCTCTGGGTTCCCCTCCAGGCGGGCAACGCCCAGGCCCTGGATTTCTGGATCCTGGGGCTGGCCTGCCTTGGGTTCGGGTTCAAGGCGGGGTTCCTGCCGCTGCATTTCTGGCTGCCCGCGGCCCACGCCAGCGCGCCCAGTCACGTGTCTGCGATCCTGTCTTCGGTGATGCTGAAGATGGGGATCTACGGGATCCTTCGGATCTCCGGGCTGTTTCCTGCCATTCCGTGGGGGTTTGGCTCCGCCCTGCTGGCCCTGGGGGCCCTGTCGGCGGTCTATGGCGTGGGGAACGCCTTGGCGCAGAGAGACTACAAGCGGCTGCTCGCCTATTCCAGCATCGAGAACCTGGGCATCATCGGCATGGGCGTGGGGCTAGGGTTGGCGGGCCGGGCCGGTCACGATCCCTGGCTGGTGGCCCTGGGGTTCGGCGGGGCCATCTTCCATGTGTGGAACCATGCAATCTTCAAAAGCCTGCTCTTCTTCGGCGCGGGATCCATCCTGCACGCCACCGGGACCCGGGATATGGAAGCCCTGGGCGGCCTGGCATCGCGCATGCCCAGGACCGCCCTGCTGCTGTTTCCCGCGGTGCTGGCGGTATCGGCCCTGCCGCCCTTCAATGCCTTCCTCAGCGAGTGGTTCCTTTATCGGGGCATCTTTGCCTCCCTGTCGCGCGGCTATCCCTGGTCGGCGGGGCTGGCCTTGGCGGCCCTGGCCTTTACCGGTGGACTGGCCGCCGTGGCCTTTGCGAAGTTCTACGGAATCCTGTTCCTGGGGACCTCGCGCAGCCCGGCAGGAGAGCATGCCCATGATCCGACCGGCACCATGCTGGTCCCCATGGCCATCCTGGTCTGCCTGAGTCTCGGGACGGGCCTCGCAGGGGTGCTGCTGCTGCCGAGTCTCGATCGGGTCGTGGCTGTCATCGCCCCCGGCAGCGCAAGTCTGCTGGCCCGTGGGCTGAACGCGGACTTGCGCATCCTGGTGGGAGCGGAGGCCCTGCTGCTGGGTTGCGGGTTCGCGGCGTACCTCTGGTGGCGACGCTCGACGCCCTCGCCGGAAGCCTTGTCACCTCCAACCTGGGATTGTGGCTATGCGCTGCCGGTCCGTCGGGCCGAGTACACCGGCTCCTCCTTTTCGGAGGCCTGGGCACCGCTGTTGCCGGGCCTCAAGTACAAGGTCCGTCGGATCACAGCGAACTTTCCCAAACCGGTCGCCTTCCGCTCCGAGATCCGGGACCTGGTCGGAGAGCTATTCCTTGGGTCCAGGCTGGAGCGGATGGCTCAGCGTTTGCTCCGCTTCCGGAGCCTCCAGCCCGGCTACTTGTCGCTCTATATCCTCTATGTGCTGTTGGCCCTGCTGGGAGCGTTCCTCTGGATGTTCTTGCGGGGGAGGCTGCTGGGATGAGGCTCTACCTCCTTGCCATGGTGTTCGTGCTGATCTCAGGGTTGCCTGGGGTATTCCTGAGGCGCTGGGGCGGGGAGGTGGCCGCTGTCTTGATGGGTCTGGGAGCCTTGCTCGGAATGGCCGCAGCGGTCCGGGTGCTGGCGGGCGGCCCAGTGGCCGTCCTGACGCTGCCCCCCGCGCCCTTGGCTTCGGCCGGCCTGCTCACCCTCGATCCCATCGCGGCCTTGTTCTCGCTGCCCGTGTTCCTGCTGCCCGCCTGCGCGGCGATCTATGGCATCGGCTACTGGGACGATCATCAGGAGAATGCCCGAAGGCTGAGGCTGGTGCTCGGATTGCTGGCGGCCTTCCTGGCCTTGCTGGTGGTCTCCACCCATGCGCTGCCCTTCCTCCTGGGCTGGGAAGGGATGGCCATCGCGGCCTTCCTCCTGGTGATGACGGAGGATCGTTTGCCTGAGGTCCAACGCGCCGGCTGGATCTACCTGGTGTGCACCCACACCGGAACCCTGGCTCTGTTCGGCGCCTTCGCCATCCTCGCCTCGGTTTCGGGCCACTGGGCCTTCTCGACCCTTCCCAGGGCCTTCGCGGGCACCAGCCAGGGCACCGCCCTCTTCTGGCTCTGTCTGTTCGGATTCGGATTGAAAGCCGGTGTCATGCCGCTTCACCTCTGGCTTCCTTCGACCCATGCGGCCGCGCCCAGCCATGTCTCCTCCGTGATGTCCGGGGTGCTCATCAAGATGGGGATCCTGGGACTGGTGCGCCTGCTGTCCTGGATCCCGGATCCACCTTTCTGGTGGGGCGCGACCCTCATGGTGCTCGGTGCGTTGTCAGGGATCCTGGGTGTGGCCTTCGCCCTCGGCCAGCACGACCTCAAGCGCCTGCTGGCCTACCACTCCATCGAGAACATCGGCATCATCCTGCTGGGCCTGGGGCTGGGCACCATCGGGAAGAGCACGGGGCATCCCGTGATCCAGGTGCTCGGCTTCGCCGGTGCCCTGCTGCATGTCGTCAACCACAGCCTTTTCAAGGGCCTGCTGTTCCTGTCGGCGGGTTCTGTGGTCCATGCCCTGGGGACAAGGAACCTCGAGCAGATGGGGGGTCTGGGACAGCGAATGCCCTGGACCTCGGCGGCCTTCCTGGCGGGATCCTGGGCCATCTGTGGTCTGCCCCCGCTCAACGGGTTCGTGAGCGAATGGTTCCTCTATGTCGGGTCCTTCCGGGCCCTGGGGTTCTACCCGTGGCCCTGGTCCCTGGTTGTCCTGACGGCCCTGGCCATCATCGGCGCCCTGGCCCTGGCCTGCTTCGCCAAGGCCTATGGTGCGGTCTTCCAGGGGACGCCCCGCACCCGGGCAGCCGAGGCGGCCCACGAAGCGCCCCGCAGCATGCTCATCCCCATGGGTATCCTGGCCACCTCCTGCGCGGTCATTGGTCTGGCGCCCATGCTGATTGCGCCAGCCCTGGATCGGGTTGTGGGCTCCCTGGGAGCGAGTACGGACCTTCCGCCCCTGTCCCTGCTCAGCAGTCTGCCCAGCCTCAGCATCCTCGCTTTCCTGCTGCTGGGTTCGGCCTGGTTGCTGTGGCGTTGGTTGCGACCGGCGGCACCTGGGGGCCCGCTCCCCACCTGGGATTGTGGCTATGCCGCAGCGAACCCCCGCATGCAGTACAGCGCCTCTTCCTTTGCGGATGGTCTGGTCGGGGGCATGCGCTGGCTGCTCTGGCCCAGGTCCTCCGGCGGCGAGGTGGCGGGAACCTTTCCTTCGACTCAGGCCTACGGCAGCCATGTGCCGGACCCCGTCCTGGAGCGCATCGCCGATCCCGTGTTCCGGGTGGTTGCGACAGGCGCCGCTTTCCTGAGGTTTTTCCAGGGGGGCCAGGTCCACCTCTACCTGCTCTATGTCCTGTTGACCCTGCTCGCGCTCCTGCTCTGGATGGTGGCCTGAGATGTCCCAGTCGCTGATTCCCACGTCAATCCAATGGGCCGTCCACCTGCTGACGCTCCTGCTGCTCCCCCCCCTGCTGCCTGGGCTCATCAACAAGGTGAAGGCCCTCCTGGCGGGGCGGAGTGGTCCGCCCGTCCTGCAGCTCTATTACGATCTGGCCAAGCTGTCCCACAAGCGGGCGCTCTTCAGCCGGACGACCACCTGGGTGTTCCTGGCGGGTCCCATCGGCACCGTCGCCGCCGGCCTGGTGGCGGGTCTGCTCGTGCCGTTCGGGCATACCGGCACGCCGCTACCCTTCGAAGGGGACGTGATCCTGTTCGCCTACCTGTTCGGGCTGGCGCGGTTCCTCACCGTCCTGTCCGCCCTCGACACCGGGTCGAGCTTCGAAGGCATGGGCGCGGCCCGGGAAGTCACCTTCTCGGCCCTGGCTGAACCTGCCCTGTTCCTGGGGTTCGCGGCCCTGGCCAAGGCCTCCTCCAGCCTCTCCCTGTCCACCATGCTCCTGGGCCCCGGAGTGGGATCAGGGCGCATTGCCGGGCCTCTGATCCTGGTGCTCGTGGGCTGGGCCATCGTGTTCCTGGCGGAGAACGCCCGCATTCCCGTGGACGATCCCAACACCCACCTGGAACTCACCATGATCCATGAAGTCATGGTGCTCGATCACTCCGGCCGGCCGCTCGCGCTGGTGCTGTATGGCGCGAGCCTCAAGCTTCTGGTGCTTGGCGCCATGCTCATGGATCCGCTGCTCCCGCGCACGACGCATGCCTGGCAGAACTGGCTCGTCTTCTACGCGGGGCTGGGTGTCCTCGCCCTGGCGGTGGGTGCGGTGGAGAGCATGACTGCGCGGTTCAGGATGACCAAGGTCCCTCAGTTCCTGATCGCTGGAATTCTGGCCTCGGCCTTCGCCTTTCTGCTGCTGCTGGTCTAGGGGGTTCTCATGTCGCCGGATTTCCTCATTGCTTTGACCCTCATCAGCAACTTCATGCTGGTGGCCACCAGCCGCGTGAACAAGGCCATCCAGATTGTCGTGGTCCAGGGAGTCCTGCTGGGGCTGATTCCACTGGCGATGGGACTGGGGAAATACTTCCACATCCTCCTGGTGGTCCTAGCGGCCCTCGTGGTGAAGGGCTGGCTCATCCCGTTCCTCCTTCGCCGGGCGATCCGGGAGGTGCACATCCAGCGGGAAGTGGATCCCTACATCGGCTACACGGTCTCCCTCATGCTGTGCGCGCTGGGCACCGGCCTGAGCCTGATCCTGGCCCACATGCTCCCTCTCAAGGCGGGGACGCCGGTGGTGCTGCTGGTGCCTGCCGCGCTCGCGACGCTCTTCACGGGATTCCTCGTGCTGGTCTCCCGGCGGAAGGCCCTCACCCAGGTGGTGGGCTACCTCGTCCTGGAGAACGGCATCTACCTCTTCGGCCTGCTGCTCGTGGAGGAGATGCCCCTGCTCGTGGAGACTGGGATCCTGCTGGACCTGTTCGTCGGAGTGTTCGTGATGGGCATCGTGATCAATCACATCCGGAATGCTTTCGATTCCACCGACACCCGGCACCTGGCCGAGTTGAAGGACTGACTCATGGCCTATTTCCTGATCCTGTTCCCCCTGCTGGTGGCCATGGCAGCCTACCTGGTGGCCTCTCCGGACCTTCGATCCCGGTTGCTGCCAGTCGCAGGCACCTTGCACCTCGCGGTGCTCCTGGTGGCGCTGCGCCATTGGGGAACCCTGCCGATCAATGCCTGGCTGGGGCTCGATGCCTTGGGCGCCTGGGTGCTGCTGGTCGTCAGTGTGCTGTTCTGCATTTGCGCCTTCTACGCCCCGTCCTATCTCGCCCTGCGGGCGGACCGGGACAACCGGATCTTCTGTGTCAGTCTGCTGTCGTTTCTGGGGCTGGCTTCGCTGCTCGCCCAGGCGCGGCATCCCGGTGTCGCCTGGGTGGCCATGGAAACCACCACACTGGTGACCGCCCCCCTGATCTACTTCAACCGCAACCGCCGCTCGCTCGAGGCCACCTGGAAGTACCTGCTCATCGGGTCCGTGGGCATTGCCCTGGCCCTGCTCGGCACCCTCTTCCTGGCTTATGCTGCCCATTTCGGGGGCCTGGAGGAGCCGCTCCAGTACACCCGGTTGATGCTGAACGCGGACCTGCTTTCCCGGCCCTGGCTGCGGGCTGCCTTCGTGCTCAGCCTGGTCGGGTACGGCACCAAGATGGGTTTGGCACCGCTGCATACCTGGAAGCCCGATGCCTACGGGGAAACACCGGGCATCGTCGGCGCCTTGCTGGCGGGTGGCGTCACCAGCTGCGCTTTCCTGGCCCTGCTTCGGATCTACGGCATCGTGGTGGCAGCCGGGGAGGGCAAGTTCGCCCAGGAGTTGCTCGTGGGCTTTGGCGTGTTCTCCATGGCCTGGGCCATGGTGTTCATGGTCCGTCAGATGGATTTCAAGCGGATGCTTGCCTATTCCAGCGTGGAGCACATGGGCATCCTGGTCTTTGGCATCGGGATCGGAGGCATGGCGGCGCGGTTCGCCCTCTTTCACCTGGCGGCCAACGCGCTGGTGAAGAGCGTTCTCTTCCTTTCCGCGGGCAACATCCATCGAAGCTATGCCAGCAAGACCCTTCCCCACGTGACGGGGGCGATCCGACGCACCCCCGTCTCGGGATGGCTCTTCCTCATCGGCTTCCTGGCCATCACCGGTCTGCCGCCCTTCGCTCCCTTCATCAGCGAGTTCAACATCGCCGCCGGGGCCTTCACCACTGGTCATGCCTGGGCGGGGACCACATTCCTGGTGCTGCTGGCGGGCATCTTCATCGCCATGAGTGAAACCGTGCTCAAGGTGGTGTTCGGCACGCCCAGTCACCAGCGGGTGAGAACGCACTATTCGGATACCGTGGCCACCACCGCCCCCTTGATTGTGGCGCTCTGTCTGGCAGGGCTCCTGGGCGTGTGGCTGCCGAAGCCCATGCAGACCCTGCTGGAGCATGCGGTCGCCACCGTGGATGGCAAGGCCCACCCGCGTCAGGTTCACCTGGTTCCCCCGGTCGAGGTCCAACATGAATAACAAGTCCATGCGGATCATCCGGAATGGAGAATCGCTCCCCTTGGCCGAGGTCCCGGAGCTGTCCCTGCCCGCCTTCCAGGAGGCCATCCTCGAGGGCGCCCGATCCGGGGCCCGACTCGCCTGTCTCTGCGCGGACGGGGACCTGCGACTCTTCGCGGTGCTGGCCGAGGATGCGGAGCAGCGCTTGCGGGTCGCCAGGACGCGGCTGGACGGTTCGAGATATCCCTCCCTGACGCCGTACTGCCCGCAGGCCCATCTCTTTGAACGAGAAATAGCTGAGCAGTACGGGATCATTCCTGAGGGCCATCCCTGGTTCAAGCCCGTCCGCTTCCATCAGCCTTGGTCGGATCAGCCCAGTCCCTGGGGTCGGCAGGTGGATTCCCCGCCTGGCGTCACGAACTTCTTCCAGGTGAGTGGCGACGAAGTGCATGAAGTCGCCGTGGGACCGGTGCATGCAGGGGTCATCGAACCCGGGCACTTCCGGTTCCAGTGTCACGGGGAGACGGTCTTCCACCTTGAAGTCGCCCTGGGATTCCAGCACCGGGGCCTCGAAAGGGCCCTGCAGGGAGGTCCCCATGCCTTGAGTCTCAAACAATCCGAGACGGTCTCGGGAGACAGCAGCATCGCCCATGCCTGGGCCTATTGCAGGCTGGTGGAATCCCTGGCTGGCGTGGAGGTGCCGACCAGGACGGATCGGGTGCGGGGCGTGGCCCTGGAGCTGGAACGTGCGGCCAACCACGTGGGGGATCTTGGAGCCCTTTCGGGAGATGCGGGTTTCCTGCCCACCGCTTCCTTCTGCGGCCGCATCCGGGGGGACTGGCTGAACCTCAGCGCAGAAGTGTGCGGCAGCCGCCTGGGCCGCGACTGGCTGAAGCCCGGCGGCCTGCGCCATGACCTGGATCCCGCGATGGCCCAGCGCCTGCTCCCCCGCCTGGACCAGGCCTGGGCTGACTCTCGGGATGCGATCGACCTGCTGTGGGGAGCCTCATCGGTGATGCTCCGGTTTGAAGCCGCAGGTCACCTCGCAGCAGCCCAGGTCCGGGAGCTTGGCATGGTCGGCGTCCCCGCCCGGGCCTGCGGGGTGGATCTCGATGTCCGCAAGGACCATCCCTACGGTCCCTACCGGCAGCAACCTGTGCCCTCCTCCCTCGCGGAAAGCGGGAACGTCCAGTCCCGGGCCTGGGTGCGCTGGCTGGAACTGGCCGAAAGCCAGAAGCACCTCTCGCTGGCCCTGGCTGACCTCTCCCGGTGTGAACAGGACCCGCCCGCCGGCCCGCTTCCGCCCCTGGCCACAGACAGCCTGTGCGTGTCCCTGACCGAAGGGTGGCGGGGCGAGGTGCTGCACCTGGCCCTCACGGATGGCCAGGGACGGTTCTCCCGCTACAAGATCGTGGATCCGTCCTTCCACAACTGGTTCGGCCTGGCCCTGGCGCTGCGCGGCGAGCAGATCTCCGATTTCCCGCTCTGCAACAAGAGCTTCAACCTCTCCTACTGCGGGCATGACCTATGATGCACATCCTGCTGTCCCGCTGGCGCCAGGGTCATCGGACCCTGCCCTATCCCAAGGAAGTGCCCGGCCTGCCCGAGCGCTTCCGGGGGCTGCCCAGGATCCTGGCGGACAAGTGCCCCGAGGGGTGCCACGTCTGCGCCGAGGTCTGCCCCACCGAAGCCATCCGGATCGGTTCGAAGGGCCCCCAGGTGGACCTGGGCCGATGCCTCTTCTGTCCGGATTGCCTGGAAGCCTGCCCGGAAGGGGCCATCGAATACACCCAGGATCACCGTCTGGCTGCCTGTTCACGCGAGGCCCTGACGGTCACGCCGGGAGAGGACTACCGGCGGGCGCAGGCCATGGGAGCCGAGCTCCAGCGGATCCTGGGACGCTCCCTGAAACTGCGAGTGGTGAGCGCCGGGGGTTGCAATGGCTGCGAAGTGGATGTGAACGTGCTCGGCACCCTCTCCTGGGACCTGGGCCGGTTCGGGATCCAGTACGTGGCCTCGCCGCGCCATGCGGATGGTCTCCTCGTCACCGGGCCGGTGACCCGCAACATGGAACTGGCTCTTCGCAAGACCTACGATGCGGTGCCCCACCCGAAGATCGTCATCGCCGTCGGGGCCTGCGCCATCCAAGGCGGCCCCTTCTTTCGCCAGGAGGAGCAACGCGGGGGGGCCGCCAGCGTGCTGCCCGTGGATCTCTACATCCCAGGCTGCCCGCCCCATCCCCTCACCATCCTGGATGGCTTGTTGAGGCTGATCGGGCGGGTGACGGATTAAATCTTTCTGGGGGTTCCTCGCTTCGCGCGTCCATGCATCGCGTGCGAGGCGCCCCCCCCAATCGCTCGCACCTTCGGTGTTGTGCTCGTGGAGACGGAGCCTTCCCCCCAGGACCCCCGCGCAGGGCCAGGGCAAAGCCGTGCCTCTGCATTTTCTAGATCCAGCTAGGCGTAGAAGCCGCGGTACTTCATGGCAGTGGCGACACGATCGAGCGCGAGGATGTAGGCACCGATGCGAGGATTCGTCTTGTACTTGTCGGTGGTGGCGAAAGTGGCCTGGAAGGCGTGGGTCATGTAGTCGACCAGGCGCTCATTGACCTCGCGTTCCCGCCAGTAGAAGCCCTGGCGGTTCTGCACCCACTCGAAGTAGCTGACGGTGACGCCGCCGGCATTGGCCAGGATGTCGGGCACCACCAGCACCCCGTGGTCCAGGAGGATGGGATCGGCTTCGGGTGTCGTGGGCCCGTTGGCGCCCTCCACAATGACCTTGGCGCGGATCTGGGCGGCGTTCACTTCCGTGATCTGGTTCTCGGTCGCGGCCGGCACCAGGATGTCCACGGAATGGGTCAGGAGGGAGCCAGGGTCCATGGGCTCGGCGCCCTTGAACCCGGTCACGCTCCGGGTCTCCGCCTTGTGCTTCAGCAGGGCGTGGATATCCAGGCCCCGATCATTCTTGATGGCGCCCTTCTGGTCGCTGACAGCCACGATGCGGGCGCCGGCTTCATGCAGCAGGCGGGCGGCCTGGCTACCCACATTGCCGAAGCCCTGGATCGCCACGGTGGCGCCAGCCAGGGGCTTGCCCAGGCGCTGCATGGCTTCCCGCGCGACGATAAGCACGCCCCGGCCGGTGGCCTCAGCGCGTCCGAGGCTGCCGCCGAGCCCGATCGGTTTGCCTGTCACCACCGCGTTCTCGATGTGTCGGACATGCATGGAATAGGTGTCCATGACCCAGGCCATGGTCTGGGCGTCCGTGCCCATGTCATTGGCGGGTACGTCCCGGTCGGGTCCCAGGATGTCCATGATCTCGGCGATGTAGCGGCGGGTCAGACGCTCTTTCTCGCCGGGGCTGAGCCGGGAGGGATCGCAGATGATGCCGCCCTTGCCGCCGCCGAAGGGCACATCCACCACGGCGCACTTCCAGGTCATCCAGGCCGCCAGTGCTTTGACCTCTTCGAGGTTGACGTTCAGGTCGTACCGGATGCCACCCTTGGCGGGTCCCCGGGCGGTGCTGTGCTGAACCCGGAAGCCCGTAAAGACTTCCCACTGGCCGTTGTCCATGAGCACAGGCAGGCTCACGATCATGGACCGGTTGGTGGCCATGAAGACCTTGAAGAGGGCGTCGTCCAGGCCGTAGAGCTGGGCCGCCATGCGCAGGCGGGCCTGCATCGCTTCGTAGGGGTTCATCGCAAGGGTGGACATGGAGGTCGGCTCCTAGGAACGGGAATCGGATTCGGGGTGCGTCTCGGCAGGCAGTTCCAGCTCGCGGCCTGTGTTCCACAGCCCTTCCAGGTTGTAGTGGCGACGGGTCTCCTCGTCCATGACATGGACCACGAGGTTGCCGTAATCCAGCAGGACCCAGTTGCCATTGGACTCGCCCTCGCGGGAGATGGGGCGCTCTCCAGTCAGCTTCAGGGCGTCCTCGATGGCTTCGGCGATGGCGCGGTTCTGGCGGTCGCTACCCCCACTCATGAAGGCGAACACATCCGTGAAGCTGGCGATGTCCTGAACGTCCACGAGGCGGATTCGGAAGGCTTTCTTGGACCGGGCGGCGTCGACGACGGTCGCGAGCCGGGAATCAAGGGTCATGCGGGCTCCAGAGCAGGCTAACGATACAGGTTTTCAGAGCGGATGGTACTGAGAACTTGCGGAGGGACCCCTCCAGGATCCTCGTGAGGCGAGGTCTGGAGGCGTTCGCGGAGGCCGGTGGAAGCCAAGTCCAGGTCGGTGCCGGGCAGGGCCACGAATTCGCCGGGCCTTCCACTCCAGGAGGGACAGGCCTGAAGGCCGGGGATGGGGGGTGCCAGGAAGGGAGCCCCAGGACGCAGGGCCACCGCGGCCGAGGCCAGTTCGAAGACACGCGCCACCCGGCGCCAGCTGGGCAACCCCGGCAGCTGGTCACTGCCCATGATCAGGATCCACGCCGCCTCTGGCTGGCGCCCGGTGAGCGTCTCCAGGGTATCCACCGTGTAGCTGGTGCCACCCCGCTCCAGCTCAAGGGGCTCCAGCTTGCAGCGCGGGTCGACTCCCTCCAGGGCTTCGGACAACAGGCGGAGGCGGGCCTCGGAACCGGGTCCCCCGGGATCAGGCTTGTGGGGGCTGAGGGCCGTGGGTACGAAGCGAAGTTCATCCAGATCGAGGTGATCCAGGGCCAGACGGGCGAGTTTCAAGTGACCATCGTGTGGAGGATTGAATGCCCCCCCTAGCAAGCCGATGCGCACTACCAGGCCTCATCCTTGGGGGTGGCAGCCTTCTGTCCGGCCATCACCTTCAGGGCATCGTCCACCGCGAAGGCCAGCTCGCGCAGGCCTTCGCCGGTGACACCGGAAATGAAGATGGGCTCCTGGCCACGCTCCGCACAAAGCGCGACGAAGGCTTCCCGTCGCGATTCATCCTGAAGGGCGTCCAGCTTGGTGCCCACCAGCCAGCGGGGCTTGGCGGCCAGGACGGGGCTGAACGCCTGTACTTCGCCCTCGATGATGCGGATGGCGTCGGCGGGCTCTTCGATGGGGTCCGAGAGATCCACCAGCTGAAGCAGCATGCGGGTGCGCTCCACGTGGCGCAGGAACTGGATGCCCAGCCCGGCGCCGTTCGCCGCCCCTTCGATGAGGCCCGGGATGTCGGCGATGACCCAGCTGTCCATGATGTCGCCGCCGAAGCGGTCCAAGCTCACCACGCCCAGCTGGGGTTCCAGGGTGGTGAAGGGGTAGTTCGCGATCTTGGGACGGGCGGCGCTCAGGCTGCTCACGAGGGTGCTCTTCCCGGCGTTGGGGAAACCCACCAGGCCCACGTCGGCGATGAGCTTGAGCTCCAGATCGAGCGAGCGCTCTTCGCCTTCTTCGCCTGGCTGGTGGTGGCGGGGCGTGCGGTTGGTGGAGCTCTTGAAGTTGGTGTTCCCGAGGCCACCGCGGCCACCACGGGCCACGCAGACTTCCTCGCCGTCGGCGAGCAGCTCCGCCAGCACCTCACCGGTGTCGCCGTCCTTGACCACCGTGCCCAGGGGCACCTCCAGCCAGATGTCCAGGGCATCCTTGCCGTGGCGCATGCAGCCTTCGCCCTGGCGTCCCCGCTCGGCGGTGAAATCACGCTTGCTGCGATAGGGGTTGAGGGTGTTCAGGGCCCGGTTGGCCCGGAGGAACACAGACCCGCCCTTGCCGCCGTCGCCGCCGTCGGGGCCACCTTCGGGGGCGAACTTCTCCCGGCGGAAGCTCATGGCGCCCGCACCCCCGTGACCGGCGGCAACGCGGAGCTGGATCTGGTCAAGAAACATGTTTGGGCCTTGGGCGAAGAATGAGCACAGGCCGGGCTCCGCCCGGCCTGTGCAAAGGGATCCCGGGGTAGGCGCCTAGCGCGGTCCCCCAGGGAAAGGTCATCCTTCGATGGGATCGATGTGGATGAAACGCCCGCTCTGGCCCTTGTCCTGGAAGCGGACCTTGCCCTCGATCTTGGCGAAGAGCGTGTGGTCCTTGCCCATGCCGACATTGATGCCGGCCTTGAACTTGGTGCCGCGCTGGCGGACGAGGATGGAACCGCCGGGGACAAGTTCCCCTCCGAACTCCTTCACGCCGAGGCGCTGGGAATGGGAATCGCGACCGTTGCGGCTGGAACCAACGCCTTTTTTATGAGCCATGGAAGTACCTCTTCAGAATGATTTTTGATGTCTTTTTCGAACTCGTTTCGCGCTGACGAAAAAGGCAAAACTATGCCTTGATCGCCTTGATGCGAACTTCCGTGTAGTTCTGGCGATGGCCCTGGGTGCGCTGATAAGTGGTGGTCTTCTTCTTCTTGAAGATGATCACCTTCTTGGCGCGGTCATGGGTGATGACCTCGGCCTCGACGGTGGCGCCGGCCACGGTGGGCTTGCCGATCTGCAGTTCCCCGTTGTTGTCGATGAGGAGCACCTGGTCGAAGGTGACGGCCTGCTTGGGATCCTTCTCCAGCGTCTCCACCCGGAGGACATCACCTTCGGAAACGCGGTACTGCTTCCCGCCGGTCTTGATGATTGCGAACATGAAAACCTCTTTGGTTGGGGCGTGTGGGCGGCAGTCCATCGGACGCGCTTGGGAGCCCACGGCCAGGGCAAGGCCCATCAGTATGCGGGAAAAGCCCTGTCCTCTCAAGGGAAATTCATGAACCTGGGGGCATTGGGTTTCTTTGAACGCCCCTTGGATGGGATGATCAGGGTTCGGAGATTCCCATGGGCCGCGACTTCCAGACCTTCCTGAAACAGCTCGAAGCCGCGGGCGAGCTGGCCAGCATCAACCCGGAAGTCGACCCCTTCCTGGAGATGGGAGCGGTGGCAGACCGGGTGTCCAAGGAACCTGGGGGTGGGAAGGCCCTCCTATTCAAGAGGCCCGCCGGAAAAGCCCTGCCGGTGGCCATGAATGTCTTCGGCAGCCTGAAGCGCATGGAAATGGCCCTGGGGGTGGACCAGGAACCGCGGGGCCTCGATGCCATCGCCGACCGGATCGAGAGGCTGGTGAAGGAGGCCATGCCCAGGCCCGGTACTGGGTTTTTCGAAAAACTGGCCAAGCTGCCTGCCCTGGCCGAGGTGGGCACCTGGATGCCGAAGACCGTTCGCAAGGGCATCTGCCAGGAGATCGTGCTACGGGGCGACCAGGTGAAGCTCTTCGACTTGCCCGTGCTCACCACCTGGCCCGAGGACGGCGGACCCTTCATCACCCTGGGGATGAGCCACACCCGGAACAAGCTGACGGGCCATCGCAACATGGGACTCTACCGGCTCCAGGTCTTCGATGACCGGACCCTCGGGTTCCATACCCAGCTGCACCACGACGGAGCCCGGAACCGCCATGGGTATGACCTCGGCGAGCGCATGCCCGTGGCGGTGAGCTTTGGCGGGGATCCGGCCCTCACGTATGCGGCCACCGCGCCCCTTCCACCCTTCCTCAGCGAAGTGATGTTCACTGGCTTCCTGCGCGGCGAAGGGATCGAGATGGTGCCCTGCGTGACCAATGATCTGGAAGTGCCCGCCGACAGCGAAATCGTCATCGAGGGGCACGTGATTCCCGGTGAGTCGCGCCGGGAGGGCCCCTTCGGCGATCACACCGGCTACTACTCCCTGGCGGACGACTACCCCGTGTTGCATGTGGATGCCATCACCATGCGGTGGAATCCTGTGTTCCCCGCCACCATCGTGGGCCGCCCACCCCAGGAGGACGCCTACCTGGGCCTTGCCACCGAACGGATTTTCCTGCCTCTCCTGCGCATGGTTCTGCCTGAGGTTCGCGACATGCACCTGCCCGCGGCCGGGGCCTTCCACAATCTGGTGATCCTGAGCATGCGCAAGGAGTATCCCGGCCATGCCCAGAAGGTCATGAACGCCATCTGGGGCACGGGCCAGATCATGTTCACCAAGGGCATCGTGGTGGTCGATGAGGACATCGATCCCCATGACATGAACGAGGTGCTCTTCCGGCTGACCAGCAATGTGGATCCACGCCGGGACATGCTCTTCACCGAGGGACCCCTGGACGTGCTGGACCACGCCAGTGACCGCTTCGCCTTTGGCAGCAAGGTGGGTATCGACGCCACGAGGAAGAACCGGCCCTGGGATGGCTACCAGCGCGAGTGGCCGCGGGATCTGGTCTTTCCTGCGGAGATTCTCGACCGGGTAGCACGGCGCTGGAAAGAATACGGGATGTGATCTCTCTCTGCCAGGCCAGGGGCCCGGGCAGGACAGGAAGCGGCTAGAACCGGATGGTGAAGCCGGCCTGCAGGGCGTCCGCCTTGAACGCACTGGACACGCGGGAGTGCATCCACCGCAGCTCCGTGCCCACGGTGGCGCTCCACTGGTAGCCGAGGCCGCCTGCCACGCCCAGTTTGGTGGTGTCACTGGTCACCTTGGACAGAGCATCCTTGCGCTGGAAGGACCAACGGACGGCAGATAAACCACCCGTGAAATAGAGTCCCTCGGGTTTGCCGGCGATGAAATAGAGATAGTCCCCGCCAAGATCGATGTAGGAGGCGTTCTGCTTGAAGGTGGCGAAGGAAGCCTCCTGGTAGACGCTGTAGTCCATCCGGGGCCGAAGCATGTGGCCGTCCATGAGGTCGAAGGTCCCGTGGATGCCGATTCCGGGGCCGGCGCTGCTGTCCACGAAGGTCTTGAGGTCGCCGAGCGGCACGTTGACCAGTCCCTGGACGCCATAGCGAGGAGGCTCCGCGTTGAGGGAGAAGGTGGCGGTGGTCAGGACGGCCAGGGCGGCTAGGGACGAGGTCTTCATGCTTCCTCCCGGAACAGCGGTCTGGAACTGGCCAGCCGGATCCCACGGGTTCATTTTTCCACAGATCGGGGACAGGCTGATCCCTTAAAGTGTGAAAATAAATATAGAATTAAAGATCTAGCTTGAGTTAATGCTTAATACCTCCGGTTGACTGGAATACGAAAAAGGCGCCTGACCAGGCGCCTTTTTGGTGTTTCCGACCGGAGTCTATTCGCCAGCGACGGTGCGGCGCTCCTTGAGACGGCCGGCCTTGCCGAGCTTCTCACGGAGGAAGTAGAGCTTGGCGCGACGGACCTTGCCGTGGCGGATGACTTCCAGCTTGTCGATGGTGGGGCTGTTCAGGGGGAAGACGCGCTCCACGCCCACGCCGCTCGCCACCTTGCGGACGGTGAAGGAGGTGCGCATGCCGCCGCCCCTGATGCCGATGACGATGCCCTGGAAGAGCTGGATGCGCTCTTTCTCGCCTTCCTTCACCTTGACGTGCACCTTCACGGTGTCGCCGGGCTGGATGCGGGGGAGGTCATGGCGAAGCAGGCTGGCTTCGAGCTGGTCGATGATATGGCTCATGTGGGCTCCTGGGCCAGCGGTCCCAAACCTGATCACAGGCGGACATGGCTCGAAAGTCCCCAAACGGGGAGTCCACCAGTCTACCGGAATGGGAGCGAAAGGGAAGGCCGAATCCCCGGGGCCGCCTGGGTAAATTGCCCTGAGGGTCCTGGTCACTGGCCGATCGAAAACTCCAGGGCCGCCCAAGCGATGCCCGCTTCCAGGCGGGTGGCCAGCACCTGATACCGGGCCTGGCTGAGGGCCAGTTCGGCATCTTCGGCCTCCACGGCAGTGGTGGTGCCCGCCCGGTAGGCGACCCGGGAGACCCGCGCCCGCTCCTCGGCCTGATTCAGGGCGCGTCCGGCCACGGTGGTCTGGGCTCTGGCATCCTCCACCTTCCACCGGGCAGTCCGGACCTCCACAGCCAATTGGTCCTCCAGTGAGGCGGCCTGGGCTTCCCGCTGCCGGGCCCGGGCCTCGAAATCGGCGCTGCGGGCCCTGGCCCGCTTGGGTGCCAGCCCCTCCCAGCGGATGGCGAGGCCCACAAGGGAGGTGCGGTTCAGAGTCTCTCCCAGGTTGCCCAGCTGGTCGCTGCGCTGGGTCCAGCTGGCCTGGAAGTCGAGGGAAGGCAGGCCGGAGGCTCGTTCGGCCCGGGCGCTGGTGCGGAGAGCCGAGACTTGGCGGGTGAGGGATTTCAGATCCAGCCTCCGGTCCCTCGCCTGCTGGAGGCAGGCCGCCTCGGCGGGCAGGTCACCGGAAGGATCCTCCACCGGGGCGAGGGGCAGTTGCCGGAACCGCTCGTCTCGGGTGACGGCGGCGAGTTCCTCCCGCGAGATCCTTGCGCGGTTGCGCAGCGTGATGAGATCGGATTCGGCCTGACTTACCGCCAAGTCCGCCTTCAGCACGTCCAGGCGGGGGGCCACCCCCTCGGCCACCCGGGCCCTGGCCGTGGCCTGGAAGGCCAGCTGCTGGGCGAGGGCCAGCTCTGCCACCTTCACCGCCTCCGCAGCTTGCAGGGCCTGGAGAAAGCGCTGGGTGGCCTCGAACCGGACCAGCTCCTTCTCTCGGGCCGCCAGGTCCGCACTGGCCGCCGTCTGTAGCGAGGCCGCCTTCACGCGGCCGGCAAGGGCGCCCCAGGTCCAGAGGGGCTGGACGTAGCTCAGCTCCAGGTTGTTCCGCCGCTGGAGGGCAAGGTCGAAGCGGAAGGGCGGGAAAGCTGGAGGCGCCCCCGGGAAGCCGACCTGGGGATTCCTCACGTCAGGTGCCCAAAGGGCCCCCAGTTCCAATCGCCCGATCCGATCCCAACGGGCCTGGCTGGCCTGGGCCGAGGCGGCGTCAGTGCCGGCCTGGGCGGCCTGGATCCGGGGGTTCTGGGCAAGCGCCGACTGGATGGCCTCATTCACGGAGAGGGTCTGGGCGAGTGCGGGCAGGGCCAGGCCGAGGGCCATCAGGGCGAGTGGCTTGGATCGCATGGGTGCTCCTGGATTCGAAGGGATCAGTTGGCCTGGATGCGCAGCTCGACGCGCTGACCGAGCTTGAGGGGAGCCTTCGGGGTCAGGGAGACCTTCACCAGGGCCACCCGGATGTCTGTGGGACGGGAGGGATCCAGGGCCTTGAGACGGCGCTGGGAGAGTCCGTCGGGAATTTCCTCGATCCGGCCGGTACCTCTCCACGCAGTGCCCTCGGCCTCGATGGCCACCTCGCTCCCCAGGCGGAGCCGGCTCAGGTCGTACTCGTCTACCTCGGCCTCGATGCGCAGGCGGTTCAGATCAGCCAGCCGCAGGAGCCGGCCGCCGGCGGGCAGCAGCTCACCGGGGTTGGCGATGCGCTCCACGACCCTGCCGCCAAAGGGGGCGCGGAGGGTCAGCTTGGAGAGGGCGGCTCGCAGCTGGCCTGTCTGGGCCTGGGCGGCTTCACGCCGGGCCTGGGTGAGACGGAGCTTCGAATCGGCCTCGTCGAAGGCCCGCTGGCCCACGGCGCCGTCGGCGACCAGCTGCTTCTGGCGCCGCTGCTCCAGCTCGAGAAAGCGCAGTTCGGCATCGAGCTCTCGCACATGGGCCTCGGCGGAGGCGAGTGAGGCCGCCTGCTCCCGGTCATCCAGCCGCGCGAGGACCTGACCTGCCTTCACTTCATCAAGTTCGTGGACAGGCAGGTCACGGAGGAGGCCACCATACTCCGCCGAGAGGACCACGTCCGCACCTGGATGTGTGGAGACACGACCCTCGCAGAGAATGCTGCTGGAGGGTGGGAGGGCGGTGGGCGGCTTAGGGGCCCTGGGCTCAGCCCGGACCAGCATGGCGGCGCCGGCGGCCAGGGCGAGGACGGGGAGGATCCAGACGATGTAGGGGCGGATGGACATGGGGTCTCCTTGGGGGTTCAGGCGTGGATGAGGCCGTCGCGGATTCGGAGCACGCGATCGGCGATGTCCCGGACTTTCGGGTCGTGGGTGACGATGAGGACGCCGCGGCCGTGGTCGGTGGCCAGGGAACGAAACAGCTGCAGGACCTGGGTGCCCACCTGGCTGTCGAGGTTGGCGGTGGGCTCGTCGGCCAGCAGGGCGGCTGGATTTCCCGCCATGGCGCGGGCGATGGCCACCCGCTGCTTCTGGCCCCCGGACAGGTCCCTGGGCAGGTAGTGGGCCCGGTCCGACAGTTCCATGGCTTCGATCCACCGGCGGGCTTCTTCCTTCAGCCCTCTGCCGCGATGCCCTTTGACCTGGAGGGCGTACTGGACGTTCTCCAGAGCGTTGAGCGAGGGGAAGAGGTTGAACTGCTGGAACACGAACCCGATGTGCCGCTTGCGGAGCTCCGCCAGGGCGCTGGCGTCCGAGAGGTCCGCCGGTTCGCCGTTCACTTTGACCCGGCCTTCGGTGGGGCTCAGGATGCAGCCGAGGATCTGCAGCAGCGTGGTCTTGCCCGAGCCCGAAGGCCCTTCGAGCGCAACGACTTCACCGGGTTCCACGGTGAGGCTGACCCCGTGGAGGATGCGGGTGCGGTTCCGGCCCTCCTGGTATTCCTTGACGATGTCGCTGGCTTCAAGCACGGGCATGGTCAGCTCCTGAAGACGAGGCCGGGGTCGATGTTCGCGACCTTGCGGAAGCTCACGCCGGCAGAAAGGAGGCACATGAAGACGGTGCCCAGGGCCACCGAGAACCAGACCGGGGCGGGCAGGATGAGCCGGAGTCCGATGGCGGCCACGCCGGGTTCCATGGCCAGGGTGAGCAGGGCCCCGATGGCGAAGCCGAGGACGGCTGCCACCAGGGCCTGGCGGCCCAGCAGGCGGTAGATATCGGCGTTGGAGCCGCCGATGGCCTTGACGGTCCCGAACTCCTTGATGTGCTCCATGGTGGAGGTGTAGAGCGTCTGGGCCACGATGACCACGCCCACGAGGATGCCCAGGGCCACGGTGAGGTAGGCGTTCAGGCCGATGCCCGTGTTCTTGATCCAGTAGTCGTCGCTGCGCTTGGCCCACTCGTTCCGGGTGTAGACATCGTTGTGCGGAAGGCGGCGCTGGATCTCGGCCTTCAGGGCCTGGATATTGGCGCCGGGCGCGGCTTTCACCAGGATGTAGGTGGTGTTGCCCTCCAGCAGGTTGCTGTTCATGCGCTGGGCCAGGCGGTAGTCCATGAAGGACACCGGCGTGGTGGTGAAGGAGGTGGCCCCCAGGGACCGGCCCGCGTAGCGCATGCGCACGCCCGAGACCTCCCGGTAGTCGCCGGCCTGGAAGGCGCCGATGCGGCGCACGGCGGAAGCATCCGTGAACATGAAGTTCCCCCGCCGCAGGTCCCGGATGTCGCCGCTCTCCAGTTTCCAGGGCAGGTTCCAGGCCTGGAAGTCCTCCACGGCGTAGGTGACGGTGCCCTCCGTGGCCCCGTTGGGCAGGTGAATATTCAGGAAGGTGACGATGAGGTTGTCCGCCCGCTGCACACCCGGGATGGAGCGCACCCGCTGGACATAGGCCTCCGGGAAGGCCTGGGCGAAATCGACGTTCGGTGTGTTCTTGGAGGTCACCCAGATCTCGGCGGGGATGTTGCGCACGATGACCGAGGAATTGCTGATGAGGCCGAAGAAGAGGCCCACCTGAGAGAGAATGAGGTTCACGGCGAAGGCCACGCCGCTGACTGTGATGAAGAAGCGCAAGCGGTCGTGCAGCAGCATGCGCAGGGCCAGATCCACCATAGAGAGGCTCCGGGAGACGGGCCTTCGGCAGGGGCCGGGGCCAGGTGTAACAGGAAGGGGATGAGGCGAAGCTGGGACGGCGAGGGCCGTCCGGTCAGGCAGGATGTGGATTTCAGATGGGACGGAGCGGGTTCAGCGCCGTTCGAGTCCGCGGCGCATGGTGTCGGTCATCAGCTCCAGCCGCTGGTCGAGGCTGGCCCAGGGGATCCAGGGCTCCTCGCCCTTGTCGAGGGCCAGGGACACCATGCCATGCACGCCGGCCCAGAAAGTCTGCGCGACCAGGTGGGTGTCCGCCAGCCCCTCGCGCAGCAGGCCCTTCTGCTGAGCCAGGCTGACGAAGTGATGGAGGGCCGCATAGGCGTCCTGGTTGGGATCCCCATGCTGGAGGTCGTGGGGCGACAGGCCCACCGGTCCCTTGGACATGAACATGAGCCGGTAGTGGTTCGGGTTGGCGAGGGCGAAGCGGGCATAGGCCAGGCCCATGGCCTTGATGTTCTCCAGGGGATCCTCATGGACCAGGGCCGACTGGAAGACCTGGGCCAGCTTCAGGAAGTCCTCCGAGCAGATGGCCATCATCAGCTCGGCCTTGTCCTTGAAGTGGTAGTAGAGGGCCGAGGCCGTGTACTGGGTGGCGCGGGCGATGTCCCTCATGGTCACTGCATCGTAGCCCTTGGCCACGAACAGCTTCCGCGCCTCTTCCATGATGGTCTGCCGGGCGGCCAGCCGGGCCTGGTCGCGGCGGGGTGGGCTTGGCATGGCGCTCCTTCGTCGGATCCAAGCATAGCGAGCCGCCCGCCAGTACTTGAGCCGGATGACCCTGGCCGTCCGAAGTGGCCTTGCGACCTCAAGAGACATGCAACACTCCTAACAATGTTCAAAATTTAGAACATTGTTCGAATTCGTCAAGTCCCTGTTGTGAAATATTTTTAACAATGTTCAAAAATTTTATAAATAACATCATTTCAACAATTTTGAATTTACGCCTTTCCAGCCCTTCGGCTTGGGCCGGTTCCAGTCCTCCGGATGTTCCACCTGCCAGGCGCACCACTGGGCGGGACGATCCAGGCCGGCTAGGCGCTCGGCCAGGAAGCCAGCCCACAGATCGGGCCGCAGACGCCGAGTACGCACCATGGCTTCCCGGAGGCGCCAGAGGCGGATGGCCCCGTGGTCGCCGCCCTGGAGAACCAGCGGCACGTCCAGCCCCTCGAAGGTGGCGGGCCGGGTGTAGTGGGGGTGGTCCAACAGGCCCGTGGCGAAGCTGTCCGCTTCCGCCGAGGCCTCGTTGCCCAGTACTCCTGGCAGCCAGCGGCAGACCGCATCGATGAGAAAGAGGGCCGGCAGCTCGCCACCGCTGAGGACGGCCTCGCCCACGCTCAGCTCTTCGTCGATGCAGTGCTCCACGGCCCGCTGATCCAGGCCCTCATAGCGGGTACAGACCAGGATGAGCTGATCAAGCTTGGCCAATTCCAGCACCTTGGCATGGGTAAGGGGAGGTGCCGCCGGGCTGAAGTGGATGATGTGGTTCGCGCCGGTCCGGGGCACCGAAGCCAGCGTATCCCGCAGCACCTCCGGGCGCAGCACCATGCCGGGTCCGCCGCCGAAGGGGCTGTCGTCCACGTGGCCGAAGGTGTTGCCCGCGAAGGGCCGGTAGCTGTGCGTGTGGAGGCCGTGGCCCAGCTCCCGGAAGGCACGGCCGGTGATGCCTAACCGGGCAGCCTCGAAGAATTCCGGGAACAGGGTGAGGGCGTCGATGCGCATCACTTCACCAGGACATGGAAGGCCCTCAGTGAGGCGTGCAGGATCAGGTCGAAGCTGAGGGCGAAGTAGAGGGTGTTGCCGGCCATGGCCACGGCACCGATCCAGGCCCAGGCGGGCCGCTCCTCCAGCAGGGCCGCGCCCAGGAGGCAGAGGATGGCCGCAGGCAGCTGGTTGCCGAAGGGAAGGGGAACCGGCAGCGCCAGCAGGAAGCCGGTCCAGCTGATGGCGGCCCCCATCCAGCGGTGGCTGAGCGGGCGCTGGATGGAACCGCTCCAGCGGAATCGGCGGATCTGGGCCTCGAACCTGGCCAGGGCATCCTTGATCCGTCCCTTGTGGATGGGCTGAGCCTGGATGCGACGCGGAACCCACGGGTGGGGACGGCCCCAGGCGAGTTGGGCCCCCAGTGCAATGAGCCCGGCGCCGCCCACCGGTGCCAGGCCGATGTTCAGGCCCGGCACCAGGTTGGGCAGGGAGAGCAGCAGCACCAGGAGACCGTAGGTCTGCTCGCCGGCCGCATCCAGCAGCTCGCCAAGTGTGGTTTCACCTTCCGCGTCCAGCAGCTCGTGGAGGGCCACAAAAAAGGGTTTCGAGATGGGGTTCACGTGTCCAGCATGACCGAAGTCAGGGGATTTTCGGATGCCGTGACTGACCCTCTCTCACCAGCTGCCCGCAGGCGCCCCCCACATCCTGTCCCCTGCTGCGTCGCACACTGACGGGCAGGCCGGCTTCCGACAGGCATCGGCAGAAGGCCACGATGCGGGATTCCTCCGGGGGTTCATAGCCGGATCCTTCATGGGCATTGAAGGGAATGAGGTTCACCTTCGAAGGGAAGCGGCGCGCGAAGGCCGCCAGCCGGCGCGCGTCCTCCAGGGAGTCGGTGACCCCCTTCAGCATTACGTATTCGAGGGTGATGCGTTCCCCGGATTGGAGCGGGAAGCGGCCCAGAGCCTCGGCCAGGGCTTCCAGACCCCAGACGCGGTTCACCGGCATGATGCGCGAGCGGTGTTCATCGGTGGTGCCGTTCAGGCTGAGGGCCAGGCGGGGTCGGCGAGCGAGGCTGCCCATCCGCTGGATGCCAGCCACCAGCCCCGAGGTCGAAACGGTGATGCGCCTGGGCGGGATGGCCAGGCCCTCTGCGTCCGTCAGGACCTCAAAGGCCGCCATGAGGTGGTCGAAATTGTGCAGGGGCTCGCCCATGCCCATGAATACAAGATTGACGGGCCGGTCCAGGGGATGCGCGTGATGGTTCAGCATGGCCACCACCTGACCCACGATCTCGGCCGAGCTCAGATTGCGGATGATGCCCATCTGGCCCGTGGCGCAAAAGGTGCACCCCATGGCGCAGCCCACCTGGCTGGAAAGACAAAGGGTGACCCGGTCGTCGTAGGGCATGTGGACGCCCTCAATCTGTCGACCGTCCCCCATCTCGAAGATGTGCTTGGTGGAGCCGTCAGAGGAACCTTGGGATTGGATGATGGCCGGCCAGGACAGGTCTACTTCGGCCTGCAGGCGCGCACGCAAGGGCTTGGCGAGGGTCGAGAACTGGTCCCATCGGATCCACCGCTGGCGCATGAGGCCCGCGAACACCTGCCCCCCTCGCCACCTGGGTTCACCAAGCCCCGCCAGGAGGGAGCCCAGCTCGTGGCGTCCGAGTCCCGCCGCATTGGCCCGTGGAGCCGGGCCGACTTCAGGGGCCGGAAGGTCCCATGCTGGTGCACTCACCCTCAGTCCATCCGAATCTTGAAGGACTTCATCAGCCTCAGGTCATCCTCCGAGAAGGGCAGGGAGGCCTCCGGATTCTCCAGATTCGATAGCGTCCTCTGCTCCGCATTCATGGGGGCCGCTTCCAGGATCAGCATGAGGCCATAGCCCTTGGCCTGGATCTGGAACGCCAAGTCCCGGCAATGGTCGTCTTCGGACAGGGCCTTCACCAGGGAATCGCCCAGTTCGCTCACCAGCTGGTGCAGATGCTCTGGCAAGTCCATGGCGCCTCCCCCCCCAGGATACTCTGGGCTCTATACAGGAGAATCGGCCGGAGGGGGTCCCGGCTCAATTCATGTTGAACCAGGTCCGAACCTGTCTGGCCCAGTGGGCCCGGAGGCCTTCCTTGGGACCGGGAACGTCGACGGCGGTCTTCTCTCGCAGGACCATCAGGTCCACCAGCCGATCCAGCAGTTCGGGTTCCCGCTTGAGGGAGGCTTCGAAGGCCTCCTTGGGCAGCTCAAGGATTTCCGCCTCGGTGAGGGCGACCACCGTGGCATTCCGAGGCGCCCCGGTCAGCAGGCTGGCCTCGCCGAACCATTGGCCAGGTCCAAGGTCGGCCAAGGGTTTCCAGAAGAGACCCGTATACGGGGCTTGCCGCTCCTCTGCTCGCACCACCTGCAGGGTCCCGCGGTGCACGGCGAACAGGGATTCGCCCGTTTCCCCTTCTCGGATCACGCCTTCCCCGGGAGCCACCAGCCTGCGCCGGAGGTGAGGCCGGAGGTCCTCGGACCAGTGTTCGGGAAGCCCCAATTCCCGGACCACCTCACCCATGAGCAGGGTTCCGGGAACCGGCTCTGGAAAGGCCACGAGCGGTGTGGGGCCATGGGGGCCCATGAGTCGGAAACCTTCCCGCGGAAGCACTGTGGCAGCCAGCCGGTTGGCCTGAAAAGTCGCCTGACGACCATGTCGGAAGCCCAGGGCCCAGAACCGCATTTCCAGCACCGCACCCCCCAGGTCGGAGCCCTGCACCACCACTTCCGGGTGGTGCGAAGGCAGGTGGGCGAGGCCCGCCAGGGCCCTCGTCAGCTTTTCAATTCCCACATGCAGGTCCGGTCGGGGCTCGACAATGACCCGGGCGGTGCGCCGGTGCAGCCCAGACGGCACGTAGAGGTTGGTCACCACCGCCTGGGCCAGGACGCGGTTGGGGAGAATATCCATGTCCCCGTTTTCCGTGCGCAGCTGCACGGTACGCCAGGTCATGGCCTCCACCTGCCCGATCAGCGTCTCGCGACCAGGTCCGCCCCGCAGGTTGCCCGTGATCTCCACCCAGTCCCCTTCCATGAACGCGGGATCCAGGTGCAGAGAGATTCCCGCGAAGAGGTTGCCCAGCACCTCCTGGAGGCTGAGGCCCACCACTGCCGCGGCGATGGCGCCGGTGCCGAGCAGCTGGCCCAGGCTCACCTGCAGGACCTGGCGCAGAATGCCGCCAGCCGCCACGAGGTAGAGTGCCACCATCAGCAGGTCGCGGGCGAAGCCCGGAGTGGCAGTCTTCCGCTGACTCAGCAGAGGGTCCAGCAGCAGGAAGGAGATCAGCCGGACAGCTCCATAGGCCAGGGCGGACCACAGGATGACATCCGCCGCGCGCTGCGCCATGGGATGGGGCGTCATGCGGGGCAGCACGAAGGCCGCAACCGCCAGCAGCAGGGCGAGGAGCACCCAGGCCAAAGTGCGGCGGGGCGCGCTCACCTTCTCCCTGAGATCACGGAACATGGGAAGAGCATACCCGGTCCCTCCGGTCAGGGAGCGGCCCCCTCGGCGGGCTCCGGAGCGGCTGAACATCCTCCTCCCCGCGGTCCATGTCAGAATGCGACAGCAGAATCAGGCTCTTCAGGAGGCGATCCATGAACCAGCAGCTGACGGGCTGGATGCTCGTCTTCACCCTGGGGCTGGGTGGTCCGCCCGGGCTCGCCACAGAGGCCCTCCAGGCAGGGCCACCCCAGACGGGTGCCCAGCCGGCTGGAATTGATACGCGGCCCCTCAGGGTCACCATCATGGGCAGCCCCGGGAAGGCCTTCCTGCCCGGAGGGATCCTGCGATTCATGACCCAGGTCCGGGATCCGGATGGAGCACCCCTCGAGGGACCCGTGACCTACCTGTGGAGCGTTCCGCCGACCTTGTCCCTTGCAGGCGCACTGGACAGGGAATTCCTGGTGGTGACGGGCCCGGAGACCCTCGGGTGCGCCCCAGGCCAGTCCTATCTGTTCACGGTGACCGCCAAGGCGGGCAGCCAGGTGGGGGTCGCCACCTACGCGGTGTCCGCCGTCTCTCGGGATGCCTCCCCTGTGTGGCTGAAAGTGAACATCCTGTGCGACCCCGCGAACCGGACCCTCAAGGCGGGGCAGCCCCTGGTGCTGAAGGCGGACCTGCAGCCGGCTGGCGGCGGACTCAGTCCGGCCCTGGTGACCTATGCCTGGAGTGTGTCGCCGGCTCTTCCCAGCCGCCTTCCCAATGAGCCGGCCTTGAATCTCTCCAGTGCCCAGACGCAGGCCATGAAGGTAGGTCAGGCCTATGTCTTCACGCTCAAGGTGAGGATAGGCCAGGGAGAGGTCCCCGCCAACTGCACGGTGAACGTGGTGCCAGCTGGGGCCCCGGTGCTGCTCAATCGCCCCAAGGTGCCGACCCCTCTGCTGCGTCCTTCCGAGAAGCCACCGATCGCTCGCCCCTGACCCTTCAGGCAGGCTCAGTCCCGCCGGTCCGGCGGAGGCAAGGACCGGTCTGTACTTCCGCGGAACTGGTCCACCGCCAGCCTGGGCTCCCCCTTCCAGAAGGGACGGATGGCTGCGATGCCGGCCAGACGCGGGTGCAAGAGTAGGTGGGTCTTCGCTGGATCGACTCCACCCAGCGCCAGCACCCGGGGCCCCCGCTCTGGCAGGCTCTGGAGGAAGCGATGCAGGCGCTCCGCCCCCCAGGGTTCGCCCTTGCCTGGGCTGAAGAATACCGGTGACACCAGCAGCTGGTCCACAGGGCTCCGATCCTGCCACTGATCCTCGTGATGCAGGGGCCGGGACAGGGGCACCAACCCGGGCGCCACCTCGGGGTGGGCTTCCGGGGCATGGAGGCCGCAACCTGCGGCAACAGCCACATCCAGGCGGCCGGTCACCCACAGGGCCACCTCCGGTGCGGTGTCCTGGCAGAACCGGGCGGCGTCCAGGAGGGCCCGCGTCGACAGTTCCTTCTCCCGGATCAGGAAGCCGTCCACGCCGGAGCAAAGCACCGTCCGCCAGGACTCGCGGTCGAAGCCGAGCCCAGGTGTGATGGCGAGGAGGATCATCCGAAGAGGCTTTCGAGGGCCGAAGGCCCCAGCTTGGGAACGGCCAGGATCGCGACATTCTCAGCCACATGCTCGGCCTGTCCCATGCCGCAGAGGGCCGTGGTGACGCCGGGGCAGGAGCGGGTGAACTGCAGGGCCGCCTGGGCGGGCGTCTTGAGACCAAGCGCTTCGGCAAAGCCGTCCGGAAGCTGGCGGAGGATGCGGGCCTGCATGATGGACGCGGAGGTCTGCACCGACATGCCCGTGGCCTGGGCCGCCTCCAGCAAGGTCATGGGCGCGCCGTCGAGCAGCTGGGTCGGGGCCAAGTAGGCCTCGGGCATGGCCAGATTCAGGGGCAGCTGGAGCCAGCGGAAGTGGTGCTCCCGGCCCCCAGCCAACCTGGCGACTTCGAGGAGGCGGGCGAGGCTCAGGTGTCCTTCCTGCCCGGGAGGCGTCCGGAAACCGTTCCAGGTGGCCACGCCATAGGCGCGGATCTTCCCGGCTGCCACGAACCCTTCGCAGGCCGTGAAGGCCGCACTGATGGCGGCATAGAAGGACTCGGGCCCGAGGTGGGCCAACTGCGCTTCCGGGTTGTGCAGATGGAACAGGTCCAGGGTGTCGAGGCCCAGGGCGGCCAGGCTGATGTCCAGCTGGTGGGCCAGATAGGCGGGAGTCATGGCATGGCAGCCGTCCACCAGATCATCCACTGAAAGAATGCCGGGCGTCTCGAATACTCGGTGGAACCAGGCGCGGGGGTTCTCCTCGGGGTCGGCCTCGGGCATGGGGATGTAGCCCGCCTTGGTGGAGACAAATACTTCATCCCTGGGGAGACCTTTGAAGGCCGCCCCGAGGGCCCGCTCCGAGCGTCCTCCCCGGTAGTTGGCGGCGGTGTCGAAGACGTTCCCGCCGGCTGCGTGGAAGGCCCTGGCGGCCTCCGTGTACGCCGTGTCGGCGGCGTCGGATTCCTGACCCAGGTAGGTACCTAGACCGAGGCTGCTGAGTTCCATGACGCCTCCCGATTTGAAGGACAGGCCGGGGCGGGTTCACCCCAACCCGGCAGTGGGGCCCGGGGGTGTCCGCGCAGCGGGGGACCCCCGGACAGTATCAGCTGTCCAGCTCTTCCTTGACACCCTCGGTGCCCATGGTGATGAGACGATCAGCGGCCCGACGGGACCACTCCGAGCCGGGATAGCTCTCCACCAGCTTCCGGTAGTAGCTCTTGGCCTCGGCCCGATACACCTTGACCTGTTCCTTGCCGAAGGCCTGGAAATCCTTCTGGAATTGACTGAGCTGCTCCTTGCTGAGGTCTTTCAGGTCAGGCCTTTGAAGCTTGGCGGCATAGTCCTTGTTGAACTGGGTGATTTCATCGCTGGAAGGGAACCTTTGCCGCATGGCTTCGCCGAGATAGTAGTAGGCCCGTTCCCGATCCACATAGTCAGGATAGGTCTCCAGCAGGTTCTTCAGCCGCCGTTCGGCGCCCGGGTAGAAGTAGCTGTTCACGTAGTACACCCCCACCATCAGCTCGTGCTCCGCGATTCGCCGCCAGCACTGGAGGACCTTGGCCCTCGCCACACTGGCGTAGGGGCTGCCGGGAGACTCCTTCAGGAGCTGCTGGAACCCATCGAGGGCTTTCCGGGTCTCGGCCTGATCCCGTTCGGCGGTCTCGATCGTGGAGAAATGACACAGGGCGCGGTGGTACATCGCGTAGTCCCGCATTTCATGCCGGGGGAAGTAGTTCAGGAAGCTGCCGTACTCGACTTCGGCCTCGGGATAACTGGGGCTGCCCTGGAAGAAGAAGCTGTCCCCCAGCATCAGCTTGGCCTTGGGGAATTCGGCCGATCCGGGCAGGTACTGTTCCAGATGACGAAGGGTCAGGCGGGCTTCATTGAACTTGCCCTGCTTCATCTGCTTGTCTGCCGTCGTCATCAGTTCGGCGGCGGAGATGCCCTTGTCGACATCCTTCTTTGGTTTGCGGCAGCCCAGGCCCAGGGCCGCCAGGGTGGCGACCAGGGTGAGGACGGTGAGGGTGCGCTTCATGCAGGCTCCGGAGACAGCACTTCAGACATGGCGGGACGATGGGAAGAGTTCCAGGGCGAAGGGCTCCAGGCGTGCTGCAGCTTGTCCAGCCAGGGTTCCACCAGGGCCTGGGCCTCGGCCCGGCGCCGGTCATGGAAGATCTCATGGAAGAACCCCGCCAGGCGGTGGCGTTCCAAGAGTTCGGGGCGCACCGCGGACCAGAGCACTTCGGAAGCATCGGGGTCCACGACGGTGTCGATTTCCGATTCCAGCAGGAGGATGGGGCGGTCGAGCTCGTGGCCCAGGGGGAGGACCTCGGCCCGGCCTTCGTCCAGGGCCGCGCCGAAGGCGGCGGTGGCGAAGCGGTGGCAGAGGGGATCGACCTCATATCGCTGCACCATGACCGGATCCGAACAGACCCGGCTCTTGTCGCCGTGGAGCTGGATGGGGCGGTGGGGCATGAACCACCGCAGGAAGCGCGACAGGACCACCAGGGCCTTGGAATTCGACTTCACGGATACGGCGGGGCTGGACAGAATAAGGCCGTCCAGGGTGTCCGCGTGCCAGAGCAAGGTGAGGAGGGCCACCAGTCCGCCAAAACTGTGGCCCAGCACCACCTGCGGGCACACCGGCAGAGGGGGCATGGGCACGCCGTCCACCACCCGGGCCGTGGCGCCCGTGCGCTCGGCATCATGGCGGCGTTCCTGCCGAAGGAACAAGGCGAGGTCATCCACGAAGGCCCGGATGCCCACCGCGTCGCCCCGGATGCCGCCGGAACGGCCAAATCCCCGGTGGTCCATGCTGGATACGGACCACCCCAGGGTATGCAGCCAGTGGGCAGTGTGCCGGTACCGCTCGCCGTGCTCGCCGTAGCCATGCGAAATCACCACCCGGCCCTTTGGCTTCGGGTGTTCCCAGCGGGCCCAGGCCAGGGGGACGCCCCCATGGCCTGTCAGGACCCCACGGATGGTGGGCTCCAGGTCGGCGGGGATCACGGGGATGAATCCAGACATCCATCCAGAATAGCGTGGGGACGTAACCTGCCGGATTGCTTTAAACTCGAAGGTTCCCCACGGGCTGGGGGCGGAGAGACTCAGGATGGATTTCGAGACCCTGGTGCGGGCCAAGAACGAACTGGAGCCCCGCGTCCAGCAGCTGGTCGCCCACCTCGACCCCGAACGCAAGGCCCTTGAATTGGAGCAGATCGAGGAGCGGACCACGGTTCCGGGTTTCTGGGACGACCCCGAGGCGGCCAAACCGCTCCTGCAGAAGCGGGGATCCATCACCAACGACATCGCCCTGGCCAAGCGGCTGACCGGTGGGATGGAAGACCTGGAGACCGGACTGGAACTGGCCCGGGAGGATGCGGGCATGCTGGTGGAGACCGAAACTGTCGAAGGGGATCTTCGCAAGGCCGTGGAAGACGCCGAGCTGCGCATGATGCTCAGCGGCGATCTCGATAACAATCACGCCATCGTGGCCATCGCCCCCGGCGCCGGCGGCACCGAAAGCCAGGACTGGGCGGCCATGCTGCTCCGCATGTACCTCCGCTTCTGCGAGGCCAAGGGCTGGGCCACGGAAATGATCGACTACCAGGATGGGGAGGAGGCTGGCATCAAGGGGGCCACCTTCATCGTGGATGCGCCCTTCTCCTATGGTTATCTGCGAGCCGAGGCCGGCGTCCACCGCCTGGTTCGCATCAGCCCCTTCGATTCCGCCAAGCGCCGCCACACCAGCTTCGCGGCGGTGTACGTGAGTCCCGAGCTGGACGACACCATCAACGTGGACATCCCCGAGAAGGACCTGAAGATCGATGTCTTCCGGGCCAGCGGGGCTGGCGGTCAGCACGTGAACCGAACCGAGTCCGCGGTGCGCTTCACCCACCTGCCCACGGGGATCGTCGTCAGCTGTCAGAACGAGCGCAGCCAGATCAAGAACCGGGCGACCGCCTTGAAGGTCCTGCAGGGGCGGCTCTATGAGCTGGAGCAGCGGAAGTTCCTGGACAAGGTGGCCGCCGCCAGTGGCGACAAGGCCGACGTGGCCTGGGGCAGCCAGATCCGCAGCTACGTGCTACAGCCCTATCAGATGGTGAAGGACCACCGCACTGGCGCGGAGACCAGCCAGACCCAGAAAGTGCTGGACGGGGACATCGATGTCTTCATCCGTACGCAACTGCTGGCGAAGAGCCTCAAGGCAGAGAGTTAGTCACTTCAGCACCCGGAAGAGGTTGCTGAAGTCGTCCCGCCACACCAGGGCCTTGGCGGGCAGGGGCTTGACGTCCTCGCTGTCTAGGAAGGCGGGCAGGGTGAAGAAGGAATCCTCTTCACTCATCAGGACCCAGGTGGAACCAAAGGTGCCCTCCTCCTGGTCCGATTCCGTGTCGACGACCCGGGCCCGGCGGCCGAAGGCATCCACAGAAGCCCGCACCACGGGTTTCAGGTCCAGATAGCGGTTCGAGACATGCACCGCCAGGATGCCGCCGGGAGCCAGATGCCGGAAGTAGAGGGCGAAGGCCTCCCGGGTGAGCAGATGCACGGGGATGGCATCGCCGGAGAAGGCATCGATGGCCAGCAGGTCGTAGCCCTGCGGGGGCTCGGCTTCCAGGGTGAGCCGGGCATCCCCCAGCACGACCTCCGTGGCAGCCTTGCCCTGGCCGAGATAGGTGAAATATTTCCGGGCGAAGGGCTCCACCAGGGGGTTGATCTCGTAGAACCGGATCCGGTCGCCGGGCCGTCCATAGGCCGCCAGGCTGCCGGCACCCAGGCCCACGAGCCCCAGCTTGCGGGGGGGCTCCTTCAGGCTGGCCAGGGCCAGACCCACACCGGAATCCAGGCTGTAGTAGGTGGCCGGGCGCTGGGCCTTGACGGGGTCAAGGAACTGGCCGCCGTGGGTGATGGTGCCATGGGCCAGGGAGCGCCAGGTGTGTTCCGGATTGTCGAACACGGCGAGGGTGCCGTAGAAGTTCCTCCCCCGAGCGAGGGTGATCTTGTCTGCATCCCGGTCCAGGCGGAAGGCGTGGATCCCCAGGGCCAGGGCCAGGGTCCCCAGCAGGACGGCGATCGGGCGATCGCCGCGCTGCCTGGGCCCGAGGTCCCAGCCCAGGGACAGCGCGGCCACCGCGCCTGCCGCGGCGAGCCCCAGGGGCAGCTCCAGGTAGGTCGTGAACATCCTGGGCGCGAGGAAGGCCACGAAGATGCCGCCCAGCGCGCCGCCCAGGCTGAGCCGCAGGTAGAACCCGGTGAGGAAGCGGGGATGGGGCCGGCGGCGGGCCAACTCCCCGTGGGCCACCATGCAGGCGAGGAAGAGCCCGGCATTGAAGAGCAGCACCTGGCCCCGCACGGAGCCCAGCCAGTGGGCGATCAGGCTCAAGGTCTCGAACCGGTAGTCCAGCCAGCGGAAATCCGGTCGCAGGGACATGGACATCAGCACCAGAAACACCGGCAGCAAGCCCAGGTAGAGACCCCGCTGGTACCAACGGGTGCCCTCGAAGCAGAGGATGAAGCTGAGCAGGTAGAGCCCCAGCGGCAGCACCCACAGGAAGGGGATGGGGGCCACGTTGGTGCTCAGATGGGTGGTCACGGCCATCAGCAGCATCGAAGGCACCGCCGCGAAAGCGATCCAGAGGAGCTTCTGGCTGGGCATGGGGGTCCCCGAGGCAGCTTCTTCCACCGCGGGATTTCGCACCTCGTGGGCATTGCGTCGCGCCAGGGTAAAGACCAGTCCGCAGAAGGTGACGAAGCCCGCCGACCACAGCCAGGACTGGGTCTTCAAGGGCAGGAAAGGCTCCACCAGCAGCGGGTAGGACACCAGGGCCAGCATGGAGGCGAGGTTGGACAGCGCGAACAGACGGTAGGGGACCCGGCCCTGCCGGGCCACCCAGGCCTGCACCAGCGGACCGGTGGTGGAGAGCACCAGGTAGGGTAACCCCACCGTGAGTGTGAGCAGACCCAGAAGACGACCCAGGGGTTCGCCGCCCCCCGAGGGCTGGAACAGGGCGTGGAGTCTCAGGGGCAAGGTGAGCAGGGCGGCCAGCAGGAGCCCGCCGTGAAGTCTGATCTGCCCAAGGTGAGACAGGTGGCGGACCACCAGGTGTGAGTAGAGGTAGCCCAGGAGCAGCAGGGACTGGAAGAACAGCAGGCAGGTGGTCCACACCCCGGCGCTGCCCCCGAACCAGGGCAGCACCAGCTTCCCAACCACCGGCTGCACCTGGAAAAGGAGGAAGGCGCTCAGGAAGATGGTGACTGCGGGCAGCCGGAGCGAACCTTCGGCGCCGCCTTCGCTGGGGGTGTCCATGGATGCTCCGGGGGAGTTCTCTACTCTGGCAGCTTGGAGCAGGGCCGCCACACTCGATCGAGGGGCCCTACTCGCCCTTGGCGATCCGGATCTGT
This sequence comes from uncultured Holophagaceae bacterium, assembly GCA_903884655.1. Lineage (GTDB taxonomy): Bacteria > Acidobacteriota > Holophagae > Holophagales > Holophagaceae > Geothrix. The sequence continues at coordinate 31,983 of CAISFO010000035.1, read as the reverse complement.
TCGTCCTTGGGCAGGCGGAAGACCCAACGGCCGGTGATCCGGTCCCAGAGGTCGAAGCAGCACAGCCAGTTCAGCAGGCCCGCCACCATCACGTAGGTTGCCCCGTACTCCTGGGTGAGGGTGCGCACGGGTTCCGTGCCTGCCCCGCCAAAGGCCCAGGCGAAGGCGCCGTACACGGGACCAATGCCCCCGGTGGCCAGGGAACCGAGGATGGCCAGCCAGGAACCCTGCACGGGTACCAGGATGCCGCCCTTCACGCCATCCACGGTGCCGAGCTGCATCTGCAGGGCGCCCAGGATGCAGAACAGGGCCCAGACACCGAAAAACACTTTCGCGCGGCCCTTCTCTCCGGTGACCCAGTACCCGGCGCCCGGCACCAGCCACTGGAGGAGCAGGGGCTTCCAGGCGGCCTTGAGGGCCTTCTGTTTGCGCAGGGGCATGGGGAGTTTCAGTTCAGACACGGGCTCGGACATGGTTCCAGCTTAAAGGAAAAGAACTGGCCCCGGTCTCCGTCATTTCTTCAGGGAGGCTCCGTGTCCCGGAGGCCCTCAGAGGACCGACCATCCAGGCTTGGCTGTCCCCACCTATTTCGCGGCCCCAGATGCGGCCGGGAACCTGGCGAGCAGGTCCTTCGCCTTGGCCTGGCAGTCTTTCTCTTCTTTCCCAATAGGTCGGGCCTCAAGCACTCGCTTGAGGTCAGGAATGGCCTGGATCGGACTCGGTCCAGCCAGTAGGCATTCCGCGCGCTGGAGGTAGAGCATAGGTGGCAGCTGGTGGTACACCGTGGCGTATTCCCTGATGGCGGCCTCGGCGGAGTCCAGGGCCTCGCCCTGGCGCCCTAGGCCCAGCAAGGCTTCGCTTTTCCAGCGCCAGCCATCGCCCTTGTTCAGCGAGTTGGTGGTGGCGGCTATGGCCTGATCCAGCAGGGTGAGGGAGACCTTCCAGTCCTTGGCCTGCACGGCGGCCTTCCCTGCCCAGTAGTAGGGCGCAGCATCCTTCAGGTATTGCAGATCTCCTGTGGCCAGGGCAGCGCCGAAGGAGGCGTGGGCCGCCTGGAAGGCACCCTTCATCAATTGGCACCGGCCCCTCCAGAACTGCACTGGGGCCACCAGGGCAGGTTCCGGGGGCATGCGGGTGAGCACCATCCCATAGGCCAGAATGGCCTCGTCCGTGGACCTTGGGTCGATGGATCCATGGTGGTAGAGGGCCCCCGCCAGATACCAGCGCGCTCCCCAGCTGTCGGGGTGGGACTCGAGGTACCGTTGGGCGGGGTACATGGCCCCTCCGTAGTTACCCGCCCGGGCCATGGCTGCGGGGTCTCCGATCAGGAGCACGTCCGTCCGGACTCCGGCCGGGGGGAATTGTGCCCACAGCCACGCGCTCAGGATGGGCGTCAGTGCAAGGCTCCTGGCCAGTGACATGGCACCCCCTTTGGCTAACGGTATGGTCCTTCGATGATCGGCCTTTATGGAACCGGCGCCAGGACCACATCAGGGCTTCTTGGTAGGCCTCGCCCCCGGTGAGAATGAGGACAGGTAAAAGGAGACCGCATGTCCGAGTTCAGCAACGTCACGGTGGTGAAGGAGGCCAACCTCTACTTCGGGGGCAAGGTCGCCAGTCATACGGTGCTCTTCCCTGACGGCAGCAAGAAGACCCTCGGCATCATGCAGGCGGGTGAGTATGAATTCTCCACTGGGGTTGCCGAGATCATGGAGCTTCTCTCCGGCACCCTGGAGTGGCAGCTGAAGGGCGCCGCCGAGTGGAAGGCCGTGAAGGGGGGAGAGTCCTTCCAGGTCCCCCCCCAGTCGACCTTCCTCATGAAGGTACCGACCGTCGCGGACTACTGCTGCTCGTTCATCCCTTGAGCCGATTGATGAGGGCATAGGGCCTTCCGCTAGGAGCCAACGGGTCGGCACGTCCTCCCCGTGAAAGGGGTGCCTTTTTTCTGGTCCTCCAGGCATTCGCATGCTCAAAATGAGGCCATTGCATCCCAGCCTTCAACCCACGGAGCCGACTCGTGCGACTCACTTCGAACGCGTGGTCCACTCCGACCAGTGCCGGCTAGGGAGGCCTTGATGGGATTGACAGATATCCTCGTCCATCTCGACCATTTGACGAGTTGCGGTGCCAGGTTGGAGGTTGCCATCAGCCTGGCCAGACAGCATCAGGCCCGTTTGACCGGGTTGCTGGTGGTCCGGCATCGGTATCCGACCGAGGCTGCCGTCGCGGCGGCACAGAGTTGTTTCGAGCAGCGGGTGGCGGCGGCTGGCATCAAGGGGCGCTGGCAGTGTGTGGACGGATCTTCCGCAGGTGCTGGCATGACCGAGGTCCTGCTTTCCCGCACTCCCTCCAGTGACCTGCTCGTCATCGGCCAGGGGTCGGGTGAAGCCGCAGATGTGGGCGTGCCCTTCGACCTCCCTGAGCGCCTGGTGCTGGAGGCGGGCCTTCCCGTGCTGATCGTGCCCTATGCCGGGACCTTTGCCACCGTCGGCGAGCGGGTGCTGGTGGCATGGAAGGCGGGGCGCGAGTCGACCCGTGCCCTGAACGATGCCCTTCCCATCCTGCAGCGGGCCCATCGAGTCGAGATCATGGCCAAGAAGGATGCGGATACCTATGGAGGGATGCAGGGTGGCCAGCTCGCGGAGCTCTTCGCACATCTGGCGAAGCGGGGGGTTGTGGCCAGGCCATGCTCGTTGTTGACGCGCAAGGCCACATTGGGCGATGCGCTCTTGAACCGTGTGTGTGACGAAGGGTTCGACCTGCTGGTGCTGGGGGCCTACGCCCATGGAGAAGAAGGAAGCAGGGCCTTCGGATCCGTGGCCCGGCAACTGCTCAAGCAAATGACGGTTCCGGTCTTGATGTCACACTAAGATAAAACAACCTCATGACAGGCAAGTCAGGCGCAGCTATCTCACCAAACAGGGAGATCTACCTGATGGCGGATTACGTTCTGGAAACCCGGAAGCTCTCCAAGGAGTTCAAGGGCTTCTCTGCGGTCAATGACCTGAACCTGCAGGTCGAGCGGGGCCACATCCACGCGCTGATCGGGCCCAACGGGGCCGGGAAGACCACCGTATTCAACCTGCTGACCAAGTTCTTGACTCCCACGGCAGGTACCATTCTGTTCAACGGGATCGACGTCACCCGGGAGCGGCCCGCAGACATTGCCCTGCGTGGCGTGATCCGCTCCTTCCAGATCTCGGCCGTCTTCCCCAACCTGACCCCCCTCGAGAATGTCCGGCTGGCCTTGCAGCGCCCCACGGGCACGTCCTACCAGTTCTGGCGAAGCGACCGCTGCCTCTGCCAGCTGGATGACCGGGCCATGGATCTGCTGGAGTCGGTGGGACTGGCCGAAGTGAGTGGTGACATCACCGGGGAACTCGCCTACGGGCGGAAGCGGGCCCTGGAAATCGCCACCACCCTGGCGCTGGAACCGGAGCTGGTGTTGCTGGATGAACCGACCCAGGGGATGGGCGCGGAGGACGTCGACAAGATCACCGCCCTGGTGAAGCGGGCCTCCGCCGGTCGGACGATTCTGATGATCGAGCACAACCTGAAGGTTGTGGCCACTCTGGCGGACCGGATCACGGTCCTTCAGCGGGGGGCGATCCTCTCCGAAGGCGCCTATGCGGAGGTTTCGCAGGATCCCCGCGTGCTGGAAGCCTACATGGGGGTGCACCCATGAGCGGTTTCGAACCCAAGGAGATGCTTTGCATCAAAGGCCTGCAGGCCTTCTACGAAGAATCCCACATCCTCCATGGTGTGGATCTGACCGTGGGCGAAGGTGAGGTGGTGACCCTCCTCGGGCGCAATGGCTCCGGCCGCACCACCATCCTCAAGTCCATCATGGGGCTGGTCGGACGGCGGAACGGTTCGATCCAGATCCATGGCGTCGAAACCATCGGAATGCCCACCCACAAGATCGCCCGCCTGGGCATCGGCTACTGCCCGGAGGAGCGGGGCATCTTCTCCAATCTGACGGTGGAGGAGAATCTGCTGCTGCCGCTGGTGGTGAAGGACGGCGGCATGTCCGTTCCTGAACTCTACGACATGTTTCCCAACCTTCAGGAACGGCGGTTCAGCATGGGCACCCGCCTCTCGGGCGGAGAGCAGCAGATGCTCGCCATGGCCCGGATCCTGCGCACCGGGGCGAAGCTCCTGCTGCTGGATGAGATCACGGAGGGACTGGCTCCCGTCATCGTCCAGACCCTCGGCCAGCTCATCGGCCAGCTGAAGTCACGCGGTTTCACCATCGTCCTGGTGGAACAGAACTTCCACTTTGCCGCTGATCTTGCGGACCGCCACTACGTCGTCGACCGCGGCGTCATCGCCGACCTGATCCCTAGGGACGCACTCGCGTCCAGCACCGAGAAACTCAACCAGTACCTGGGCGTGTGACCAGGTACCCCACAGGGAGGGAAGCCTTATGAACCACTTCATGTCCAGAACGGCGCTGCTGATCGCCGCCTTGGCGGCCAGCAGTGGACTGGTCGGAGCCGCCAAGGACAAGATCTCGGACGGGGTCGTGAAAATCGGCGTGCTCACCGACATGTCGGGGGTCTATTCCACCCTCGGGGGGAAGGGCACCCAGGTGGCCGTGGAGATGGCGGTCAAGGATTTCGGGGGAACGATCCTTGGCAAGCCCATCCAGGTTGTCGGCGCCGATCATCAGAACAAGGCCGACATCGCCTCCGCCAAGGCGCGGGAATGGTTTGACAACGAGAAAGTGGACATGATCACGGGCCTGCTGAATTCCGGCTGCGCCCTGGCGGTGCAGAAAATCGCCGGCGACAAGAAGCGGATCGTCATGGTCACCGGGGCCGCCACCACAGACCTGACCAACAAGGCGGCCTGGACACCCTATGGCATCCACTACGTCTATGACACCTACGCTCTCGGCAAGGTGACGGGCCAAGCCGTGGTCCAGCATGGCGGCAAGAGCTGGTTCTTCCTCACCGCTGATTATGCCTTCGGCCAGTCCCTGGAACAGAACACCACCAAGTTCGTGACCCAGCTGGGCGGGAAGGTGGTCGGGTCGGTGCGCCATCCCCTCTCGACGGCGGATTTTTCGTCCTACCTGCTCCAGGCACAGTCCTCCGGGGCTCAGATCATCGGCCTCGCCAACGCGGGCGGAGACACCATCAACGCCATCAAGCAGGCCCGGGAATTCGGCATCGGCCAGAAAGGGCAGAGGCTGGTCGGCCTGCTGATCTTCGATACCGACATCAAGAGCCTCGGCCTGAATGTGGCGCAGGGCATGCAGTTCACCTCCGGGTTCTACTGGGACCGGGATGATGCGGCCCGGGCCTGGTCGAAACGCTTCTACGCCATCCACAAGGCCATGCCCACCATGGACCAGGCGGGGGCCTACTCCGCCACCATGAACTACCTGAAAGCCATCAAGGCGGCCGGGACGGATGATCCCGACGCCGTCATGGTCAAGCTGAAATCCATGGACATCAGCGATTTCTTTGCCGTCCATGGCAAGATCCGCTTCGACGGCCGGATGGTCCACGACATGTACTTGATGGAAGTGAAGAAGCCATCGGAATCCAAAGGCGAGTGGGATCTCCTGAAGATCATCCGTACCGTCCCGGGGGACGAGGCCTTCATGCCCCTCTCTGAAAGCACCTGTCCGGCGGTGAAGAAGTAGGACTCGTCACCACCCAAGGCGTCTAGCCTGAAGGATCCGATCATGGAGTTGTCCTTTCAGACCGTCCTGTCGCAGGTCATGCTCGGGCTCAACAATGGCGTGTTCTACGCCATCCTGAGCCTGGGCCTGGCGGTGATCTTCGGCCTCCTGAACATCGTCAATTTCGTCCACGGCGCCCTCTACATGCTGGGCGCCTATGTGGCGCTGCTGGGCTACACCATGCTGGGACCCCTGCTGGGGAAGCCGGACTTCCACCTCAACTACTGGGTGGCCCTGATCGTGGCGCCCCTGGTGGTGGGCCTGCTGGGAATCGGAGTCGAGCGGACCATGCTGCGCCGGCTGCGCAAGTTCGACCACCTGTACGGCCTGCTGCTCACCTTCGGCCTGGCCCTCATCATCCAGGGGGTGTTCACCAACTACTTCAACGTGTCCGGCGATGCCTACGACGGCAAGCCGGAGTCTCTGGAGGGCGCGGTCAATCTCGGCTTCATGCTGTTTCCGAAATACCGGCTCTGGGTGATCGGCATCTCTCTCTTGGTCTGTTTCGCCACCTGGTTCGTCATCGAGCGGACCAAGCTGGGTTCCTACCTCCGTGCCGGGACGGAAAACCCTGAGCTGGTGAAGGCCTTCGGTGTCAATGTGCCGCTCATGATCACCTTGACCTACGGCTATGGCGCAGCCCTGGCGGCCTTTGCCGGCGTGCTGGCGGCGCCGATCTACTCGGTGAGTCCGGTCATGGGCTCGGAGATGATCATCACGGTTTTCGCGGTGGTGGTTATCGGTGGGATGGGCTCCATCATGGGTTCCATCATCACTGGCCTGTTGCTGGGCATGGTGGAGGGGTTCACCAAGGTCGTCTACGCTCCCGCCTCCAGCACCGTGATCTTCCTTATCATGGTCGTCGTCCTGCTGGTCAAGCCCACCGGGCTGTTCGGGAAGGAATCCTAGATGAACAAGTCCATCTGGGCAGCCCTTCTCCTCCTCGGAGTGCTGGCGCCCTACGTCGTGTATCCCGTGTTCATGATGAAGCTGCTCTGCTTTGCGCTGTTCGCCATGGCCTTCAACCTGCTGCTGGGCTACACCGGGCTGCTGTCCTTCGGCCATGCGGCCTTCTTCGGAGGGGCATCCTACATCACGGGCCACCTCGTGAAGAACAGCGGGCTCACGCCCGAACTGGGAATCCTGGGAGGGACCTTGTTTGCGGCCCTCCTGGGCTACCTGGTTGGAAGCCTCGCCATTCGCCGGCAAGGCATCTACTTCGCCATGGTCACTCTGGCCCTGGCCCAGATCGTCTATTTCCTCGCCCTCAAGTTGCCCTTCACCGGGGGTGAGGACGGCCTGCAGGGCATTCCCCGAGGCTTGCTCTTCGGGCTGATCGACTTGAACCGGGTCTACTTAGTGGGGGGACGGCCCCTCGGTCTCAACCTCTACTACTTCGTCTTCGCCGTGTTCTGCCTGGGGTTCTGGGTCGTCCACCGGACCATCCACTCTCCCTTTGGCCAGGTGCTCAAGGCCATCCGGGAGAATGAACCCCGGGCCATTTCGCTGGGCTACAAGGTGGACCGGTTCAAGCTGATGGCCTTCGTCATCTCCTCGGCCATCGCCGGCCTGGCCGGGGCAACCAAGTCCCTGGTTTTCCAGTTGGCCTCCCTGACCGATGTCAGCTGGCACACCTCCGGGGAAGTGGTGCTCATGACCCTGCTGGGCGGCGTCGGAACGGTGCTCGGTCCCCTGGTGGGCGCCTTCACGGTGGTGTCTCTCCAGTCCGAGCTGAGTTCAGTGGGTTCCTGGATCACGGTGATCATCGGGGGCATCTTCGTGGTCTGTGTCCTGCTCTTCCGTCGCGGATTCGTGGGTGAGCTGGCCCGGCTGCTCAAGCGCACGTTGTAAACATCCAACCAAGAGGAGGTTCGACTTGGTCCACTCGTCAATCACAGAGGCGCTGGCGGGCATTTCGGATGGCGCCACGATCATGGTCGGAGGATTCGGCCTGGTGGGCATTCCCGAGAACCTGATCATCGGCCTTCGGGACACCGGCGTGAAGAACCTGACGGTCATCTCCAACAATTGCGGTGTGGACGACTGGGGCCTCGGGCTCCTGCTCGCCAACCGCCAGATCAGGAAGATGGTCGCTTCCTACGTGGGTGAGAACCGGGAGTTCGAGCGCCAGTACCTTTCCGGGGAACTGGAAGTGGAGCTGGTGCCCCAGGGGACCCTGGCGGAGCGGCTCCGGGCTGGCGGCGCGGGCATTCCGGCCTTCTACACCCCGGCGGGGGTCGGCACACCCATCGCCGAGGGCCGCGAAACAAGGGTCTTCGAGGGCAAGGAGTACCTGCTGGAACGGGGCCTCAAGGCTGATTTCGCCCTGATCAAGGCCTGGCGTGGCGATGGCCTTGGCAACCTGAAGTACCGCCGCACGGCCCAGAATTTCAATCCCATGATGGCCGCCGCCGGAAGGATCACCATCGCCGAAGTCGAAGTCCTGGCAGCCCTCGGGGACCTCGAGCCGGAGCAGGTCCATACGCCGAGCATCTACGTCCAGCGCATCATCTGCTGTCCGCACCAGGAGAAGCGGATCGAGCGAAGGACCGTCCGGAAGGGGGTGGCACCATGACCTGGACCCGGGAGGAGATTGCCCAGAGGGCCGCGCAGGAGATCCAGGAGGGCTACTACGTCAACCTGGGGATCGGCATGCCGACCCTGGTGGCCAACTACATCCCTGTGGGAAAGCAGGTGGTGCTGCAATCGGAGAATGGCCTGCTGGGCATCGGCCCGTACCCGTCCGAGGCGGACCTGGATCCCGACCTCATCAACGCGGGCAAGGAAACCATCACGATGATCCCTGGCGCGGCCCTCTTCAGCAGCGCGGAATCCTTCGCCATGATCCGCGGCGGCCACATCGACCTGGCGATCCTGGGGGGGATGGAGGTCTCGGCCACCGGTGACCTGGCCAACTGGGTGATTCCCGGCAAGATGGTCAAGGGCATGGGTGGTGCCATGGACCTGGTGCATGGTGCGAAACGCATCGTGGTGATCATGGACCACGTCAACAAACAAGGTGAGTCCAAGATCCTCAAGCACTGCACCCTGCCCCTCACCGGCAAAGGCGTGGTGCATCGGATCATCACAGACCGAGCCGTGCTGGATGTGACCCCCGACGGCCTGCAGCTGGTGGAACTGGCCCCGGGGCATACCGTGGATGAGATCAGGAAGTGCACTGAACCACCGATCACCATCGCCGCCGGTCTTGCCTAGGGGGATGCCGTGTTGGAAGGGAAGAATGCGCTGATCACCGGATCCACCAGCGGCATCGGCCTGGGCATGGCCCGGGCCCTGGCCGCCCAGGGCTGCGGCCTCATGCTGAACGGCTTCGGTGATGCCGATGTCATCGAAAAGGTGCGCAGCGGCCTGGCGTCGGAACACGGCGTCAAGGTGGCCTACAACAGGGCTGACATGACGCGTCCCTGGGAGATCGAAGCCCTGGTTGCGGATGCCTGGGCCCAGCTGGGCAGCCTCGACATCCTGATCAACTGCGCGGGCATCCAGCACACGGCGCCGGTGGAGGCGTTCCCTCCCGAGAAGTGGGACGCCATTCTGGCCATCAACCTCTCCTCCTCGTTCCACACCATCCATCATGCCCTGCCGCACATGAAGGCGAAGGGCTGGGGCCGGATCATCAACATCGCCTCGGTCCATGGGCTGGTGGCCTCCGTCAACAAGGCCGCCTACATCGCCGCCAAACACGGCCTCGTGGGGCTCACCAAGGTGGTGGCCCTGGAGACGGCTGGCCTAGGCATCACCTGCAACGCCATCTGCCCAGGCTGGACCCGCACGGAGCTCATCGAGCCCCAGATCGTCGCCCGGGCGCAGGCGCTTGGTGTGGACATCGAGGAAGGGGGACGCGCGCTGCTGGCCGAGAAGCAGCCCTCCCGGCAGTTCGTCAGCGTCGAGCAGCTGGCCCAGCTGGCGGTGTTCCTGTGCTCTCCCGCAGCGGCCCAGATCACCGGGGCCCCGATCCCCATTGATGGAGGCTGGACAGCTCAGTAGCATCTCCGGGAACCCAGGACCTCAGGTGTCCGTTCCGGTAAGCGCGGGTCCGAAGGTTGGGGACCCCTAGGCTTTGAACAGCCAGTCGGGATGTTTCAATTCTGCCCCGCCAGCCATCACGACTTCGCCGGATTGCTTGGTGATTTCGTTGGTTCCGAACCCTGGAGCCCAGAACACTGAGGGGGATTTCGCCAGGGCCCCCGCGCCGGGAGAGGCCGGTGAACAACCGGCAAGTTCTCTGTGACATTGTCGGCACTCGCGATAGCGGATCGCCTGGAAACCTAATCCTGGAACACATGACAGGGCAGGTATTACATTCGGAGACTGCGGCTTGTTCTTGGGAAAAACCTGGACGCTGCGCGCGTTGACGTGAAGGGGCGGTTGCCTACATATCTCGCACTGAGGCAGCCATGACAACCAACCCCGCCAAGTCGATTTCCATCCCTTCAAGGCTCCGATTGAAGGTGCTCCCGTCGTTGCTCGTCCTGGCCTTTGTCGTCTGTCCCGAGGGCCACGGGAAGGAGGCTGTCCCGCCGGTGGTCACCAGGAAGGACGACCTTCCTCGCATTGCCTTCGGCGACTTCCTGGAGGTGTCTTCGCAGGAACCCAGGCTGTCCAAGCGCCTCCTGGAACTCTCGGGGCAGCGGGTGAAGCTGGTGGGCTTCATGGCGAAGATGGAGGTGGCCCCCCGGGGTGCCTTCTACCTCACGCCGCGGCCGGTGTCCTGCGACGAAGAGGGCGGGGGCACCGCCGACCTTCCCCCGGAAGCCGTCTACGTGATGGTCCGGTCCTCCGCGGGGAAAGAGATTCCCCATTCACCCCGCGCTCTTGAAGTGACCGGCCTGCTTGATGTGGGCTACCGCGTCGAAGAGGACGACCGGGTGACCCATATCCGACTGCTGCTCGATCGTCCTGAAGACCTGCTCGGCTCAGCGCCGAAGCGGAAACGCCACCTCAACCCCCCGGAGGTCCATCCATGAAAGTGAAAGTTTTCTCCACCCTGCTCGGCATGGCTGCGGCGCTTGCTGCCATTGCCGCGAGCGCCGCCCCGTCCGGAGTCGCCATTGTGCCTTCGGATGGCGCCCGCTTCCTCGTCCACCAGCGCTTCGACATTCGCGTCGAAGGTCAGGGCACGGGCCCCTACTCGGCAAAGCTCTGGATCGATGGCCAGCCGGCAAGCTTCACCTCCGGAGCCCAGGGCACCAGCACCACCGACGGGATCTCTGCCGCGGGCTGGGCCGGCTTCAACCTGCGCGGTTCCTCCCTGGCCCACAAGGGCTGGCACACTCTGAAGGCGGAACTGACCGACGCCACCGGCACCACCACCACCACCTCGCGGATCCAGATCCTCGATCCCTTCGAGCACGGGAAGGGTGAACGAAGGCTCACCAAGAACATCGTCATCATGCTTGGCGATGGCATGGGCGTCGCCCACCGCACCGCCGCCCGGATTGTCCGGTACGGCGTCACCGCGGGGAACCCGAATGGCCGGCTGGAGATGGAGCAGTTCCCTGGAACCGGCCTGGTGAGCACCCATTCGCTCAACAGCATCATCACCGACTCCGCCCCTGGCATGGCCTGCTACAGCACCGGCAACCACGCCTTCAATGGCCAGGAGGGTGTCTACCCTGCCCACATCACCAATCCCTTCTTCGCGCCCCGTGTCGAGTACATGGCCGAGTACCTGCACCGCACCAAGGGCACGGTGCTGGGCCTGGTCAGCACCGCTGATCTGGAGGACGCCACCCCCGCCGCTAACGCGGTGCACACCGCCAACCGCAACAACGGCACCGGCGTGGTGGATCAGTACCTCGACGAAAGCGATCCCTCCGGCAGCAAGGCCTATGGCACCGGCCTGCGGGTACTCCTCGGCGGTGGCCGCCGCTGGTTCCTGCCTGCCACCACGCTCTACTCCAGTCGCACTGCCAGCACCGGCTACGCGGGTCTACCCGCGGACCTGATTTCTGGCTGGGGTCTCCCCGCCACGCCCGCCGGGCAGGGCACCCCCACTCGCGATCTGATCGCGGATTTCAAGGCCAAGGGCTTTGCCTATGCCGCCAGCCACACCGACCTGAACTCGACCCTGAGCGGACCCACCCCTGACAAGCTGCTGGGCCTCTTCGGCTACGGCAACATGAACGTGGCTCTGGACAAGGTCGCCAAGCGTCGGGGTGTCCTGCCGGCCGGTGCCTCTACCTTCGCGGTGGACGACTACATGGCCCCCGACCAGCCCATGCTGGACGAGATGGCAGAGGCCGCTTTCAAGGTCCTGGCCCGCCACCAGGATGGTTTCGTGCTCATGATCGAAGGAGCCCACATCGACAAGCAGTCCCACCTGATGGATGCGGACCGGGCCATCGGCGAAACGCTCGAATTCGACCGGGCGGTGGGTGTGGCCCGCAAGTGGGCGGACAAGCTGGGCGATACCACCGTGCTTGTGCTAGCTGACCATGAATGCTCGGGCTTCAGCCTCATCGGCGCCCTGTCCCTGAGCGGTGGAATCTCGGCCTTGAAGAGCCTGCCATCCGATAGCGCGGCGCTTTCGCCCTCGGTGATCCCGGCCCGCCAGAATGCGGTGGGCACTTACGACCTCGCGGGCTTCCCCAACTACCAGATTCTGGGTGATGGCTACCCCGCCACCATGGATATCGACAACAAGATGCTGGTGGGCTTCGGCGCCAACAGCGACCGCTATGAGTCCTGGCTGTCCAAGCCCACGCCGGTCATCGACAGCCTGCTCCCCAGCGAGTTCAAGGGCAGCATCGGGATTCTCGGCACGAAGGGCTATGCCACCATCCCCGAGCTGCGCGCCATCGACCAGAACGGCTTCTTCGTGCGCGGGCAGCTGAACGGCGAGGGCCAGGCCGTGCACACCGCTGCCGATATTCCGGTCTCCGCCTACAGCACCGGCAACAAGGCCTGGTTGCGCTTCGTTGGTTCTCAACGGAACACTGATGTGTTCTTCAAGCTGATGAAGGGTGCCCTCGGCGGGGAGGCCCCAGCGGATGACGAGATGGAAGACTACGAATAGAAAGCAGTCCAAAGAAAAGCGGGGGCCTGAGCCCCCGCTTTTCTTTGGACCATCGGAAAGTTCAATCTGCCGCGAACGGCAGCAGCGCGATGTTGCGGGCGCGCTTGATGGCTTCGACCAGCTCGCGCTGGTGGACGGCACAGACACCGCTGGTGCGGCGAGGCAGCACCTTGCCGCGCTCGGGGGTGAAGGCCTGGAGGGTCTTCACGTCCTTGTAGTCGATCATGAGGGACTTCTCGACGCAGAACTTGCAGAACTTGGCGCGTCGTCCCCCAAAAGCCTTCTTCTTCTTGGGCTTGCCCTTCTTGGCATCGGCGCGGCGCTTCATCCCATCACCTCTTCAGCGGAACGTTCCTTGATCCCGGCCTTGGCCTTGCGCTTGGCCTCGCGCTCGATGCGCTGCTTGGTGCGGCCCGCGGCCTTTTCGGCCTCGTCCATGCGGATGCTCAGGTACTTGATGACAGCATCGTTGTTGCGGAAGCGGCGCTCCAGCTCGGCGATGAGGTCGGGGCCAGCGTTCATCTCGAAGAGCGTGTAGTAGCCTTCGCTGAACTTCTGGATCTCGTAGGCCAGCTTCTTGCGGCCCCACTTGTCGGTCTTGAGCAGTTCGCCACCCTGCTCGGCAATGATCCCCTCGAACTGCTTGACGAGCTCATCGCTCTGCTCGTCGGTCAGCGTGGGGGAGGCGATGAAGATGGTCTCATAGCGACGCATCTGTCCTCCTTGTGGATATGAAGCCCCCTTTGGATTCCAGGGAGCAAGGAAGAGCCCTCCAGCGGAGGACGCGAAGGAGTAGTTTCGCGTGGAAAGGCTTGAAGATCAAGGGGAAGTCTCGCCTGAGTCGCCCCAGAACCCTGCGGGGTTCACGAGATTCCCGAGGGTGCCCAGGTCCTCGGTGCCCGCGAGCAGTTCCAGGAACCGGGCAAAGGGGCCGTCCAAGGCGTCGAGGCGGTCCCATTCGGCATCGGTCCAGGCACCCAGCACGAACTCCGCGAGGGGGCGCTGGAAGGGGCCGATGCCCAGCCGCAGGCGGGCGATATCCTCGGTGCCCAGGCATTCGAAGATCGACCCCAGCCCGTTGTGGCCGCCATCCGAGCCGTTCAGCCGAAAGCGCCCCGTGCCCAGAGGCAGGTCCTTGTCGTCATGGAGGAGGACGAGGCGCCGGGGGTAGATGCCTGCCGAGGAGGCCTGCAGGCAGGCCTCGCCCGAAAGATTCATGTAGCTGCTGGGCACGAGGGCCTGAAGACCCTCGGTCAGGGGGTACAGCGTTCCGGAGGGAAAGCGCTTCTTGGGGGTGGGTGCCAGATCCCGGTCCGCCAGCCAGCGCTGCAGAAGCAGTCTCCCCAGGTTGTGGCGAGTGTCCTGGTATTCAGGGCCCGGATTTCCGAGCGGCACAAGTGTCCACATGGCTGGTTGGTCCTCAGTCCTCAATCCTCAGTCTTCAGCAAAAGCAGCGGGCGCCGCAAGGCGCCCGCACAGTGGATTGAGGATCGGTAGCCTACTTCTTCTCGTCCTTCTTGCCCTTCTTGGCCACTTCGGGTTCGGCGGCGGCGACCGGTGCGGCGACCTCTTCTTCGGCGGCCTTGCCATGGACGGAGCACACCACCTGGTGAGCATCGCCGGTGATGATGACCCCGGTGCCAAGGGTGATCTGCTCGAAGCGGATGGCGTCACCCACGGCCAGGTTGGAGATGTCCACATCGATGTGGGCGGGAATGAGGTTGGGCAGGCATTCGATCTCTATCTCGCGGTGGGCGAAGTCGAGCACGCCACCCATGGCCTTCACACCGATGGAAGTGCCCACAAGCCGCACGGGCACCTTCACCCGGACCTTGAGGGACATGTCCACACGCATGAAGTCCACATGGCGGAGGCGACTGGTGATGGGGTCGCGCTGCAGGTCCTTGATGATGACGTGGCGCTTGATGTCGGTGCCTTCGCGCTGAAGGAACATGACCGAGTTCATGCCGGAATCGCTGGCCAGCACACGGGCCACGGCCTTGGGGCTGATGGCGATGGCGACGGGGGGTTCCTTCAGGCCGTAGACCACGGCCGGGATCATGCCGCTCTTCTTGAGCTCACGGACCGCGGCCTTGCCGAAGGTCTCGCGTTTGGGGACGATCAGGACTTCCTGGGACATGCTTTCCTCCTACCTGGCAACCAGTCGTTGCCCTCTCGTTGGGATGGGTCCGGGCGGACCGCTCGAGCCCTCCCGGTGGAGGGCCGAACCGATGATTGTGCCTGAAAACCCCTGAAAAACCAAGGAGGTTCTCCCTGGAAGGAGACTCATGGCCTATGACATCAGTCTGTTACAACTTGTGGATAAGATCCCGTCCCAGAGGACACTCATTTGTTCCATCCCATCCCCCGCCCTGAGGAGCTGCTCAACCGCGAGCTGAGCTGGCTGGACTTCAACGCCCGGGTGATGGAGGAGGCCGAGGATGCCAGCGTACCCCTCCTGGAGCGGGTGAAGTTCCTCAGCATCGTGTCCAACAACTGGGACGAGTTCTTCATGGTGCGGGTGGCAGGAATTTGGCGCCAGATCGACGCCGGCATCAGCCAGCCCGGCCCGGACGGCCTCACACCCCGTCAGCTGCTGGAAAAGGTCTCCTCCAGGATCCACGCCTACTCGGCCCGCCAGCATGAGCTCTTCCACGCCATCCTGGAACCCCAGTTGGCGGCGGTGGGCATCTCCATCCTGGATCCCAGGACCATGGATGAGGTCCAGAGCGCCTTCGCCCTGGACTACTTCGAGCGCAGCCTGCTGCCCCTGATCACCCCCCTGGCCGTGGACACGGGCCACCCCTTCCCCCGCCTGGGCAACCGCGCCCTGGTGCTGGTGGTGGAGCTTGAGCCTGATGAGGACCTCCTGGACGGGGATCTCCCCTCTTCGGAGCTCTCCTTCATCCACGTGCCCACGGGCCTGGCTTCCCGCTTCCTGCGCGTGCCCTCGGCCTCCGGGTCCCACGCCTTCGTCATGCTCGAGGACGTGGTGCGCCACCACCTGTCTCGCCTGTTCCTGGGCTATTCGGTGCGGAGCTGCCACGCCATCCGGGTCACCCGGGATTCCGATCTGCCCGTGGAAGAGGATCCCTCCGAGGACCTGCTGAAGACTGTGGAGGAGAGCCTCCGGGACCGCCGTCGTGGCGCTGTGGTCCGGCTCCAGTTCGAGCACGGCCTGTCCTCCAAGGTGCTGGACCTGCTCATCGAAGAGATGGATCTCAGCCCCGAGGACCTCTATCCCTGTTCGGGCCTCACGGCCTTCTCAGACCTGATGCAGCTCTACGGACAGCTGGACCTGCCCCAGCTCAAGGACGGGCTTTTGCCCCCGTTGCCCGTGCCCCAGCTGGAACAGGCTGGGAACATCTTCGATGCGATCTCCCGCAACGACATCCTGCTCAATCATCCCTACCAGAGTTTCGACGACAGTGTCGTGCGCTTCGTGCGCGAGGCCGCCGAGGATCCGAAGGTCCTCGCCATCAAGATGACCCTCTACCGCGTGACCTCGAACAGCCCCGTGGCTGCGGCCCTGGAGCGGGCCGCGGAACGGGGCAAGCAGGTGGCCGCCATCGTCGAGTTGCGGGCCCGCTTCGACGAGGCCGCCAACATCGCCTGGGCCCGGCGCCTGGAGAAGACTGGCATCCATGTGGTCTACGGCCTGCCCAATCACAAGATCCATTGCAAAGCCTGCCTCGTGGTCCGCCAGGAGGCTTCCGGCATCAAGCGCTATTGCCACCTCGGCACCGGGAACTACAACGAGCGCACCAGCCGTCTCTACTCGGATCTGGGTCTGCTCACGGCTCGGCCCGAGTTCGGCGAGGACCTGTCGAACCTCTTCAACATGCTCACGGGCTACACCCGGCCACCCAAGTTCCATCGGATCCTGCTGGCCCCCCAGCACCTGAAGAAGGCGCTCAAGGCGCGCATCCAGCGGGAGATCGACCATGCCCGGAACGGCCGTTCCGCCCGCATGGTGCTCAAGATGAACGCCCTGGTGGATGCCCAGCTCATCCAGATGCTCTACGAAGCCAGCCGCGAAGGCGTCAAGGTGGACCTGGTCGTGCGGGGCACCTGCTGCCTGCGACCCGGAGTGCCGGGCCTGTCCGACAACATCCGCGCCCTGTCCATCATCGACCGCTTCCTGGAGCACGCCCGGGTGTACCACTTCTCCAACAACGGCGATCCCGAGACCCTGCTCGCCAGCGCCGACCTCATGCCCAGGAACCTGGACCGGCGGGTGGAGCTGGCTTTTCCCCTCGTCGATCCCCTCCTTGCTGCCCAGGTCATGGAAATGATCGAGCTCCAGCTCCATGACACCTTGAAGGGTCGCGTCCTGGGGGGCCAGGGCGAGGTGCTCCGTCGCGGCCTGGATGTGAACGATCCACCGCTCCGCAGCCAGCTCCGCATCTATGAGCACACCCTGCTGGCCAGCGGCGTGGGTGCACTCACACAGAAACTCGGACCGCTGGATTCGGATATCTAGGAGGATCCGTATTTGCTGCTTCCAGCCCCAAGAGGAGCGGGGCTAGAACCGGTCCGAGCCGGAGAAGAGGGCTTCGAGGTTCAGCGCTGGCGTCCGGGCGTGGCTGGCCATGGAGACGTACTGTCGGGCCAGGATGTCCTTGCCACGGCCCAACGCCGTCCCCACGAGGCCCAGGGCCTCGGCCTGTTCCGGGGCGGGGATCGATCGGAGAATTCGCAACCAGAGTGCTTCTTCGAGGGCGTTGAAGGCGGTCTGCACCTCCGAGAGATCCACGCCCGCCTCGAAACGGGCCGTGGCCACGGAAGTGGCATGGTCGATGACGGGGTCCAGGTTCCGGTTCAGCACCGCCTCGATGACCATGCCGAGCAGGTCGTCGAGACGTTCGTGCACCGTACGGATGCCGACCCGCTCGTAGTGCTCCAGATGCGCCCTCCTCACGGCCTCGACGGCCTCGCTCAGAATGGACTGCCTGTCTTCGCGCATGATGGTTTCAAGGTTCATGGTCTTCTCCTCGAACGGTGACCTTCCTTGGATCTTCTGGATGGGGGCTGACCGCCATTCGGAAATCCATATACGACCAAAATATCGTAAATAAAATGGACGGGGAATTGAATTTTTTGAAAGGAGTGGGAGGTCCCTTGAAAATCAGTGGTGGCCCATGGAACCACTCGGATGCGAGTGCGGCGTTGTCGCTGGTCAGAAAGCTCAGCATGAGAGCTGGATGTCGGACCGCGACCCCTCGTTCCGCTGAATGCGTGTTTCGACCTCCATCTCTCCGTGTCAGACTGGTGGGCTGGAGACACGCATGTCGAAGATCAGCCGCGCCGCCCTGTTCGAAGCCCTCAATGCCTATGTCGTGCCCGGTACCAGCGCCACCCTCACCACCCTGAAGGCCGTCAAGGGCATCGATGTCACCGAAAGCAAGGTGACCGTGCTGCTGCAGCTCATGGAGGCCTACCAGGACCGGGTGCAGGTCATCAAGGAAGCCCTGGAGAAGTTGATCCTCCAGCAGCCCGGAGTGGCCTCCGCCGAGATCGAGATCGGCTGGGAGAAGACCGCCCAAGTGGAATTCAAGAACCTCATCCCGGGCATCAAGCGCTGCGTGGTGGTGGGCTCGGGCAAGGGCGGGGTGGGCAAGAGCACCGTCACGGTGAACCTCGCCATCGCCATGGCCCAGCAGGGCCTCAAGGTGGGTCTCCTTGACTCTGACATCTACGGGCCCTCCATCCCCATGATGCTGGGCCTGAAGGAATCCCCCCTGGCGACGCCCGAGGGTCAGATCCTTCCCTTGGACGCCTTCGGCCTGAAGGTCATGTCCATGGGCGTGCTCATCGAGGAGGACCGCCCCGTCATCTGGCGTGGCGCCATGCTCAACAAGGCCCTCCAGCAGTTCCTGAAGGATGTGGCCTGGGGCGACCTGGACCTGCTCTTCATCGACCTGCCGCCCGGCACCGGCGACGTGCAGCTCACCCTCATCCAGAACGCCCAGGTGGATGGCGCGGTCATCGTCAGCACGCCCCAGGACGTCGCGTTCCTTGACGCCAAGAAGGCCATCGGCATGTTCGGCACGGTGAAAGTGCCCATCCTCGGCATCATCGAGAACATGAGCAGCTTCATCTGCCCCGGTTGCGGCCTGGAGACCCAGATCTTCGGCCACGGCGGTGTGAAGGCCGCCGCCCTGCGGATGGAGCTCCCCTTCCTGGGCGAAGTACCCATCGACCTCGCCATCCGGGAAGGCAGCGACAGCGGCCTGCCCCTGGTGGCGGCGCATCCCGACAGCCCCCAGACCAAGGTCTTCCAGGGCATGGCCGAGACCCTCAGGGGTGTGTTGAAGCTCTG
Source organism: uncultured Holophagaceae bacterium (assembly GCA_903884655.1). Lineage (GTDB taxonomy): Bacteria > Acidobacteriota > Holophagae > Holophagales > Holophagaceae > Geothrix. The sequence goes on along the minus strand of CAISFO010000035.1, from coordinate 12,930 downwards.
AGCAGCAGGCGGGGCGGTTCGAAGGCTTCCACGCGCAGGGGGCGGGCCACGGTCAGCAATGCTGGAGTCCCATCCTGGAGGGAGAGGAGGGGCCCTGGACCCAGGCGGAATACCTGGTCTGGGAGACCGACGCCCCGTCCATCCGGCAGGAAGCAGGATTGGAAGTCGATGAATCGCAGTTCTCCATGCAAGAGGTGCACCTGGCCCACTAGGTGTGTACCAGCAGGCAGCAGGACGGTCCTGCCATCCTTGGCGAGCAAGGGAAGCACCAGTTCCACCTGCACCCGGGTCCGGCCGGGGTCCGTGGCTGGCATTGGCGTGGAACCATGGATTCGGGCCGTGATCTGGATTCCGGGGGGAACAGGGAAAGCGGGTCCCCCTTCCGAACTCCTCAGTTCAGCCGTCAGGTTCGAAACCTGAGTCGGGGCTGGAATGGACAGTGGGCGAACGGGTGCCGGCTCCATGGAGTTGCCGGCAATCATGGCCACCGGGACAAGGATGATCCACAGCATCGCCTTCAATTGAGCCGCCCCATGCCCATGCTGGCGAGGTCTCCGGGGATCGCCAGGGCCCCGAAGGTCGACACACACGCCTGACCCTCCTTGGATAGGACAAACCGGAGGAACTCTTTCACGGTGGGATCCAGGTCCTTGCCGGGGGCCTTGTTGACGTAGATGTAGAGGAACCGGGTCAACGGATAGGTGGCCTTCTGGATCGTCTCGAGGCTGGGCTCGATGAAACGGTCGCTGCTGAAGCCGGCCACCGGAACGCCCTTTACCATCCGGTTGGCGTACTGGAGGGGGCCGTAGCTGATTCCACCGCCATCCACAGCCGGAGCTTCCACCACGGCAAACTGGTCCGCAAAAGCTTTCACCGATGGCTTGAACTCACCCTTCTTCAGGACGTGCTCCTTGAAAAAGGCCCGGGTTCCGGAGTTCTCATCCCGGCCATAGGCCTGGACCTCCCGCTGTTTCCAATCTCCCCCAAGGCCAAGGTCACCCCAGCGCAGGATGTCGCTCTTGGCGCCTCCCTTCCGGGTCGTGGAGAAGATGGCATCGATCTCCTCCATTCGAAGCTGCTTTAAAGGGTTGCCGGCGTTCACGTAGATCACCAGGGCATCGACGGCAACCGGGATCCTGGTGGGGGCATAGCCATACTTGGCCTGGAAAGCCGCAAGCTCTTGATCGTTCATCTCCCGGCTCATCTGGCCCATGAGGGTTGAACCCTCGATGAGTGCCTTCGGGGCCGTGCCGGAGCCCTTGCAGATGAAGAGGGTGGAGATCCGGGGTTGGAATTTCTTGAAGTCGTCTGACCAGAGAGCCATCAGCGGTTCCATGGAATCCGAACCGACGCTTTTCAATTCTCCTGAAACAGGCCGCTGGGCCACATAAGTTGCCAGTGGCACCTCCTTGACCGGAGGGGTCGCAACCTGGACCGGGTCACGCAACAGGGCACCTTCAGGGGCATTGCATGCCAGACCCAGGGCAAGGGCCACAACTGGAATGAGCACGCGCAGAGACATGGGCGATCCTCCGGTCTTCATTCACCCATGGGGGCGTAATTCCTCCGTGACCAGCGCGTGCCATCCACATGACGGCCGATATGGCAGGTCTCCGGCTATCCTGGTCCATGGTCAAGCCTCAGATTCCAGAGACCCTCGCTCCGGATCTCCTGGAGCGGCTGCGAGCCCGGTTCCACCCCTGGCCGCTCATCCGGGATTGGGGTCTCACCATTGATGAGGCGGCGCCGGGAGAGGCCACCATGCGCCTGGTGCCGACCAAGGCCGTGCTCAACGGGACCAGGGGCAACGTGAACGGCGGAGTGCTGGCCACGATGGCGGATATGGTGGGGGCCCTGGCCCTCAGCACGGCTTTCGATGGCGCCATGCCCTTCGCCACCTCCGACCTGCACATCCGGTACCTGGAACCAGCCAAAGGCGAAGTGCTGGGTCAGGGCAAGGTGATCCGTTTCTCCGATCGTGGGGCCATCGTCGAGTGCCGTCTCACCTGCGGCGACCACTTGGTGGCGCTGGCCACTGCGAATTTCGCCATCAAGCACGGGCTGGGCTGACATGCGGCCCAACATCCCTTTCCCCATCGGCCGCGTGCAGGATCCGGAGGCACCCCTCCAGCGGCTGCGGTATGCGCTCATCCTGCTGGCGGTGGTCATCCTCGCGGGGGCCCTCGGCTATCACGTGCTGTCGAACCTGAATACCCTCGACAGCTTCTACATGGCCATCACCACGTTGTTCACCGTGGGTTTCCGGGAGTTGGGCGATGTGAATGCCCGCTCCAAGATTTTCACGATCTTCTACCTGATCATCGGCTTGGGCGTGGCCACTTACGCCATCTCGAACCTCACGGCCCTGCTCCTCGAGGGGGACCTCCGGGGCTACATCATGGAGCGCCGCATGCAGAAACGGCTGGATGAACTGGAAGACCACGTCATCGTCTGCGGCTTCGGGAAGATGGGTTTCCAGGCCGCCTGGGAGCTGAAGAAGGCGGGGGTCCCCTTCGTCATCATCGAGCAGGACGACACTAAGGGCCGCAGTCCTCGGTTCGCGGGCGAATTGATCCTCCACGGCAACGCCATGGATGACCTGGTGCTCGAACGCGCGGGTGTGCGGAAGGCCAAGGGACTCATCACTGCCCTGACCACGGATGCCGACAACGTGTTGGTGACCCTCACGGTCAAGCAGATCCGCCCCGACCTGCCCGTGGTGGCCCGCAGCGCCAAGCTGGGCACCGAGCGCCAGCTCAGGGCCGCCGGCGCCGACCACATCGTGAGTCCCTACGAGATCGGCGGGCGCCGCATGGCAGGCCTGCTGCTGCAGCCCGAGATGATGAACTTCTTCGACATCGTGCTCCAGCAGGAGCAGTTCGAGCTGGGGCTGGAACGGATCACCATCTCCGGTGGCAGTCCCCTGGTGGGGCAGACCCTGCGGGAAGCCCGCCTGCGCCACGCCACCGGATCCCTGCTGGTGGGACTGGTCCATCCAGGAGCCGGCCTCCGGTTCAACCCTTCCGGGGACGAGCGGTTCCAGGCTGGGGACGAGTTGCTGGTGATGGGACCTGCGGACGCCCTGGCCACCTTGACCCGTCTCGCCCGGGAAGGGGCGCCCATTCGGTAGTGCAATTCAAACCCAACAAGGTGTACTCTGGAATTGTTTCGGAAAAGATCGAAATGACGACAGATACCCTCCGCCCCCTCGTGGGTACCCTCAAATCCCTGGCCCACCCCGTGCGCCTGCGCATCCTGGCGCTGCTCCGGGGGGGCGAGCTCTGCGTGTGCGAAGTGGCAGGCATCCTGGGGCTGGCGCCTTCCACGGTGTCGGAACACCTCACCGGCTTGCGACGCACGGGCCTGGTGCGCGAGTGGAAGGTGGGCCGCTGGGTCCATGTGGCCCTCTCGGATGAGCCCTCCATGCGCCCTGTCCTTGATTCGCTCTGGCCCCTCATGGCCACCGCGGAAGGGGAACTAGCCAGGGATCTTGCGCGGGCCCAGGCCTTGCGATGCGACGTCTGCGACTCCTCTGAATGTCCCGACCCTGAACCCGCTCACAGCTGAGCCCATCCTTCCCAACACCCTCAAGGAGCCTTCATGACCACCCAGACCGATCCCCAGACCGAGACCGGCCTCAGCGAAACCACCCTCAACCTCGTGGCGCTCGGCGCAGCCGTCGCTGCCAATGCCGAGCGGGCCTTCAAGGCCCACCAGAGCCGGCTGGAGGCCCTCGGCGTCTCCAAGGACGACATGATCCAGGCGGTGAACATGGCCCTGCGAGTGAAGGGCGATCCCCACCAGATGATCCTGGGCCTGGCCCAATCCACCCTTACCGAGGGCGGCTGCTGCGGGGGCGACTGCTCCTGCGAAGGTGAAGGCGGCGAGAAGGGCGACTGCGGCGAGGACTGCGGCTGCCACTAGGGCAGCCTGGCAGGGCCCCGGGGGCGACCTTACCCCTGGCCCAAGCGCTTCGGTGCTCCCCCGGCCCCCGGCCGAGGAGACTGTGCCGCTGGGTCAGGCCGCAGCCTGAACGTGCGCCTGGCCATGCTGATGACCGGGGGAACCTGGAAGGATGGGTGAGGCTGTCTGCTCGCCCACCCTTGCAGCCAGGAGGAAAGACCATGAAGCCCGGATTCAGAGCCCGCTACGAACGCGACGTCACCGACGGCCTGAAGCGGCTGCAGCCCGAAAGATTGCTCTTGGATCGGGACCTGGACGGTCTGCCGCGGCTGCTGCAGGCCTACCTCCGGAGGGTCGGTGTGGTGGGCAGGCCCCGGACTCAGAATTTCCGGGCCCGATTCCGCGGTGAGATTCGCCGCAGCCACGGCTCTGGCTGGATGAGGATCCGGGCCGAGCAGCACACCTTTCTGGGGCCCGAACCCGCCCGCCTGTTCCTGATGAAGGCGTCCTACCTGGGTCTTCCCTTCGAGGCCTTCCACCGCTTTGTGGGTCCCACGGCCACCATGCAGGTGCGTGTGGCCTCGCTCTTCCAGGTGGTGGACGCCAGGGGCCCAGAGATGGACCAGGGTGAGACCGTCACCTTCTTCAACGACCTCTGCCTGCTGGACCCCGCGGCCCTGCTGGAGGCCGACATTCAATGGCTGGAAATCGATGAGAAGACCCTCAGAGGAACCTTCCACCATCAGGGACGCACCGTGGCAGCGGACCTGACCTTCAATGCCGACGGGGATCTGGTGAACTACCTGTCCGGGGATCGCTACCAGTCAGCGGATGGCAAAGCCTATGTGAAGTACCCCTGGTCCACGCCGGTGTGCGAATACCAGGAAGTTGCCGGACTCCGCCTCATGGCCAGGGGCGACGCGGTCTGGGCCGAACCGGGGGGACCCTTCCCCTATGCCCGCTTCGAAGTGGAGGACATCACCTACAACCTCGGGTGCCCCTCCGTTGGAGGAACGCCATGATCCGCCCCGTGCAGCAGTCCGACGCGCCAACCCTGGCCGACATCTACAACCCCTTCATCCGGGATACCACCATCACCTTCGAGGAAGAGCAAGTGACGGCCGAGGAGATGGCTGCCCGCATCGCCAGAGTGACGGCCACCTTTCCCTGGATCGTCTGGGAAGAGCAGGGCGTTGTGCTGGGCTACGCCTATGGATCGACCTGGCGGACGCGCCATGCCTATCGCTTTGCGGTGGAGACGACCGTCTACCTCGGCCCGGGCGGGCAGGGAAAGGGTATCGGGTCGAAGCTCTACGAGACACTGATGGTGGAACTCAAGGCGCAGGGGTTCCACTCGGCCCTGGGCTGCCTTGCACTGCCCAACGAGCCCAGCGTCCGCCTGCACGAAAAACTGGGATTCCAGAAGGTCGGCCACATGAAGGAAGCGGGCTGGAAGTTCGGGGCCTGGGTGGATGTGGGTTTCTGGGAGCGGATGCTGTGAGCCGCCTGCGGTAGCATGGCGTCTTATCGGTGGAGCGTCCCATGAACATCGGCATCCTGGGCTATGGCCGCTTCGGGGGGGCGCTGGGCACGCTGATTCTCCAGGCCGGGCATGCCTACCAGGCCTGGGATCCGGTCGCCGAGGTGCCACAGGATCACCGCGCGGCCAGCCCCGTGGACCTGGTCAAAGCGAACGAGGTCCTGGTGTTGGCGGTGCCCCTGCAGACCTTGGAAGGCGTGCTGAAGAGCCTAAGGCCCCACTTGGGCCCGCAGCATCTGGTCCTGGACGTGGGCAGCGTGAAAGTGGGGCCCTGCGCGCTGCTGGAGGAGCATCTGGGCGCTGCCATCCCCCATGCCGGCACCCATCCCCTCTTCGGGCCCGTGAGCCTGGCGCGAGCCGAGCGACCCCTTCGAGTGGTGCTCTGCTCCTCCCCTCGACATCCCGGAGCTGCGGATCGGACGGAACAGCTGTTCCGGAGCCTGGGCTGTGAGGTGTTGCGCCAGAGCGCCGAGGACCACGATCGGGTGATGGCCACCACCCATGCCCTCACGTTCTTCATCGCCAAGGGTCTGATGGCGGTGGGCGCAGGCGCGGACCTGCCGTTCACGCCCCCCTCTTTCCACGCCATCGCCCACACGCTCGAATCCGTTCGGGAAGACGCGGGGCACCTTTTCGCAGCCTTGCAGAACGAGAATCCCTTCGCGGCCGGGGCCCGGGAGGGACTGCTGGAGGCCCTGTCCGCCATCCACAAGAGCCTCGCGGAGGCCGCCGAGACCGGCGGCGGCGAGCAGCTGGCCATCCCCGGTCTCGGCACCAGGTCACCGGCTCTGCAGGAAGTCCGGGATCACATCGACGAGCTGGACCGGGAACTGGTGAGCCTGCTCTCGCGCCGCACCGAACTGGTGCTCTGGGCGGGTCGGGCCAAGGCCGAACTGCACCTCCCCATCCACGACCCTGAACGGGAAGCCGCGCAGCTGCAGGCCCGCCGGGCCTGGGCCAGGGAGGTTGGCCTGGATGCCCAGGGCGTGGAGGAGGTTTTCCGGACGGTGCTCCGTTCCTCCCGGGCCGCTCAGGGCAACGCGGGCTGATTCGGACTCGCTGATTCACGCCATTCGACGAGCATTGGACCCGAGGGCTGTTCCACCTGGTGGCGCTCCCGACTGATGCGAAGCTCCAGGGGCCAGTCCTTCCTGAGCCATGGCGTCTCCAGAACCTGGAGCGACTTCCCTTCCCCATCGGGAGCGACCAGATCCTGGTGGCGCCACCCCTGGCTGGTCCGGATCCAAAGCACGTGATGTTCGCCCGGTGCCAGCTGCGGGAAGCGGGTCAGGGTGAGCACCGCGAGATCGGCCCCGGGCGCACCCCGGAAGGTGGCGTGGATGCCGGCCTCCCCGGGAGAGCTTGAACCGGCAGGAACCAGGCGCAAGGCCCGGGTGTGACTGTCCGCCAGGAGATGAAGGGCGCGGTCCGACGTGAGATCCCGGTCCGCATGCCGCCGGTAGGTCCAGGCGCCCACACCCACGACTGCCACGGTCACCAGGGCCACCAGGCCGCCGAGGTGGCGTTCCAGCCGCCTCAAGCCGCTGCGGATCCGCGTCTTGGCAGTGCCCAGCGGCACCTTGAGCGTCCGGGCCACTTCCTCGTGGGACAAGTCGGCGAAGAAGGCCAGCCTGAGCGCGGCCCTCTGCGGTTCGGGAAGCGCCGCCACAGCCTCGCTCACGACCTCCCGTCGATACTCTCGCCAGAGGGCTTCATCGGGAAGCGGATCATCCGCCGACAGGGCCCACTGGTCCAGCAGCGCCTCGCCAGACATCTGGGGCCGCCGAGCGCGGGTCCGGAGTTCATCCAGCATCCGGTGGTGGCCGATGCTCAGGAGCCAGGTGCGGAAGGAGCCCCGCGAGGGGTCGAAATCGCGGGCCCTGCGCCAGACCGCCAGGAAGGTGTCCTGGACGATCTCTTCCGCAGCGGCCCGGTCCAGTGAGCGGCAGGCCAGGTGGAAGACCAGGGGTGCGTAGCGCTGATGCAGCTGCTGGAGGGCCTCCTCCTGGCCCTCGCGGATCCGCCGGAGCAGCGACTCGTCGTCCTCTCCAGGGTTGAGGGCGGCAGGTGGGCGGGCTTCGGCGGCCATGATGGTTCCATCCTCGTCCTGACCGGGCCATCTGGCCAGGGCCTGGAGGCCAGGCAGCTGGGTCACAGGCGGGTTTCGGGAGGCACGGTGCTGGAGATATCGACCAGCAGCAGCCCCTTGGGATCGGTTTCCCGCACGGCATGGTGGTTGAGGTGGCGCTTGGCGGGGCCCTGGGTGACCTCCCCCTGGAAGTCGTAGGCGCTGTCATGGCAGGGACAGCCGAAACCCGAGGCCCCCTCGGACAGCACCAGGCAGCCCAGGTGCTGGCAGATGGCCGACAGGGCGTAGATTCCTCGTTCATCGGCCATCAAGTAGAAGGCCCCCAGCCTGCGGTAGTCCAGGACCTTCCCGGGGCTCATGTCCTCCCGGGTCGCTTCTGTGAGCTTCAGCGGATGGGGATCCGGCGGTCGCTCCGGAGCCCCTGGGGCTTGGGCGGTTCCCGGCAGGGTGGCCGTCATGGCCAGCAGGCCGAGGGTGGCACAGAAGGACCGGCGCGGTTGCACCAGCCGCTGATCCCCGGGGGCAGCACTGGGCAACGAGGTCATGCGGGTGTCCCGGCGACCTTCATGGCGTCGGCCAGGGCCTTCTCCGAGATGGCGACGAACCCCTGGCCATCACCCGCCTTCAATTGGGCCGGTTGCGTATGGAGCTGCCGGAAGCCGAGGCCCTGGTAGGGATGGGCGGGATCCCAGGGGATGGGGGCCCGCTTGGGTACGGACCCTGGTGCAGGCAGCGGGAAGATCAGCGACGTGGCCGAGTGGTGCGGAATGTGGCCGGTGACGTGGTGGTGCTCCTGGTGGATGTGGCCGTAGAACACCGTCACGAAGCGGTGTCCCAGCAGGAGGTCGATGGCCTTCTGGCCGTCGGTGGTGGTCCAGTCCCAGTCGGGGTAGAGGTCGAACAGCGGCCGGTGGGCGAACACCACCAGTGGCTCGTTCTTGGGCACCAGAGCGAGCTCTGCGGCCAGCCACTTAAGCTGTTCCTCGCCGAGGATCGAGCCCTGCTGGGAGACGTTGTCGAGGGCCAGGAAGTGGACGCCCTTGTGGGCGAAGGCGTAGCGCGAGGCGCCGAACAGCTCCCGGTAGGCCTCGCCGTGGTCCCCCGCGGCGTCATGCTCGCCGGGCAGGTAGCGGACGGTCCTGGCACGCAGGCGTGCCGACTGCGCCTTGAACTCCGCCATGCGCGCCCGCCGGAGAACCGGATCGTCCGTGATGTGGGTGAGATCCCCGGTGAAGATGACGAAATCCGGCTGCGGGTCGAGGGCGTTCACGGCGTCAATGGCCTTGCCCAAGGTGCCCTTGGCATCGGGGTTGGCCTTCGCCCCCTCGAAGCCCCAGTGGGTGTCGGTCAGCTGCACGAAATAGAAATCCGAGGCTTTCGCCGAGCCTGCCGCCGCCACGGTACCGGCGAACCCCGGCAGGCCGGTGGCATACACGACCCCGCCGATGCCCATGGCCTTGATGAACGTGAGCCGATCCATCTGTGAACTCATCGAGCCCTCCTCCCGGGACTTGCCCGGATCCAGGTGAAGCCGCCCGCAACCGGGGGACATGGATGGATACGCCGGGAACCGGGAATTGGATGTCGGCTCGGTGGATTGACCTCGAAGGGGTCTACCAGGGCAGATCCAGGGCCTTGCAAAGGAAGGCGACCAAGGGCGCTGCCCTCTGGCAGGCTCCGGCAACCTGGTCGAGAAAATCAGGGGCGAGGACCTGGGCATTCGTGAAGCTGCACGTGGTGTAGAAGTCCTTGAGCTTGAGATCTTCCGCGCAGGGATGGTCGTTTGCGAAGCCTTGTGGAACCCGCTTGAGGGCCTCGCCTTCGATCTCCAGGCCTGATTTCCGGAGGGCCTTCCAGGCCGCAGGTCTGGTGGCGATGGCCTGTCGCACCTTGAGCAGCGCGTCAGGCTCGGGATGCCAGAGACCGCCACCGGCGAAGCTGCCACCGGGTTCCAGATGCAGGTAGAACCCCGGTCCATGCACGCCCCCTGCAGCCGCAGCCCGGTGGGGGAAGTGAGCCGCCAGGTGGGTCTTGTACGGGCTCTTGTCCTTCGAGAACCGCGTGTCGCGGTAGATCCGGAACATGGAACCGCCCGAGGGCCTCGGGTCGGCGAGGAAGTGTCGGCTGAGGGAGGAAAGGGGCCCACTGAAATCCGCGATGAAGCGCAGCATGGGGTCCCGGGCTTCAGTTTCGTACCGCCCCTTGTTTTCCTGGAACCAGTCGCGGTCGTTGTGCGCCTTCAAGTCCTTCAGGAACCGGAAAAGGCCGGGTCCGAGCAGGCCCGGTCCAGCGTTGCTCGTTGGCGTTCGCTCCATGGAGCCTCCCGGGCTGGATGCCCAGAGTATGACGAAGTGAAGAGGCACCCCGAAGGGTGTCCACTCGTTCCGGCCCCCTCTGGTCGGGCCGGAAAGGGCTGGCGTAGACAGCCGCCCCTGAGAGCGAGGAGATCCTCCTCCACCCGCCAGAGGGCAGGTGGAGGCTCACATCCTCAGGAAGAAAGGGGATCAGTATTCCTGGCGAAGGGTCCCTGGCCGGTAGGGCGTGTAGCCCGGTGCCCACTGGGCCTTGGTGACAACAGCTTCGATCTGATCATCACTTAGCAGACGTCCCAGCCCCGCATTCCGGGCCTCGATACCCACAGCCTTGGCCACCTCGGCTGAGACCTTCCGAATGTCCTTCATGCCCGGCAGCAGAAGTCCCAGGGCTTCCTGTTCAGGGGTCACGAAGGCGCTGATGGCCCGGCTGGCAGCCAGGAACATGCCGTCGGTCACCCGGGAGGCCTTGCAGACGAGGGCGCCAAGTCCAACCCCGGGGAAGACATACATGTTGTTGCACTGGGAGGCCTGGAGGCTCTTCCCGTGCCAGTCCATGGGCGCGAAAGGACTGCCCGTGGCCACGAGCCCTCTGCCGTCCGTCGCCTTCCACACGGCCTCAGGGGTGCACTCGCACTTGTGCGTGGGGTTGGAGAGCGCCAGCACAATGGGACGTTCGCAGTGCTTGGCCGTTTCCGCCAGTATCTCCTCAGTGAAGAGACCCGGCTGCGCCGTGACACCGATCAGCACCGTGGGATGGGCATTGCGGACCACATCCTTCAGGCCGATGCGGTTGGGGTCATCCAGCTGCCAGCCATCGATGGCCGCCCGCCGCTGGGCCAGCGGCTCCTGAGGGCCTTCGAGCAGCGGGTCGCCTTCGATCAGCAGGCCTTGCGTCTCCACGGCGAGGATGCGCTTCCGGGCTTCCTCATCGGTAAGGCCCTCCGCCTTCAGCATGGCGCGGATGTTCATGGCGATGCCGGTGCCCGCCTGACCCATGCCCACGATGACGTAGCGCTCGTCCTGGAAACGGCTCTGCTTGATGCGCATGGCGGTCATGAGGGCCGCCAGGGCAGTGGACCCCGTACCCTGGATGTCGTCATTGAAGGAGAGGATGCGCTCACGGTAACGGTCCAGGTTCTTGAAGGCCGTCTGCTTGGCGAAGTCCTCCCACTGGAGCAGGGTGTCGGGGAAGTTGCGCCTAACCCCAAGGACGAATTTCTCGACCATCTCCTCGTACTCCGCCCCCCGTAGCCGGGGCTGCCGGTAGCCGAGGTAGAGCGGGTCCTCCAGCAGGCGCTGGTTGTTGGTGCCCACATCGAGGCAGATGGGCAGGCACACGGCGGGGTGGACACCACCGGCGGCCACATAGAGGCTCACCTTGCCGACCGGAATGCCCATGCCGTCCGAACCCAGATCGCCGAGGCCGAGGATGCGCTCGCCATCGGTCACCACGATCAGGTTCACCTGGGGAAGGGCGATGCTTCCGAAGATCTGGTCGATGTTGGCGATGTTGTCCGGAGTGATGTAGATGCCCCGGAACCGGCGCTGGATGTGGCTCATCTGCATGCAGGCCTGGCCCACGGTCGGTGTGTAGACGATGGGTACCATCTCCTCGAGATGTTCCACCAGCAGGCGGTAGAAGAGGGGCTCGCTCCTGTCCTGAAGGCCGATGAGGTAGATGTAGCGCTCCAGATCATCCGTTTTCCTTGAGAAGGCCTCGTAGGCCCGTTCCACCTGGATTTCGATGGGGGAGACGCCCGTGCGCAGTAGGCCCTCGAGTCCCAGGCTCAACCGCTCCTCGCGGGTAAAGGCGGAGGCCTTGTTGAGGTGCGGATCATTCAGGAGCTGGCGCCCCCGTGTGTAGATTTCGTAGTAGTCCTCACCCGTGAGCTGGTCGAGCTTCAACGCGAAGGTCTTCATGGCTACCCCTTTTTCAAAGTGCCCCACCCAGAAGTGACCTGTTCCAAGGCCCTCTTCCGACGGGACTTGATTGATGACGTCAGTGTAGCTTACGGATTCGAGGGAAAATTCCTCGTGCGGGGTGGGACGCACGGAGAAGATTCGCGTGCCCGGCGGGAAGCCTCCCCACTGGAGCAGAGGTCCGGCCTTGATAAACCAAGTCCAGGACTGGCCCAGCGGCGGTTCCCGACCTTTCCGGGTGCGGATAAAGCTGGTCGGCGAACACGGAGAGTCGCCATCCAGGCGGGGCGCATCGATACACTTCGTCAAACATTCCGTAGACCCAGGGATCCTTCGGCTGGCTCGAGAGGGCCGCGTTTAAAGGTTCACCTCGGTCAGGGTCCTCATCCCTGGTCGAAGGTCGTCATTGCCCTCCTCGCCCCTGGCAGCCGCCCATGAACAGTGCAGGGAGCGGTGAGATGAGCAGTGGCGTGCGACGGAATGGTGGGCCCCAAAGGACGCATCCACAAACGCGTTGTAAGGCGCTGCTGCGTCCGCGCGTGGCATAACCTCGTCGCCGCGTCCCAACTTCGCCGCGCTAGGGTTTGTTTTCAAAGTCGACGCCAGGTCAGAGCGCGGGCAACGGCGACCATGGCGCTGTAGCTGGGCATGGTTTGGTGGTGACGAGTCGCGACGCTTCAGTTGTGCATTGTTGATTGAATGGGTCCCACCATTTTGATTGGAAGATGCCTCATCGATGGCCACTTGTTCTGGAAGTGGCTAATAAAGTGGTTGTTAGACAATGGTTCGGAAATTGCTCCAGGCATCAGAGATGGATCGCTCTCCAGACTTCCTGGATTCCAAGGGCGACTCCCGATGGAGATCAAAGATGAGAACTTCCCATATCACCATGGTGACGGTGGCTTTGGCCCTGTCGCCCATCACTGCCTACGCCCTTCCCAGTATTTTCCAGCACGCCGTCACCATGAATGTTTCCCCTGACATCCCGGCGGCCCAAGGCAAGGTCAAGTTCGACAAGACGGATCCTGAATCCGTGAGGTTCAGCAGCTTGAACCTTACTTAAGATAGGCTATATCACCAGTAAGAAGGTCAATTCCCTACTGCTAGGATTCACAGCACCTGTGAAAATGCGCTTCACCCCAGCCCAATGCTTTCGAGGTGTT
>CAISFO010000034.1 GCA_903884655.1 uncultured Holophagaceae bacterium | reverse complement strand
CTAGCCCAAGTTCCGTACGCACGTCCCCAATTGGGCCTACCTGAGCAAGGTAGGCCCAATGTTTTCATGAACGGATTTCAAAAAGTGTCAATTTAGGCACTAAATTATTTTCTATAGCTATTGACATTGTTACGTTGTGACCGATATTAGGGTCACCATGTTCATCAAGCGTACGGTCGCCAAGTATGGGGAAAAGACCTACGTCAACCACCTGCTGGTTGAATCGGTGAACACGCCGGCCGGCCCCCGCCACAAGGTGATCTGCAACCTCGGCCATATGGATCCGGGCCCCAAGGAAGAGTGGCTCGACCTCGCGGATCGGATCCAGGCCGCATTGGGTGGCCAGCCCTCGTTGTTCCCGGATCCCCGGGTCGAGGATGCGGTGCGCCGGGTGCGCACGCGCCAGGCCAAGCAAAGCCAGCTGGAGGTCGCAGCCGAGGAGCCGCTGGCCGGCGAGACCGCCGTGCCCGAGGTGGTGCCGGTGAAGACCTCCGGCGTGCAGATCCAGGACATCCGGGAAGTGGGGCCGCTCCACGTGGGGCATCAGATCTGGCAGCGGCTGGAACTGGATGCCGTGCTCAAGGCCGTGGGGCTGTCGAACCGGGCGCGGCAGCTGACCGAGGTGATGACCCTGAACCGGCTGATCCACCCGGCCTCGGAACTGGCGATGGTCGACTGGGCGGGCCGGGTTGCCATCGCCGACGTGCTGGCCACCGATCCCTCAAAACTCAACGAGGACAAGTTCTACCGGAACCTGGACACGTTGCACGGCAAGCGGGTCGAAATCGAGCGGGAACTCCACGCCCGAGAGAAGTCGCTGTTCAATCTGCAAGGTCAACTGCTGCTCTACGACCTGACCAACACCCACTTCGAAGGCCAGATGGAGGCGACCCCCAAGGCCAAGCGCGGACATAACAAGCAGATGCGCACCGACTGCAAGCAGGTGGCGATGAGCCTGATGCTCGACGGCGACGGTTTCCCGATCGGCCACGAGATCTACGACGGGGCCACCATCGACGGGACCACGGTGGGGGCCATGCTGGATGCCCTGGAACAGCGCACGGGCATTGAAGGCGGGCTCACGGTGGTCATGGACCGCGGCTTTGCCAGCCGGAGGAACCTGGAATTGGTCCGCTCGCGCAAGTATCACTACCTGGTGGCCGGGTTCCAGAATCAGCGCGGGCCGCTGCTGGGCGAGTTCGAGCAGCTGGAAGGCTGGCGCGAGCTGGAGCCCAGCGCCATGAAGCTGCCGATCCAGATCAAGCGGATCGAGCAGGACGGGCTGGCCTACCTGCTGTGCGTGAGCCCGGCCCGGGCCGAGAAGGACCGGGCGATCCGGGAACGCCAGGAGAAGCGGCTCCTGAAAGACCTGGAGAAGCTGGGCGAGCGGGTGCGCCAAGGCCTGGAGAAAGAGCATCCCCTGACCGATGCGGATCTGTTCGAACGGGTGGGCCGGCTGCGGGAACGGTATCCCCGGGCGGCCCGTTACTATGCGATGGAGCGCCAGGGCGGCCTCCTGGTCTGGCCGGTGAAGGAGGCCCTGCGGGCCCGGGCGCAGGAACTGGACGGCGCCTATTTCCTGAAGACCTCACGCACGGACCTGGAAGCGGCGGAGATCTGGCGAACCTACATGGTGCTCTCCCGCGTGGAAGCGGCCTTCCGCGACCTCAAGGGGACGCTGGACATGCGTCCGGTCTACCACCGCAAGGAGACCCGGGTGGAGACCCACATTTTCCTGTGCGTCCTGGCCTACCACCTCCAGGCAGCCATCGAGCATCTCCTCCAGGGCGCAGGGGACCACACGAGTTGGGAAACCCTGCGCGAAGAACTCAGCACCCACCACGTCGCCACCGTGGTCATGCCCACGGCAGATGGCCGAAAGATCGCCATCCGCCGCGGCAGCATCCCCGAGCAGCGGCCCAGGGAGATCTACCGTCTCCTGGGCATCCCGGGCGACCCGATGAAGCCGATCAGGACCTGGGTCTGACGAGGCCAGGTTCCGGCCCGATAGGGACTAATTTCGGTCCTCTGGATTGGAAACAAAGCTGGTTAGTGACTTTCGTGCGGAACCCGGGCTAAAGGTACTGCTCGCGCTGCCACCGGGTCGCCTATTGCAGCCGGGACACCTGGCCCAGGACTGGCCGGTACACCAGCACGTATTCGAACGCCAGCGATCCGATCCGGGGCGCCCCGGTTCGAGGATGGCCGGTGGGGCGCCACAACACCTACGGGTAGAGTTGGAACGCCTTGCGCGCCCGCCTCCACCCGGCTTCGTCGGGGACGGCCAGCGCCTCCAGGTCTCCCGGTTCGGCCGCGGGATCCTCCACCCAGCGCCGCAGGTCCTCGCCGCCGTTGATCAGGTCGATGGCCAGGCGGCCCTGTTCGTATTCGTAGGGGAAATCCCGCCAGAGCTCCTGGTCGGGCCTGAGCTGGCGCAGGGCCTTGAACACCAGCGCCATCAGGCGCCAGGGGCGGAACAGCCCGTGCCGGTAGGCGCGGTCCTCCACGTGGAGCTGGACCCCGGCGCAGAGCCGGCCCGCGTGCTTGTGGAAGGTGGGCTCGAACCAGCAGGGCCGCAGGCGGCAGCCCTGCATCCACTCCGGAGCGAGGGCGGCCATTTTCGCCAGCACGGCCGCGGGATCCAGGTCCGGCGCGCCGAACACTTCCAGGGGCCGGGTGGTGCCCCGCCCTTCGCTGAGGACCGTGCCCTCGAGCATCACCGTGCCGGGATAACAGCGGGCCATGCCCAGGCAGGGCGCATTGGGGCTGGGATTCACCCAGGCGCGATCCAGGAGCGGCCAGCCGCAGCCGGGCGCCTGCTCCGGATGCCAACCCTCCAGGGGCACCACCTGGTAATCGACCTCAAGCCCCAGGGTCCGGCAGAACCAGCCGCCCAGCTCGCCCAGGGTCAGACCATGCCT
>CAISFO010000033.1 GCA_903884655.1 uncultured Holophagaceae bacterium | reverse complement strand
TCGGAATGGGCAGCGGGACGGCGAACAGGCCGGTCCTCGGAATGGGCAGCGGGACGGCGGACAGGCCGGTCCTCGGAATGGGCAGCGGGACGGCGGACAGGCCGGTCCTCGGAATGGGCAGCGGGACGGCGAACAGGCCGGTCCTCGGAATGGGCAGCGGGACGGCGGACAGGCCGGTCCTCGGAATGGGCAGCGGGACGGCGGACAGGCCGGTCCTCGGAATGGGCGGAGGGACGGCGGACGGGACGGTCCTCGGAATGGGCAGCGGGACGGCGGACAGGCTGGTCCTCTGTGCGGGAAGCCGCACGGGCCGGTGGGCGCTTGGCCGTGGTTCTCGGTTTGACGGGCGCGGTTCCAGCCCCCTTCGGGGTGAACTTTCTCATGGCAGCTCCTTCGGCGTCTCCCGACGCGGAAGATCCAGTCTAGCAGGCCATGGGGGTCCGGGTGGCCCGCACGAAGTAGTGAACACCAGAGGACAAAGCCAGGATGGCCACCACCCAGTACATCTCCGGAAGGAAGGGCTCCATCCATGGCCGATAGCCCAAGGCATTGAAGAACAGGCCCAGCGAGACGGCGATCAACTGCATGGCCGTGCTGAGTTTTCCCAGCCAGCTCGGCTGGAACTTTCTGTTGTTCAGCCGATCTGTCGAGGCAAAGGCATAGAAGGAGATCAAGCCGTCCCTGGAGATCGCCAGGATGGCCACCCACACCGGGATGGGTGCCGTCATCCCCTGGGTGCGAAAGGCCAGCAGGAGGAAGGCGGTCGTCATCAGCAATTTGTCTGCGGCAGGGTCGAGGACTGCCCCCAACTCGGAGCTCTGGTTGAAGGTCCGGGCGATGAAGCCATCCAGGAGGTCCGTGAATCCCGCGGCCGCGAAGAGGACAAAGGCCTGCCAGTGGTGGCCGTACCAGACCGCGATGGCGAAGAAGGGGATCGCCAGGATCCGCAGCAGGGTCAATGCGTTGGGCAAGGTCAGAGGGCTGGTGGGTTTCATTGCCTCCAGTTTAGACGGAGATCACATCCTTTCCGCAGAAGCTTGTTCTGGCCAAGGGTTGAGATACACTGGAGCATCGAGTTGAGACTATGACTCAAAATCCTCCAATTCCACTAAGTCTTCTCCAACCTGGGGATCAGGGAGAAGTAATCGAGGTGAAAGCCCAGGGACCGGTGCGCCAGAGGTTGCTGGAGATGGGGTTCATTCGTGGCGCCAGGTTGCGGGTTGAAAAGCTGGCACCTCTGGGCGATCCCATGGAACTCGTGATCAAAGGGTACCACCTCTCGCTGAGGCGGGAGGAAAGCGCCTGCATTCTCGTCCAGCCGGTGGCCTGATGACCCTCACCGTCGCCCTCGCAGGCAATCCCAACTGTGGCAAGACAACCCTGTTCAATGCCCTGACCGGCGCCCGGCATCACGTGGGCAACTGGCCGGGAGTGACGGTGGAACGCCGAAGCGGCACGTTCGAACATGGCGGGACCACCATGGAGGTGGTGGACCTTCCGGGCACCTATTCGCTGGCGGCCCGCAGCGAGGACGAACGGGTGGCGGTGCATTTTCTGGCTTCTCCCGAAGTGGACTTGGTCCTGAACGTGCTCGATGCCTCCAACCTGGAACGCAACCTCTACCTCAGCACCCAGCTCCTGGAGCTGGGCAAGCCCGTGGCCTTCGTGCTGAACATGGTGGATGACGCCGAGAACCGCGGCGTCCACATCGATGTGCCCGCCCTGGAACTGCTGTTGGGTGGTCCGGTGATCCCCACGGTGGGGAACCGGGACCAGGGCATCACCGAGCTCAAGACCCTCCTGGGTGAGATGGCCCGGGGAGAATCCAACCGCTGCCGACGAATCGTGGTGGACTATGGTCACGACATCGAGGGCGAACTCGCCAAACTGCAGTCGGAGATCTGCCGGGATGAGCAGCTGGAAGCCGCGATGCCGCCCCGATGGCTGGCCCTGCAACTGCTTGAGAACAATGTCGAGGCGAAGCGCGTGGTGGGCGAAAGCCACGCCAGCGAGGCGATCCGGCAGCAGTTGGTCAAGAGCTTCGCCTTCCTGGAGCCCCATCTGGGTGCCGACGGCGCGACCCTGGTGGCCGAGCGCCGCTACGGGTTCGCCCATGGCCTCGTGAAGGAAGTGGCCACGGCGGCCGACGACAAGAAGACCCCCACTGCCAAACTGGATGCCCTCCTCACCCATCGCGTGCTGGGCATGCCCATCTTTGTCGGCGTGCTGGCCCTCATGTACTCGCTCTCCTTCATCATCGGGAAGATCCCCCAGGACTGGATCGCAGATGGGTTCAAGGCCCTGTCCAACTTCGCCGCGGCCCGCCTGCCCGCCGGCGAGCTCACCAGCCTGCTGGTGGATGGCGTCATCCCCGGCGTGAGCGCGGTGATCGTCTTCGTGCCCGTGATCATGATCCTCATGGGCTGCATCGCCTTCCTGGAGGACACCGGCTACATGGCCCGGGCGGCCTTCATCATGGACCGCCTCATGCATGTCATGGGCCTCCACGGGAAGAGCTTCATCCCCCTCATCATGGGCAGCGGCTGCAATGTGCCCGCGATCCAGGCGGCCCGCACCATCGAAAGCCCCCAGGACCGCCTCATCACCATGCTGGTGACCCCTCTGGTGAGCTGCTCGGCGCGCCTCCAGGTCTACATCGTCATCGCCGGCACCTTCTTCACGCCCTTCAAAGCGGCCCTTGCCATCATCGCCATGCACTTCCTGGGCCTGGGCCTGGCTGTGCTCATGGGCCGCCTGCTGCGGAGCGCCTTGTTCAGCGGACCCAGCTCGCCCTTCGTGATGGAGCTGCCCCCCTACCGTTTGCCCACCCTCAAGGCCACCCTCATCCACATGTGGGAGAAGGGCTCGGTCTTCCTGACCCGGGCAGGCACGACCATCTTCGCCGGCGCCACCCTGGTGTGGTTCTTGTCCCGCTATCCAGGCATCGCCAACCGGCAGTGGACCTTGGAATACCAGCAGCAGCGGCAGGCGGTGGTGGCCCTAAAACTGCCTGCAGCGGAATCTGACGAGCGGCTCAAGGCCATTCAGCTCGCGCACGAGAGCCGCATTGTGAACACCAGCCTGGCGGCGCGGCTGGGCCAGAAGGTGGAGCCCATCCTGCGGCCCATCCTTGATCCCGA
The DNA here is from genome assembly GCA_903884655.1 of uncultured Holophagaceae bacterium. Classification (GTDB taxonomy): domain Bacteria; phylum Acidobacteriota; class Holophagae; order Holophagales; family Holophagaceae; genus Geothrix. The sequence continues at coordinate 157,515 of CAISFO010000033.1, read as the reverse complement.
CCACAAGCGGGCCGAAGCCTGGAAGGATGTCATCGCGCTCACCGCGGGGTTCGTCGCGAAAGAGATCGTGGTCTCCACCATGGCGGTCATCCACCAGGCCAGCGAAGAACCCAAGGAGGGTGAGCGCCTCAGTCCGCTCCAGGTGGCCCTCCGGGATGGCTCGGGCCTGACCCCGCTCACGGCCCTGGCGTTCATGGTCTTCACGCTCATCTACACGCCCTGCCTGGGCACCATCGCCATGATCCGCCGGGAGGCCGGCAGCTGGCGCTGGGCGGCCTTCACCGTCGGCTATGGCCTCGTCCTCGGCTGGGGACTGGCCTGGATGACCGTGGCCGTGGGTCGCGCCATTGGTTTCGTGTGAGGCGGCCATGAACCTCCAGACCCTCATCGCCGCTTCCGCCGCCGGACTCTCGGCCCTCTACTTCATCCGTGGTGCCATCCAGGATCTGGGAACCGGGCGCCGCACGCCATCCTCGGGCGGCAGCTGCGGGGGCTGCAGCTCCGGGGGCTGTCCGGCGGCAAGGAAGGGTTAGCGGGCGCTCGCAGCGGTGCCATCCTGGACTCATGACTGGGGGTGCGGATGCGGTTCATCTTCGAGCAGATCCGGGTGGGTGGTGACCGCAACTTCGGTTACCTCCTGGGCGACCGGGGAGCGGGCCTGGGTGTGGTCATCGATCCTTCCTATTCACCTGAGGTCCTCGTGGAGCGGGCCCGGGCCCAGGGGCTGAGGATCTCCCACATCCTGAACACCCACGGGCACGCGGATCATGCCAATGGCAACGAGGCCGCAAAGGCGCTGACCGGCGCCGTGGTCGCCGCTGGCCCGGGCCACCCGGGTCCGGTGGATCTCACCCTCAAGGATGGGGACCGTGTTCCCTTCGGGGCCTACTCGATCCGCGTCTGGCATGTCCCCGGCCACTACCACGACCACCTGGCCTTCCTCGTCGAGGGAGAGGGTGCGGCGTTCACCGGGGACCTGCTCTTCGTGGGCAAGGTGGGCGGTACCCAATCCGAAGCCGATGGCCGTACCGAGTGGGCCAGCCTGCAGCGCCTGCTGCGGGAGTGGCCCGATCACACCACCCTCTGGCCCGGCCATGACTACGGCGCTCGCCCCAGCTCCACCATCGCCTGGGAGAAGCGCACCAACCCCTTCCTCCTCTGCCCCGATGTGGAGGCTTTCCTGAAGGCCAAGCAGGACTGGGCAGGATTCAAGGCGAGGCTTGGCCTGCGCTGATGCTGGCCATTGACGTGAATGTGAGGTCCCATGGACCCGGGAATGCTATTCCCGGGAGCGCTGCCTGGTAGTTCCCGGTCTGGCGCAGAGCTGGAGAGTCTCGCGGAGGGCTTTGAGGGTGTAGGGCTTCTGAAGGAACCCGGCCAGGCCGCGGCCGATGAAATCCTGGATGGACTCCTGCTCGTTGTAACCACTGGTAAGCACCACTGGCACCCCCGGACAGATGCGGCGGATTTCCTGGAAGGCTTGTCGACCATCCATGCGGGGCATGGTCAGGTCCATGAACACCAGATCGATGGCATCTCCTTCCCTGGACACCAGGTCGACAGCCTCCTGGCCATCAGCAGCCACCAGAACCTCGACATCGAAGGATTCCAGCGCCTCGGAAGTCGACTCGCGCAGCATCTCCTCGTCGTCGACAAGCAGCACCCGCAGACCGCGGAGCGAGACCTCGCTGACCGCGGTTGCCTCCTTCTCTGCGGGAGATTCCGCCGCAGCCGGGAACAGGACCTTGAAGGTGCTCCCGCGTCCTTGCTCGCTGTAGATCCTCAGCCCTGCGTGATGCCCCCGGAGGATGCCCAGGGTGGCGGACAGGCCGAGGCCGTGCCCAGTGGGTTTGGTGGTGAAGAAGGGATCGAAGATTCGGGAGAGGACCTCGGGACTCATGCCACAGCCGTCGTCCTGCACCTCCAGGATGGTGAAGCGGCCCGCCTGGAGTTCCTGCCCGTGGAAGACCTGGTCCAGGTAGGCCCGGTCAAGGATTGTCACCTGGGTACTGATCCGGATGGTGCCTTCCCGTTCGCCGATGGCGTCCGCGGCATTGGTCACCAGGTTCATGAGCACCTGCTGGATCTGGGCCCCGTCGGCGGTGATGGGCGCGGGTGTTTCGGCCAGGTTCAACCGCAGTGACACCTTCTTCGAGATGGAAACCTCGAGCAGGTGGACCATTTCCTGGATCACCTGGTTGAGGTCCCGGTCCTGGACCAGGAAGCGGCCCTTGCCGGAATAGGCCAGCATCTGGCGGGTCAAGTCCGTGGTTCGGTGGATGATTCGCTCCAGATTGTCTAGGGCCGGAACCGCTGGGGACTCTGGGTGGATCCTGGACTGGGCCAGGTTGAGGTGGCCGAGCATGGCGGTGAGCAGATTGTTGAAGTCGTGGGCGATGCCGCCGGCGAGGATGCCGAGGCTTTCCAGCTTCTGGACATGCTGCATCTGGCGTTCCATGACTTCGCGATCCCGCCCTGCGGCCAGTCGTTCCAGTTCCGCCGTGGCCCGGCTCGAAAAAATCCTCAGAAGCGAGGCAGTTTCCTCCGGGTGCTGCTCGGGGGTTCGCCTCAGAACCGCCAGCATACCCTTCGTTTGGCCAGAGGCATCCAGGAGTGGACAACCCACATAGCCAGAGATGCCTAGGTCCCGGAGCAGCTTGAAGTCCGGGAACAGGTTCTGGGCGTCGTCCGGGTGGATGCAGGGTTCACCCCGGTAGACGGCCCGGCAGGGGGTTCCAGCCAGGGGGTAGTCGAAGCCGGGCACGGCCTGGCCATCGATGAAGACAGCAAGGGTGCGCGCCCATTCTGCCCCGTCCTTCAGGAAGGATTCCCCAATGAAGGCGGCGTCTGCCTTGGCGGCCTGGGCCAGGTAGCGGGTCAGTTCCTGGAAGAAGGAATCCCCGGTGGCGGCCGAGACCCCGCTGGCCACGTTCAGGATCACGTCCTCGCGACGCTTGCGTTCGGCGAGTTCTGCCTGCAGGGCATCGTTCAGAGCCCGGGCTTGTGCGGTGGCCACGCGCACCCGGTACCGGAACAGGAACATGGCCGCGGAAGCCAGGGCGAAAGCCAGTCCAAGGGCCAAGGCCACCCTGGGGAGCCAGGCGGGGAGGCTCCCGCCGCCACCAGGGCTCAGCCACCGGTTGACGGCCTTCGTGTAGCCGGAATCGGGCTTGTTCCGTCCTGCGGCGAGGTAGTCATCCAGGGCCTGCAGGAGGTCGGCATTCTGGCCCTTGGTGGTCGCGAAGTAGGTCGGGAAGGGGTTGAAAACCACTGGCGTGCGCACCACCGAGAAGTCCGCCTCCCGCGAGTATCCGAATATGCTGGTGGTCACTCCCGCCTCGGCGCCTCCGGCGGCGACAAGGCGCAGCACCTCCTCGAAGGAGGGTACTTCCACAAAGGTGGCCTGGACTTCGAACTTGCGGCAGAGGTCGATGAAGTGCTGCCCGTTCACATCGGATTTCATCACCGCGACCCGCCGCCCACGCACATCGAACACGCTCTGGATCGATACTTTCGAGTTGGCGTAGAGGATGCTCCAGACCGTGAAGGTGACCTCCTTGCCGTAGTCGAGATACTTTGCCCGTTCATCGGTGTAGGCCACGCTGGTGGCTAGGTCCGCTTCCCCCAGTCGAAGGCGCTGGAGGCTGTCCGCGAAGGAGCCCGGTTGGTATACGACCTGCCAGCCCTTGGCTCGGCACACGTCCTCGATCATGTCCACGTAGAATCCACGGGCCTTTCCATCCGCCTCCATGAAGGTGGCCGGGCGATGAGGGAAGATGGACACGCGGACCACGCGTGGCGACGCCGCCAGCGACAGTGGCAAGGCGATCAGCAGGAACGCGAGGAATCGTCTGAACATGGGGAATCCAAGATCTTCCCATCATTTCATGCCAGTCCGTGGACGGGTGAGTGAGACTGGACGGACAGCGGTCACGAACTGCAACGGGACTCCTGCTCTGGATTGGCAGGCACCCGCGTCAAGTTTCGGGGCTCGATGGAAACTTTCCCAGAGTTACTTTTGGTTGATTTGTCGCCAAATAGGTCTAATGTCTGGACGTATCATTATTTGTCGGTTCTATTTGCCAGCAGGAACCCCGGGGTCGGGGTCGCTTGAACTCAACCCTCTGAAGGAGCATCCATGGCCGACAACACGCTGACCATCCTCCTCGCCGGCGGCAGTGGCTCACGGCTGCAGCCGCTGACCGCCGACCGCGCCAAGCCGGCCGTGCCCTTTGGAGGCAAGTACCGGGTCATCGATTTCACGCTGTCGAACTGCCTGCATTCCGGGCTGCGCCGGGTCCTGGTGCTCACGCAGTACAAATCCCATTCCCTGCACAAGCACCTGCGGGATGGCTGGTCCATCTTCAACCCCGAGTGCGGCGAGTACATCACCGTGGTACCGCCCCAGATGCGGACCGGCGCCTCCTGGTACTCGGGCACGGCGGACGCCATCAACCAGAACCTGTTCCTTTTGGAGCGCAACGAAGCCAGGAATGTGCTGATCCTGGCCGCCGACCACATCTATCGCATGGACTACGCCGCCCTCGTCCAGGCCCATGGAGAGAATGGCGCGGATCTGACCATTGCCTGCATGAAGGTGCCCATCGGGGAGGCCAACGCCTTCGGTGTCATGGCCGTCGACGGGGAAGGCCGCATCATCGAGTTTCAGGAAAAGCCGGAGCGGCCCAAGTCCATTCCCGGTGATCCATCGACCGCGCTGGTGTCCATGGGCATCTACGTCTTCACCAAGGACCTGCTCATCGAGCAGCTGAAGGCCGACTGCGCTCGGGAGGACTCCAGCCATGATTTTGGCAAGGATGTCATTCCCGGGATGATCGGCTCGCACAAGGTCTATGCCTACGAGTTCGGCGGCGTTCGGGGCAGGGTCACGCCGGACCGGTATTGGCGCGATGTGGGCAGCCTCGATGCCTACTACGAGGCGAACATGGACCTGCTCAAGCCCGTGCCGCCCCTGGACCTCTACCAGGACGACTGGGCCATCCGCACCTACCATGGCCAGAATCCGCCCGCCCGGATGGTGCCCGGGGGGAGTGGGAAGGATGGTCTGATGACCAATTCCATCATGGGTGCGGGCACGGTGATCATCGGCGGCATCGTGCGCCATTCGATCCTGGCGTCCCGCGTGCACATCCACGAGGAGGCGGTGGTGGAGGACTCCATTCTCTTCGACCACGTCACCGTGGGGCGGGGTGCCAGGCTGCGCCGCTGCATCGTGGACAAGCACGTTCAAATCCCCCCCGGTGAAACCATCGGCTTCGATCCAGAGAAGGACAGGCAGCGCTTCACCATCTCTGACAAGGGCATCATCGTGGTGCCTGAGGACTACCAATTCGAGTGAGCCCGGTGCCCGGAAAGGAACTCCCGTGAGCCTGTTCGACCCGCCCAGCGAGGCGCAGACCGCCGCGGTGGACGCCGCCATCACCACCCGGCGATCCATGCGAGCCTTCCTCCCGACGGCCGTGCCGCGGGGCATGGTGGAAGACATCCTGCGCGTCGCTGCGCGGGCGCCCTCGGGCACCAACACCCAGCCCTGGCAGGTCCATGTGCTGACCGGCGCGGCCAAGCAGCGGCTTTCCGAGCGCATCAGCGCGGCCTACGAAGACCCAGCAGAACGGGACAATTACCAGCAGGAGTACGACTACTACCCCAAGGAGTGGACCTCGCCCTACCTCGACCGTCGCCGCAAGGTCGGCTGGGATCTCTACGGGCTCCTTGGCCTCGACAAGACGGACAAGGAGGGCATGCACCGCCAGCATGGCCGCAACTACCACTTCTTCGATGCGCCCGTCGGGCTTATCTTCAGCATCGACCGGGTGATGCAAATGGGCAGCTGGCTGGACTACGGCATGTTCCTGCAGAACATCATGGTGGCCGCTCGCGCCCGGGGGCTGCACACCTGTCCCCAGGCGGCCTTCACCCAGTTCCACCGGATCATTGCCGACGAACTGGGCTTCAGGCCCGAGCAGATGCTGGTCTGCGGCATGGCCCTTGGCTATGCCGATCCGGCTGCGGTGGAGAACGGCCTGGTGACCGAGCGCGCAGCCGTTTCCGAGTTCGCCAAGTTCCTCGATCGCTGAACACCCGGGCCGCTGCTTCCGGGGCTTGGCCTCAGGCCAGTGCCTGACGCTTCACCTGCTGCCTGGCCCGGCGCCAGTCCGCCCAGGCTGACTGCAGGTCCTGGCGAAGCTGAGTGCGCTGGATCTTCCATTCGCCGCGGAGGACGGACCAGGCTTCAGCCTGGGCATGGCCCTTCGCCTTCCATTCAGTCTTCTTCACCTGCCAAGCATCGAGCCGGGTCTGGAGGGCGGACAGGGCCGCATCCACGCGGGCATGGGCCGCTTCCAGGGTGGATTTGGCCTGATGGGCGTCTGCCGCGAGGGTCGCCACCAGCAGTCGAGCTTCCATGGCCACCTTGGCACGCTGGATCTCGGTGTCCGGAACCCGGCGCAGGCCGCGGGCCAGGCCCACCCAGGCGGCCGCCGCGATGAGCCATTTGGCCGGGTCCCACTGGTACCAGCGCGGGCCGTTGCGATAGTCCCACTGCCACATGTGATGGTAGTTGTGATACCCCTCGCCGAAGGTGAGGGGCGCGAGGAAGGCGTTGTCCCGGGCGCTGTTGGTGTCCGTGTAGGGCTGAGTGCCGAACCAGTGGGCCGCCGAGTTGATCAGGAAGGTGCTGTGGTGCGTGGCCACGATCCGCAGCAGGAGGCCGATCACCAGCTGGCCGATGAGGTTGCGGGTCATCCATCCCACGGCGAGGACGGGCAGGGCTGCGACCGCGGCTCCGATCCAGAAGTGGTAATGGTGCTGCCAACGGATCAGTGGATCCTGCTGCAGGTCGCCCACGGAATCCATGGGGCGCTCCTTGGCTTCCATGACCCAGAGCCAGTGGGCATACCAGAAACCTTTGCGGACAGGGTAGGGGTCGCGCTCCGTGTCATCCACGAACCGGTGGTGATGGCGATGGTCACTGCTCCAGGCCAGGGCAGAGTTCTGAAAGGCCGCGGCCCCGAGGAGCAGGGCCAGCAGCCGCAGAGGCCAGGTGGCGCGGAAGGCGCGATGGCTGAACAGCCGATGGTAGCCCACGGTGATGGAGAGGCCGATGGCCGAGTACATCACCAGGAAGACCAGCACCTCGCTCAGGCGGAGTCCCTGGGTGGCCAGCTTCCAGGGCACCAGCACCAGGGCCAACACCAGTGTGCCCAGCAGGAAGAGGGTGTTGAGCCAGGCTCGGGGGGTCAACTTGAACATGCACACTCCATGGATTCGAACAAACCCATCCTCAAGATAGGTCTTTGGGTCAGGCCGTGCGGGGAGGCTTCCCCGGTTTTGACGCGCTGATTCTGAGCTGGATCCGGGCGCATCTTCATCCCAGCCAACCTGACAGGTCGTCCTTGAGCGCTACGCCGGAAAGGCCAAGGCGGAGGGCCTCCTCCGTCAGGAAGAGCAGCTTTGCGGCGGCGGCCTCGTAGCCCAGACCCTCAGGGGGACGGACGTTGGAGATGCAGTTGCGCCCTGCGTCGGTGGTACCCGGATGCGGGGCGAAGGTCAGGTAGATCCCGAGACTGTCCGCGGCGCTCAGGCCGGGGCGCTCGCCGACGATGATCACCGCCACCCGGGCAGCCAGGGCGCCACCGATGTCGTCCGACAAGGCCACCCGGCCATTGGGCACCAGGGCCACTGGCGCAAGACGGAAGGAGCGGGTCCGATAGGCGTTCCTGATCGCCTGCACCAAGGGAATTCCATGCCGCTCAATGGCCGTCGAGGATAGACCGTTGGTGATGATCAGGGCCACATCGGTGTCCTGGTTACGCAGCTGTTTCAGTCGCGCCCGGGAGTCTTCGTCGAGAAGCCGGCCGAGGTCGGGACGCCGGAGGTACTCGTCGCGGCTGCCGACAGCCGTTGCCAGGAGCAGTGCCTCTTCGCCAAGGTTCCGGACTTGCCCGGCGAAGGCCTCGATATTCCAGGGTACGTGCACCGCGTCCCGCGCCTGGGCATGGGCCAGCTGGAAGTCCAGTTGCGCCTGGGTCGGAAGGGCATGTCCGGCCCGGCCCAGGGCGATGCGCGCCTGGGTGAGGCGGCGCAGGGCCACCCTGGAAGCGGTCATGGTGTCCCGTCCGACAATTCTTGGATGGCCCTGAGCAGCTTTGGTGAGGGGTTGCCCTGGCTCAGGGCATTCCGGCCATCGAAGATCCCCACACGGTTCAGCCATTCCTCGAACTCGGGCGCCGGCCGGAGGCCAAGCACCCGGCGAAGGTACAGCGCGTCATGGAAGGAGGTGCTCTGGTAGGCCAGCATGATGTCGTCGGCTCCGGGAACTCCCATGATGTAGGTGCAACCTGCCACTGCGAGCAGCGTCAGCAGACCATCCATGTCGTTCTGGTCCGCTTCGGCGTGGTTGGTGTAGCAGACGTCGCAACCCATGGGCAGGCCCAGCAGCTTGCCGGAGAAGTGGTCCTCCAACCCGGCGCGGATGATCTGTTTGCCGTCGAACAGGTATTCCGGGCCGATGAAGCCGACCACGGTGTTGACCAGGAGGGGCGAGAACGCGCGGGCCACCCCGTAGGCCCGGGCCTCGCAGGTCTGCGCGTCGATGCCGTGGTGGGCGTTGGCCGACAGGGCGCTGCCCTGGCCGGTTTCGAAGTACATCAGGTTCTCGCCGAGGTTCCCCCGTTTCAGGGAGCGGGCGGCGTCATGGGCCTCGGCCAGCAGCGCCAGGTTGATGCCAAAGCTCCTGTTGGCCGCTTCCGTCCCGGCGATGGACTGGAACACCAGGTCCACCGGCACGCTTCGGTGGATGAGTTCCAGGGTCGTGGTGACGTGAGCCAGCACGCAGGACTGGGTGGGGATCTCATGGCGGCGGATGACCTCGTCCAGGAGGTGAAGCAGGCGCTCCACGTTCTTCGGGCTGTCCGTGGCTGGGTTGATGCCGATGACCGCGTCGCCGCTGCCATAGAGCAAACCGTCCAGCAGACTGGCGGCGATGCCACGGGGATCATCGGTGGGGTGGTTCGGCTGCAGGCGGGTGGAGAGCCGGCCCGGAAGTCCGAGGGTGTTGCGAAAGCGGGTGGTCACCGAACAGCGCCGGGCGGCGGCGATCAGATCCTGGTTGCGCATGATCTTGGAGACCGCCGCGGCCATTTCGGGTGTGATCCCTGTGCGGATGGCGGCAATGTCCGCGTAGGCAGTGACCTCGGAGAGCAGCCATTCGCGGAATTCGCCCACAGTGAACGATGAAATCGGGGCGAAGGCCATCCGATCATGGGACATTTCGATAAGCCGGCTCACCTCGTCTTCTTCTGGTGGAATCAGGGGATCCATCAGAAAGGTCGTCAAGGGCAGGTCGGCCAGCACCCATTGGGCCACGGCCCGCTCCTCCTCGGAGGCAGCCGCGATGCCCGCCAGTTCGTCCGCAGACCGCCGTGGTGAGGCCTTGGCGAGCAGAGTCTTGAGATCCCCGAACCCGTAGCTCCGTCCTTTGAAGGTTCTGGTGAAGGCCATGCCGCTCCAAGTCCCGGATTGACGTCATTTCCCCGATCGATCGATGGGGGAAGTCCAGAAAATCAGTGCCCGCTTTCCCCCGCCAGCTTGCGGGCCAGCTCACCCATCACTACCTTCGCGTCGCCGAAGAGCATGAAGGTCTTGTCCAGGAAGTAGAGCTCGTTGTCGATGCCTGCGAAGCCCGGCGCCTTGGAGCGCTTGATGGCGTAGACCGTCTTGGCCTTGTCGGCGTCGATGATGGGCATGCCATAGATGGGGCTGTTCTTGTCGGAGCGCGCCGCGGGGTTCACCACGTCATTGGCGCCGATGATGAGCGCCACATCGGCCTGGGGCATGTCGCCGTTGATCTCATCCATTTCCACCAGGTCGTCGTAGGGGATTTCCGCCTCGGCCAGCAACACGTTCATGTGGCCCGGCATGCGGCCCGCCACGGGGTGGATGGCGAACTTCACGGTGACGCCCTTCTTCTTGAGCAGGTCGTAGACCTCGCGCACCTTGTGCTGGGCCTGGGCCACGGCCATGCCGTAGCCGGGAACGATGACCACCAGGCTCGCCTGTTCCATCACCTGGGCGGCGCTCTCCACGGTGTCCGACTTGTAGGCCTTCTGCTCCCCCTCGGCGTTGGCCGTCGTGGTCTGGCCGAAAGCGCCGAACAGCACGTTGAAGAAGGAGCGGTTCATGGCCTTGCACATGATGACCGACAGGATCAGGCCCGAGCTGCCGTCCAGGGCGCCCGCGGTGATGAGCAGCTTGTTGTTCAGCACGAAGCCCATTGCCACAGCGGAGAGGCCCGCGTAGGCGTTGAGGATGGAGATCACCGTGGGCATGTCCGCGCCGCCGATGGGGATGATCAGCAGCACGCCGAAGGCCAGGGACAGCGCGATGATGCCGCCGAAGGCATAGGGCGCCCAGGGGGCCAGGGGATGCAGCACCAGCGCCACGCCCAGGCCCAGGGCCAGAGCGAAAAGCCCGAGGTTGCTGGCGTTCTGCCCGGGGTAGGTGACGGGACGCTGGGGGATCCACTTCACTTCCTGCAGCTTGCCCGCCGCCAGGATGGAGCCGGTGAAGGTGAGGAAGCCCAGGAGGATCTCCGCCACCAGGGCCACCACGATGAAGGGGGCCAGGGCCGCCTCGTTCTTCTGCCCGTAGTAGAGGAAGTATTTCGCCGTGCCCACCAGGCCCGCGGCCAGGCCGCCGAAGGCATGGGAGAGCGCGGTCCGCTGGGGCACCGCCGTGAGGGGCACCTGGGCCAGCGGGTAGCCCACGGCCGCGCCCACGGCAAAGGCACCGAGGATCCACCAGTAGTGGGTGCCGCCGGTCGCGATGACGCCGGTGAGGGTGCCCGCCACCGCCAGGGCCATGGCCCCGACGCCCGAGAATACGCCCTTGCGGGCGGACTCAGGATCGCTCATCCACTTCAGGGAAAGGATGAACAGCGCCGTGGAGATGAGGTAGAGGATCTGGACCAAGGTTTCGGCGCTCACTTGGCCACCTTCTCGTGCTTCTTGAACATCTTCAGCATGCGGTCCGTGATGAGGAAGCCGCTGACGATGTTGGTGGTGGAGCAGAAGATGGCCACGAGGCCCAGGGCGGTGATGTAGCCCGGGGAACCCTTTCCGGCGGAGACGATGATGGCGCCCACCACGGCGATGGCCGAGATCGCGTTGGTGAGGCTCATGAGCGGCGTGTGCAGCAGGCGTGACACCCGCTGGATGACCATGAAGCCGATGAACGTGGCCAGCATGAAGACGAAGATGGCGCCCATGACGTCCAGTTCTCCGTGTCCACCGCCAGCGGCCGGGGCCGCGTGTTCCGAGCGTGCCAGCAGCATCATCACGCCTTCCCTCCCTGCGCCTGGGCAAGCGCCTTCAGTGTGGGTGCATGGACCACCTTGCCCTCGTGGGTCACGGCGCAGCCCTTGAGGATGTCGTCCTCCCAGTCGAGGTTGAAGCGCACGGCCGACCTGTCCCAGAAGGCCGTCATGAAGTTCAGCAGGTTGCGCGAGAAGAGCATGCTGGCGTGGGTGGCCAGCGTCGCCGGCAGGTTGAGTGGGGCGATGATCTTCACGCCACCGACTTCAACTGTTGTGCCCAGCTTCGACAGTGTGCAGTTGCCGCCGCCGTCGGCGCCCAGGTCCACGATGACCGAGCCGGGCTTCATGCTGTGCACGAGGGTCTCGTCCAGCAGCTTGGGGGCGAAGACACCCCCGATGAGGGCCGTGGTGATGACCACGTCCACGGTGGCGCAGTGGTCGGCCAGCATTTTGGCCTGCAGGGCCTTGTCCTCCGCCGACAGTTCCATGGCATAACCGCCACCTGCCGAGGCGCCCTGTTTGAGGTCGATGCCCACGTACTTGCCGCCCACGGACTCGATCTGCTCCTTCACCTCGGGTCGCACGTCGGTGGCCGTGACGCTGGCGCCCAGGCGCTTGGCGGTGGCGATGGCCTGCAGGCCCGCCACACCGGCGCCAATGACGAAGACCTTGGCGGGCAGCGTCGTCCCCGCCGCCGTCATGAACATCGGAAAGTACTTCGGCAGCTCCATGGCCCCGATCAGCACGCCCTTATAGCCCACGATGTTGGCCTGGCTCGAGAGCGTATCCATGGCCTGGGCCCGGGTGGTTCGGGGGATGCAATCGGTGGAGAACACGGTGAGGTTCCGTTCCGCCATCCGTTTCACCGCGTCCAGGTTCCGCGTGGGGAAGAGCGAAGCCAGCAGCATGCCCCCGGGCCGGATGAGATCGACTTCATGGGTGCCATCGGGCCTTGATTGGGGGGCGTTCACCTTCAGCACGAAATCGGCTTCACCCAGGAGCGTGGCCGCGTTCCCCACGATGGTGGCGCCCGCTTCCTGGTAGGTATGGTCCGAGAAGTGGGCCAAAGCTCCTGCCCCGGCCTCCACCGCAACGTCGATCCCAAGTCCGATCAACTTCTTGCAGGAGTCCGGGTCCAGCGCCACGCGGGTTTCGCCAGCCCTGATCTCAATGGGAACGGCAATCTTCATGGGCTCCTCGGGTTGGAAAACCACAGCAACCGGGACACCTTATCATTGATTGTGAAAAATTGCTCAATGTTGATTTTTTACGACAAGATGGTCGGTTGTCTGGTTGCGCCTCGAGAGTTGACTCATGGGACATGCATCTATGTGTTGTACTTCCTGGAAGTTATCAGCCTGGTGAATTGATATTATAAAAAACAGGCATTGATAACGTATTGCGCGGGAATTAGATGGGTCTATATTGCCTCATCCAACCCAACCCAAACCAAGGAGGCGTCCGTGCCAAACCCCCCCCACCGCATCGGTTTGATTCCGGAGCATGCATCGAAGCATGGCGGACGCCTTGGGCGTCACGTGCACTTCGATGAGCGCAGCCGGAACTTCCCCGTGCTCCTCCCCAAGGGAGCCACCATCCAGACCCGGATCTGGACCCGGACGCTGAAGGCCTTCAACCAGGGGCAGCTTGGCTCCTGCACCGGCAATGGCGCGGTGGGTGTGGCCTGCTCGGAACCCTACCGGAAGGCGGGCGTGACCTACAACGAGGCCCTGGCGCGCAAGATCTACAGCCAGGCCACCAAGGATGACAACATCGTGGGGAGCTATCCTCCCTCGGATACCGGCTCCACGGTCCTGGGGGCCATGAAAGCCCTGCGCGACCTGGGTTTTGCCAAGGGCTACCACTGGTGTTTCGGCCTCGACGACGCGCTCAAGACCCTGTCCACTCTGGGGCCCGTGGAAGTGGGTGTGAACTGGTACGAGGGCTTCGACAAACCCAATGCCCAGGGCCTGGTGAAGATCAGCGGTGCTGTCCGTGGTGGACATGCCTTTGAAATCCTGGGCGTGGATGCGGAGAAGCAGCTGGTGTGGGCCATCAATTCCTGGGGACCCGACTGGGGCCTCCAGGGGCGGTTTGCCTTTTCATGGAAGGACTTCGACCGCTTGCTTCAGGAAAATGGCGAAGCTTCGACCGTGACGATCTAGAAAGAGTCAGAGTCCTCGGGCCCACTCTGGTCGGAGCTGCACGCGGCCAGCCAGGGCCTCATCGACGGCAGCCAGGATCGCCTCCCGGTCCCTGGGGAGGCGGCCGCCGATGGGCAGGTAGTTGGAGGCGTGGTTGGAACGGAAGATCGCGGCGCTGGGATGGGCCTCCTCGATGAACCAGCGCAGTTCCTGGAGCAGGCCCCTCGTGTCCGGCAAAGTGAAAGCGCCCCGGGCCTCCTGCCGGTCGATGGGCGTGCCCGGAACCACGGTGAGGGTGAGGGTCGAAAGGAAGCGGGGGTCCATGGCTGTGGCAAGGCGTCCCGAGGCTCGCGCATGGGCCTCGCTGCGCGCCTGGCCGCCGGCCCCGAGCAGGAACATCAGGGACTGTTCCATGCCCGCCTCTTTGGCCTTGCGGGCCGCCTCGACGTGGTCCGCCACGGAAGCTCCCTTGGCCAGGCGATGCAACGTCACCTCGTCGCCGGATTCGGGTCCTATGTAGAGGAGGGACAGACCCAGCGCACGGAGTCGCCGGAGGTCCACAGGTGACTTCTCCAGCAGGTTCCGGGCGGTGGCGTAGGTGCTCACCCGCCGAAGTCGAGGGAAGGAGCCAGCCAGGGCCTGGAGGATGGGCTCCCAGTGGTCCAGCGTCATGGCCAGGGGGTCCCCGTCGGCCACGAAGACATGCCGCACGTCCTCTGTGAACCTGACTCCGGCTTCGATGATGTCCGCCAGGATCTGGTCAAGCGGCCTCACCTGGTAGCGCTTACCCCGGTACATGGCGCAGTAGGTGCAGGCGTTCCAGGAACAACCCAGGGTGGCCTGGAGGATGAAAGAATCAGCCTCGCTGGGGGGCCGGAAGAGGGGTTCGTCGTAGCGCACGCGGACATTGTCCCATGCCTAGGCGCCCACCTTGATCGCCAGTGCGCTGACCTTGTCGGCGGCCCGGGCCATGGCCGTGATGGTGGCGGCCACTTTATCAAGGTCCGCCTTGGCGGCTTCAGCCAGCTTGTTTGCAGTCTCCAGGGCTGTGGCGGCTTCGGCGTACTCCGGCAGGGTCTGGTCCACGACCTTGTCGATGAAGACCTGGAGTTCTCCGGCCAACCGCTCCTGCTGGTCCATGAGCAGCTTCAGGTTGTCGGGGTTCTTCTCCCTGACGATGAGCTTCGTGAGGTTGGTGAGGGCAGTGCTCAGTTGATCGCCCAGCATGGGTGCTCCCTTCCGTCAGTGGTGCAGCAGGATGTTCATGGCGGACTGCAGGGACTTGGCCCGTTCGCCCAGCGCCTTCAGGTCCTCCGAGGAGGGGCGGTCGTCGTGGATGCTAAGCATGAGGGTGGCGTTGGCCTTCTTCATGGCTGCGGCGGCAGCGGAAATCCGCGAGCAGACTTCATCCCGGTGCGCGCGGAGGTCCGCGGTCAGCAGGTAGGCGTTCAGGGCCACCTGTCTTTCCCCGTAGGTGGCGGAAGACCGGAAATAGGAGTAGGCGCTTCCTTCGAGCAGGTCGTTCGTCAGCTGCAGCTGGAGGTAGACCCAGCCCCTGGCCTGGGTGGGCCCCGAGGAGAAGTCCTGGGTGAGCCGGTCGCAGAGCTTTTCCACCGCCGGGCCGAACCGGTCCACCAGCATGACGAGAGCCTGCTTGCGCTTGTGCTCGACCCAGAGGCTGCCGAGGTCCTGGACCACGGTCCCGAAGGCATCGAGCTGCTCCGGCCCCAGGTGGCCCTTGGCCTCCGGCAGCTGGCCGATACTCTGGATCAGGTCTGTGCTGGCCTTTTTCAGCTCATCGGTCTGGGAATCGTTGGTGAGGGCGGCCATCGTCTTGCCGTAGGCCGCCAGGGTTTGGGCCGCGCGGATGACGGGCTGGACCCGGCTGAGTTCATAGCCCCGGTCAAGGCTGTCCAGGGTAGGCAGCCCCTCCACCTTCGGCTCCCCCTTGAGCAGGAGGATCTGGGTGTTGGCCTGGATCCCCTTGTCCCGGAACACCTGCATCTCCGTGGATGCGGCGTCTCCTACGGTGGCTGCGGATCGACTGAAGTCCGCCAGGGCCATCTTCTGTTTGGCGGTCAGCCCACATCCAAGGCCGACAGCCACCCAAAGGACCGCCATTCCCAGTGCCAGTGCGGATCGTTTCATGGCTCATCCCTCCTCAGAAAAGGCCTTGGGCTGGTAGATGTCCATGGCGTTGTAAAGGTTCCAGATCTGGATCAGCTGCTGATCCTCGGCCATCCGCTGCAGAAGCATGTCGAACTCTTCTCTCGGCATGCCCACTTTGGTGCACAGGGCATCGATCACCTTGGGGGCGAGGAGGTTCATGGCATCGGCAGCCTGGTGGCTCAGGTAGGCAAGGTCGATGGCGCCGGTGATCCCATGCTGGCGGATCAGCCACTCGGCTGTATCCGGCAGGAAGTAGTAGAACAGCGACTCGTCCATCCAGGAGAGGATCTGCCGGGGCGAGAAATTGGTGTTCCGCAGCAGGTGATAGGGCTCGGCGAAGGCCAGACCATAGGCATCCTCGATGCCCTCCTCCCGCAACCGCTCGGCGATATCCAAGGTGATCCCACGAATGGACAGCAGGCTCTTGTTGTTCAGCACAGAATCCGAGACGTTGCCGTCCCCCAGGGCTTTTTTGGCTGAAGCAGAAATGTAGCCGATCACCTTCTGTGGCGACAATCCGGCGAAGAAGAAGAGCGCTGCCCGTGCGAAGGTTTCCGTCTCTTTCATGGGCAGGGCCAGGGCCGCCACGATGGCGATGCCGGGGCCCAGGAGGATGGTCACGGCACACCACAGGGCGCCGCCCCCGGTGAGATCTGCGCGGAAGTTCCGGATCCCGAGATGGACCATCACGAAGGCGTAGGCGCCGGCCAGGCCGAACCGGCCCGCATAGAGGAGCTGCGCAGCGGTGTCGCTCTGGGCCAGGGACTTCGGGAACCAGCCGCCGAAGAACAGGCCGGCCTGTAGCAGGCAGGCGCAGGCCAGCAGGATCGCCGGCACGCCAAATCGCAGCACGATCTGTCCCGGCCCGAAGTAGCGGCGCCAGGCTCCCTCCAGGGAATCGAAATCGACCGTCAGGAAGGAGTACGATTTGGTCGCCCGCTGGGGGATGACGCTGCGGCTTTTCACTGAGTAGAGGTAGAAGGCGTGCTGGGCCACCAGCAGCGCGGGGATGGAGGCAAGCACCCAGGGCCAGCCGCTGCTGTTCCCACAGGACTGGAGCAGCCCAATGAGAACCAAGGCCATGGACAAAAAGAACAGCCAGGAAAGGACACCAGGACCACGATCCCTTTGGCCACCAGAAGAGGGACTGGATATTTCAGTCATATCGACTCCTGATTTCGGGGTCGACTCTAGCAGCGCAGGGGCAAAAAATGCACTTTTTTAAGGTCGGTACGTACTCCCGATGGCGGGTGGGGCGTCGGTCCGGGGAACGTGGCAGGAGAGGCAGACGTACCGCGTTCCAGCCACCTGGGCGCCCTTCGCTTCGGGGGCCCGGCGCAGGTCCACGAAATGGCTGGCGGGAATCGGGGTGGGCTCACCTTTCTTCTTGGGACCCGGCACCGCATGGCAGTCCATGCAGAGGTTGGAGCTCCGGGTGATGGGAATGCAATCCACCAGGCTGTGCGGAATGACCGGCGGGTATTCCTGGTTGATGCGTTTCGGCAAGGCCTTCTCCCCTGGCCCCGAGGCCTCATCGGTGAATAGAGGCGGGGCCGGTGTGTCGAACACAGAGGTGCGGGACAACCCGAGACTCTTGTCCGACACGGGTTTCGCGGGAGGACCCGCCAGCAGCTGGAGGGCGCTGAGGGAGAGCAGCAGGACGGTGCGGTTCATGGTGGACCCCCCTATACCTTGGTGATGCGGACGGCGCACTTCTTGAAATCCGTTTCTTTGGAGATCGGGCAGGTGGCGTCCAGGGTGATCTTGTTGATGAAGACCCCCTCGTCGAACCAGGGCACGTAGACCAGGCCCCGGGGCACCTTGTTCCTGCCGCCCAGGGTGACGCGAGCCTGGATTTTCCCCCGCCGGGATTCGATCCAGGCCAGGTCGCCGGCCTTGAGGCCGCGCTTGTCCGCGTCCTTGGTGTGCATGAAGAGCAGGGCCTCGGGCACGGCGGCGTGGAGCTGGGGCACCCGGCGGGTCATGGTGCCGGAGTGCCAGTGCTCCAGCACCCGGCCCGTGCACAGCCACAGGTCATAGGTGGCGTCGGGGGACTCCGGGGGTTCCTGCCAGGGCCGGAAGAAGATCTTGGCCTTGCCCGGCAGGGCCACGGCATCGCCTGGCTTGGGGCCATTCAGGTCGCCCGTGGGGAGCTTCTTCAGGGCCGTGCCGTAGAAGTCGATGCCGGAGCCCTTCTTGGCATAGGGATCGTATTGGTCGTTGAAGCGCCAGAGGGTCTCCTTGCCGTCCACCACGGGCCAACGCAGGCCCGAGACATCGCGCTTGAAGTAGGTGTCGAAGGGGGCCAGGTCATGGCCATGGCCCAGGCCGAACTGCCGGTACTCCTCGAAGAGGGCCTTCTCCGGGAACCAGGTGATGCCCGCGTGGGCCACGGTGGAGTTGGGTTTGCGGTCGGCCACGGGATCGGGCCAGGCGAATTTCCTGGCGGCGGCTGTGGCGAAGAGCACGTCGTAGAGGGTGCTGTCCGTCTTGTAGCCCTTGGCTTCCGCTGCAGGCAACACCGAGGGCAGCTTGCCCTTTTCGTAGCCCTCGGCCTCCAGGCCGGGCACCGGCTGCTCACCCCAGACTTCCGCCAGGGAGAAGCGCTTGGAGAACTCCATCATCTGCCACAGGTCGCTGCGGGCCTCGCCCGGGGGCAGCACCACCTGGCGCCAGAGCTGGGTGCGCCGCTCGGCGTTGCCGTAGCCGCCCCACTTCTCGTAGATCATGGCCGAGGGCAGGATGAGGTCCGCGACCTTGGACGACAGCGTCGGATAGACATCCGACACCACGATGAAGTTGTCGAGCTTGCGGGCGGCCTCGATCCAGTGGTTGGCGTTGGCCGAGGACTGGAAGGGATTGGTGACCTGGACCCACAGCCACTTGACCTTGCCATCCTCCAGGTCGCGCATCATCTGCACGATGTGACTGCCGATCTTGGGATTGAGGGTCTTGGCGGGCAGGTTCCAGATCTCTTCCGAGTGCTTGCGGTGGCCGGCGTCATCCACATTCATGTCCGCGGGCAGGCGGTGGGCGAAGGTGCCCACCTCGCGGGCCGTGCCACAGGCGGAGGGCTGGCCCGTGAGCGAGAAGGCCCCGGCGCCTGGCCGGGCCTGCTTGCCCGTGAGCAGGTGCAGCATGTAGGCCTGCTCGTTCACCCAGGTGCCCCGGGTGTGCTGGTTGAAGCCCATGGTCCAGAAGGAGACCTGCTTGCGGGCGGGGTTGGCGTACTCGTCGGCCAGCTGCACCAGCTTGGCCTTGAAGGCCTCCAGGGACTCGTCGGGCTCGCCCTTGGCGAGGGTGGCCACGAAGTCCAGGGTGTAGGGCTCCAGCCCCTTCTGGAACTCCTCGAAGGAGATGAGCCAGTGCCGCTGGGCGCTGCCGGAGGCGGTCTGGGCCTTCTCGTGCCTGGCCGCGGGATCCAGGCCCCGGGCGATGGCCTCTTCCTTCGTCAGCACCACGGTCTTCTGGCGGGCCTGGGTGTCCTTCTCGGGGGCGTAGGCTTTGAGAGAATCCTCCCGCAGGCCGAAGCCGATGTCCGTGGGACCCGCGGCGAAGACGCAGTGCTTCGCCACATAGTCCTGGTCCACGGCGCCGCGCTTCACGACCTCGCGGGCCAGGTAGTTCCAGATGGCCAGGTCCGTGTTGGGCTTGAAGACGATCTCCACATCCGCGCCTTCGGAGGTGGCGTTGGCGTAGGTGGTGAGGTTGATGATGCGGTAGCCGGGGCGCCGCAACCGCTCGTCGATGACCCGGGCCCAGAGCATGGGGTGCATCTCGGCCATGTTGGCGCCCCAGGTCACCACCGTGTCCGTGAGCTCGATGTCGTCGAAACAGCCCGAGGGCTCGTCGATGCCGAAGGTCTGCATGAAGGCCGCCACGGCGGAGGCCATGCAGTGCCGGGCGTTGGGGTCCAGGTTGTTGGAGCGCCAGCCCGCCTTCACCAGCTTCACGGCGGCGTAACCCTCCTGGATAGTGTACTGCCCCGAGCCCATCACCGCCACGCCCGTGGGGCCGAGCGCCTTGTGGGCCTTGCTCCATTGCGCCTTCATCACGTCGAAGGCCTCCTGCCAGGACACCTCCACGAAGTCGCCCTGCTTGTCGAACTTGCCGTCCTTCTTCCGCAGGAGGGGGCGCTTCAGCCGGTCCTGGCCGTAGAGGATCTGGGCGCAGGCGTAGCCCTTGGCGCAGAGCAGGCCACGGTTCACGGGGTTCTGGAGGTCGCCCTTCACGGCCACCACGCGGCCGTCCTTGGAGGCTACGCGGATGCCGCAGCCGGTGCCGCAGAAGCGGCAGACACCCCGCTCCCAGTTCCAGCCCTTGGCCTCGGCGGGCAGGGCCGCCAGGGGCACCCCGGCGGCACCCACGGCGGCCGTGGTGAACCCGGCCTTGAGGAAGGTCCTGCGGGTGAGGGTCAAGGTCATGGGGACCTCCGGGGGGTTAATTAGGATAATGTAGTCTGAAATAATTTCAAAAATGATGATAGTCCCATCTGGAAAGGAATCCAGCCCTGATTCATCTGACAGAAAGGGGAATTGAAAACGGAGATCGATCTGCGGGCTGGGCGGGCTTGCGAAAAGGCAGGTGAGTTCCAGTCGATCCACCCGGGCGCCACATGGACATTGAGCCCAGGCGGGCGGATCGGGCCAGAAGAGAAATTCCTAGGAGTTTTTCGAGGTTTTGAAGACTTGACGATCATCAAGGCAGGCGTTGTGACTGCATTCTTTGCAGCGGTTTCGCGAAGGAGGATCCTCCTGGAAGCCGGTTTCTGCCCAGGTGGCCGACCCTTGACCGAATGTCCATTGCTTCTCATTCTTGAGCCTTTCCAAGAAGCAACTGGCACGCTCATCCACTGCCTTGACCGCGCCACATCCACGGTCCAGCGCATCCTTCAGGCAGCCCCCAGGACCAGGAGCTCGGCATGCGAATCCGACAGATGGCCATCTGGACCCTGCTTGGCACAAGCCTGTGGGCCCAGGGCAGCGACTCCGGCTTTCGGTGGGTGGGCTTCCGGGCGGGCAGCATCTCCTTCGATGCCCAGGAGGGGGTATCCACCTCGGCTTTTCTGGGTGCGCAGGGTGGCCTCGTGTTTGACCAGCAGCACTACGGAATCAGTTTCGAGGGGCTGCTTGCCCATCCCAGGAACGACCTTTTTCCGGGGAAGAAACTCAGTCACAGCGAAGCCTCGGTCACGTTCCTGTCCGGGCTCTCTGGCGACCCCGCAAGTGGCTTCTGGCCGTACCTTGGTCTCGGCCTGGGCGGCATATCCATCCCGAAGATCGTGCCCTCCACTCAACTCGTCCAGACCACCAAAGGTGGAACAGCTCACGTGGCCCTCGGGATGTTGCATCGACCCGCGCAGGGCTTCATCTGGGGGGTGGAGGGCCGTTATCTGTTGACGTTCACCCCTAAAGACCTGCGCGAAATGCAGGGTTCCCTGCTGGTTGGATTCACCTGGCGGGGACGGCCAGTTTCCCCTCCACCGGCTGTGACCACGCCCCCTCCTGAAGTGAAGGCGACGCCAGCCCCTGCGGAAGCTCCGGCGCTTGCCCCTCCCGTCGAGGTGGTCGTGGCCCCTCCCCCGCCGCCCCACGCGGCGGAAGTGGTTCCCGCACCCACGCCGCCACCCGTGCAGGCCCCGGTCCCCGTACCGCCCCCTCCTCCAGCGATGACCCGTACCCCGAGCCCTGCCCCAGTGCCCGACCACCGCCGACCCTCCCCGCCGGCACCAGCCTCGACCGGTTCTGCGCTGATCGAGCGCCTGGATGCGCTCCTGCTGGGCGACATGGCGAAATCTCTGGAACTGGGCCGGAATCGCATCCAGGCGATCCCTGCGTACCACTGGACCCTTCGGCTGGAGATCGCGAACCTCCCGTCCACCCTGAAGAATGCCGTGGTGGCCTTCTCCCCCGTGAAACCCGATCTCTTCATCGCCCCGATCCAGCTCAAGGGCGGGCGATCCGCGTACCAGCTCTTCCTGGGGGACTACCCCTCCAAGGCAGAGGCCGAACGGGCGGCGAAGGCGGTCCCCGCCTTCTTCCTTGAGGGCGGCCAGCGGCCCAGGCCCTTCCCGGGGAATGGAATTCTTGCGCAGGCCACCCAATAACCGAGGACCATTGGAATCAGAGGCCTCCTTCCCCCAGACCCGACACTTAATTCGGAGCACCAAGATGTCACCAGCCCATGACCAGCCCATGCCGTCAGGGGAGGGTTTCGAGGGTGCGATCCGAGGGTTGTCCCTTCCGGATGTGGTCCAGTTCAATGCCCAGAACCAGTTCACCGGATGCCTGGCCATTCAGAGCGGCGAATCCACCGGACTGCTGTTCTTCCTGGCCGGGGCCATCGTCCATGTGGAACATGCCGAAAGGACGGGGGAAGAGGCCTTCTGCGACATCCTGGAATGGCCCAACGGGCGCTTCAAGCTGCACCCGGGCCTGATGTCGTCGGTCACGACCATCCAGAAATCGAGCCAACACCTCCTGCTGGACGCCACCCGCGTCCTGGATGAACGCAGGGCGGGCCGGGTCACGCAGCGCACCCCGGAAGTGTCCAAGGATCCAGGGGCCAGGGCGCTGAAGGCCAGCGAGATCATCGACAAAGTCCGGTCCCTGGCGGGGGTCGAGTACGCCGTACTCCAGACCAAGGATGGACAAAGGCTGGGGGATCCGAGTTTCGAAGGCGAGGTGCTGGCCGGGCAAGGTTCCTTCCTGGCCATGATCGGCAGCCAGCTGGCACCCATTTTCCAGACCGGCGAACTGGTGTCCGCCTCGGTGCAAGGAGACACGCGGCACCTGCTTCTCATCGGCATGAAGAACCACCACCTCTGCGTACTGGTCAGTGGTGGCACCCAAGTGGGTGTGGTCGAGGCCCAGATCCGGCAGGCCCTTTCAGTGCATCGCTGAGCGAAGGGTGGAGATCCCATGCAGACCGTGCTGAATCAGTTGAGTGCCCTCCCGGGAATCGTCGGCAGCCTGGTGTACGACACCGAAGGGCAGGTGCTGGCCAGTGCCTTTCCGCCGTTGTTCGATATGGAAGCCCTGGCGCAGGCCGCTGGCGTGCTTCTCTACGGTGCTTCGGGTATGGAAGCCGCCGCCGGGAGGATCACGGCGCTTGACCTGCGCTTCGGGGAATCGCGTCTGGTCGTCCGCCCCATCAAGGGTGCGAACCTCCTCCTCCTCTGCTCCGCCCAGGTGAACTTGCAGTTCATCAACATTTCTGTGGCCATGGCGATCCCGAAGATCGAGAAGCTGGTCATCAGCCAGCCCGCCCTCACGCCGCCGGTCATCGCCAAGCCGGCGGCTCAGGGGGCTCAGCTCTCACCAGGCGCAGCGGCAGAGGGCGAGGCGAACAAGCTCAAGGGCATCGAGAGCGTCTTCATGAAAATGGATTCCTGGATGCGGAAGAAGAGTGGAGAGTAGCCCGCCAGGTCGAAAGGTCCAGGCCGGCTGGTGCGCCGCCGGATTGTCCCTGGTGTTCCACGGCTGGTACCCTGACATCCATGGTTCTTGAACTGCTCGCCCCCGCGAAGAATGCGGATCAGGGCATCCTCGCGCTGCGCTGCGGGGCGGATGCGGTGTACATGGGCGGAGCCCGGTTCGGCGCCCGGCAGGCGGCGGGGAACGGGCTGGAGGACTTCGAGCAGGTCACCCGGGAGGCCCGTCTCTGGGGCGGGAAAGTGTATGCGACCCTCAACACCCTCCTGTTCGACTCCGAACTGGAAGCGGCGCGGCGCCAGGCCTGGGAGCTGTACGAGGCCGGAGTGGACGCCCTGATCATCCAGGACATGGCCTTCCTGGAGATGGACCTGCCGCCCCTGCCCCTGCACGCCAGCACCCAGGCCGCCTGCGACTCGCCGGAGAAAGTGGCTTTCCTGGCCAGTGCTGGCTTCAGCCGGGCCATCCTCGCCCGGGAGCTGAGCCTGGACGACATCCGGGCCGTCCATGGGGCCGCCGACATCGAGCTGGAGGCCTTCGTCTACGGGGCCCTCTGTGTGGGCGAGAGCGGGCAGTGCTATTTGAGCGGGGCCATCTGCGGCCGCAGCGGCAACCGCGGGGAATGCGCCCAGCCCTGCCGGGCTCCCTGGAACCTGGTGGATGCATCCCACCGAGTGCTGGTGCGGGAAAAGCACCTCCTGAACATCCGGGACCTGGACCTGTCCGATCACCTGGAGGAGCTGGCGGATGCGGGCATCCAGACCTTCAAGATCGAGGGTCGCCTCAAAGATGCTGACTACGTGAAGAACGTCGTCAGCCAGGTGCGCCGCAAGCTCGACGCCCTTCTGCACCGGCGGCCGGAGCTGGGCCGGGCCTCCCTGGGCACGGTGAGCCATGCCTTCGCACCGGATCCCGCCAAGACGTTCCAGCGGGGACTGTCCACCTACCGCATCGACGGGGAACGCCGGCCCCTGGGCAACCTGGAATCCGGGAAGCACCTGGGCGAGTTCATCGGGGAAGTGCGCTCGGTCCAGGGGGACCGTCTGGTGCTGGACACTCAAGCGGAACTGCATCCCGGGGACGGCCTCGCCTTTGTGGATGGCGCCGAGGTGGCGGGCACCGTGATCAACGCGGTGGAACCCCGCCAGCTCTTCGTGCAGGACCCTTCCCGCATCAAGCCAGGCACCCGGTTGCACCGGAACCTGGACCTGCATTGGCTCAAGGCCCTGCGCAGCGCCAAGGTGGATCGCCGGATTCCGGTGCAGGCGCGGTTGGACTTTCCGGAAGGGGCCGTGCGTCTGCGCCTGGAGGATCCGGCTGGCTTCGTGGTGGAAGCCCGGGCCCAGGGTGACTTCGCGGCGCCCCGGGATCCGGAGGGCGCGACCCGGGCCAACCGGGAGGCCCTGGGCCGCCTGGGAAACACGCCCTTTGAACTGGCCGGCTTGCAGGCCTCCGAGTCCCGCTTCGTGCCCGTCAGTGTGCTCAATGGCCTCCGCAGAGACGCTGCCGCGGCCCTGGAGACCCTGCGCCGGGCCCCAAGAGCCAGGGAGGGCCGTCGGGCCCCCCAGCGGGCGCGCTCCCTGCCAGCGCGGGAGCTGGACTTCACCTGGAATATCGCCAACCAGGCCGCCCGGGCCTTTTACAAGCGGGCGGGTGGAGAGGTCTTGGAACCGGCGGGGGATCTGTTGGAGACCCTCGCGGGACGGGTGGTGATGACCACCCGCCACTGCCTGAAGTACGAGCTGGGCTGGTGCGAGGTGCACGTGAATCTCCAGCCGTGGACGCACCTCAAGGAACCCGAGGGGCCCCTCTTCCTGGAGAACGGACCCACCCGACTCGAATGCCGCTTCGACTGCGCCCGGTGCCGTATGGAACTGGTGCTCTGCGATGCCCGGGGGCGGGCTTGAACCTGGACGAGAGCCCCTGGGATGTGGTGGTGGTCGGTGCGGGGCCGGCCGGGCTGCTCGCGGCGGGGCGGGCCGCGATGCTGGGGGCCCGCGTCCTGCTTCTCGAGAAGATGGAAAAACCGGCCCGAAAACTGCGGATCACGGGCAAGGGACGCGCCAACATCACCAACATGAGACCTCTGGAAGGCCACCTCCAGGAGATCCAGCCAGAACCGCGCTTCCTGCGCCAGGCCTTCCAGGCTTTCTTCAACCGCGACCTCGTGGCACTGCTCGAGGCGCAGGGGGTCCCGACCCGGACCGAGCGCGGCGAGCGGGTGTTCCCCGCCAGCGGGCTGGCCTGGGATGTGGCGGATGCTCTGGTTGCCTGGGTCAGGGCGCAGGGCGTCGAGATCGTGTCCCACGCCCGGGTCGAGCGCCTGCTGATCCGGGAAGGAACCTTCACGGGCTTGGTGGTCGCGGGCAAGTCCTCGAAAGTCCCCCATGAGGTCGAGGCCCGGTGCGGCATCCTGGCCACCGGCGGGCTGTCCTACCCCGCCACGGGCTCCACGGGGGACGGATTGCGCTTCGCGGAGGCCAGCGGGCACCGGATCGAACCCCTCCTGCCCTCCCTCGTGCGGATCGACACGCGACCCGCCCATCCAACCGCCCAGGGGCTGACCCTCAAGAACGTGCAGCTGGCCCTCTGGATCGACGGGAAGAAGCACGGTACCGAATTCGGAGAGGCCGAGTTCACCGCCAAGGGGCTGGCGGGTGCCAGCGTCCTTCGGCTCAGCCGCAGGATCGTCCAGGCCATGGCCGCTGGTCGGAAGGTGGAAGTGACCCTCGACCTGAAACCAGCCCTGGACGTCGCGAAGCTGGAGGCGCGGTTGCTCCGGGACCTCGACGCCCACCGGGATCGCAGCTGCGGCCAGCTGCTGAAGGCGTTGTTGCCGGCAAAGCTCGTCGACGTGTTCTGTGCGGTTCTGGTCCTGGATCCGTCGGGTTCCGCGGCCCAGATCAAGGGCACGAAGCAGAGGCAGCTGCTGAGCCTGCTCAAGGAGATGCGGTTCGCGGTGACGGGCCATGGAGGCTGGGAGGAGGCCATCGTCACTGCGGGCGGCGTATCCCTCAAGGACATCGACCCCCGGGACATGGCCTCGCGAAAGGTGGGGAACCTTTACTTCGCCGGGGAAGTGCTCGATCTGGATGCGAATACAGGTGGCTACAACCTCCAGATCGCCTTCTCCACGGGCTGGCTCGCGGGGGAAGCGGCGGCGAGGAAGGCGGCCGGCCCTTCGTGGGACGGCCTTCCCTGAGGCGCTGAGCGCCCCGTCCCAAGGTCGGCCTCGCCCCGTCTGCTTGGTGCGATGCTTCCGGGCGCGAGGACAGGGAAGGACAGGCGCTACCATGACGGGCAGGAGACGACATGCAGGTGCGGCAGGGTACCCTCGACGATGTGGCCGAGATCATGGCGCTCGTTCGGCGTGTGCTTCCGCTGATGGCAGAGATGGGCAATCTCCAGTGGGATGAGCACTACCCGAACGCTGCCGTATTCGAACGCGATGTGGAACGGGCCCAGTTGTGGGTCGTGGAGGAGAAAGGCCAGCTTGCGGGAGTCGCCGCGATCACGATGGACCAGGAACCCGAATATGCCGAGGTGGGTTGGGACATCTTGGAACCTGCCGTGGTGGTCCACCGCCTGGCGGTGGATCCCGCCTTTCAGGGCAAGGGTGTGGCGAAGGCGCTGATGCTGCAGGCTGAGCAGGTCGCGCGGCAGCGCCAGATTCCAGTGCTCCGGGTGGACACGAACACACGCAACGAAGCGACTCAGCGGCTGTTTCCGAGGCTGGGGTACGCGCTGGCGGGTGAAATCGGCTTGGGTTTCAGGCCTGGACAGCGCTTCTCGTGCTATGAAAAACGCCTGTCCTGAATCCTGCCAGGGCAGGGCCCATTCCCTTCCGGAGGTGCCATGAGTCTGCTGCCCGGCCAGATGATGCAGATGCCGCTGCTTATCTCCAGCTTGATCACCCATGCGGCCCGGCACAGCGGGGACGTGGAAATCGTGTCCAGGCGAGTGGAGGGGGACCTGCATCGCTATACTTGGGCCGAGGCCGAGCTGCGCGCCCGCAAGCTCGCCCAGGCCCTGGCCAGGCTGGGCTGCCAGGCTGGCGACCGGGTCGGCACGCTGGCCTGGAACGGCTACCGGCACCTGGAGATCTACTACGGGACTTCGGGGAGCGGGCTCCTCTGCCACACCGTGAATCCCCGCCTCTTCCCGCAGCAGATCGCCTGGATCATCAACGACGCGGCGGATCGCATCCTATGCTTCGACCTCAACCTGCTGCCCCTGGTCGAGCAGATCGCTGCCGACTGCCGGACGGTGCAGCATTTCGTGCTGCTGGCCGGCCGTGCCCAGCTGCCTGACCAGACGACCATTCCGGGCCTGCTTTGCTATGAAGACATGGTGGCGGCCGAGGACGGGGACATGACCTGGCCGACCTTCGACGAAACCACGGCCGCAGGCATCTGCTACACCTCGGGCACCACGGGAGATCCCAAGGGGGCTGTCTACAGCCACCGGTCCACGGTCCTTCACAGCTACGCGGCCGCGATGCCCGACGCCATGAACCTCAGTGCCAGGGATGTGGTGCTGCCCGTCGTCCCCATGTTCCATGTCAACGCCTGGGGCCTGCCCTATGCCACGGCCATGGTGGGCTGCAAGGTGGTGTTCCCCGGTCCCCATCTCGACGGCAAGTCGCTGTATGAGCTGTTCGAGGCGGAGCAGGTCACCTTCAGTGCAGGCGTTCCGACGGTCTGGATGGGGCTGCTGGCCCACATGCAGACTCACCAGCTGAAATTCTCCTCCTTCCGGTGCACCGTCATTGGCGGGGCGGCCTGTCCGGCTTCCATGATCGACACCCTGGTGGATGACTTCGGCGTGGAGGTGATCCATGCCTGGGGTATGACCGAACTCTCCCCGCTGGGCACGCTGTCCCGGCTCCGCGGCAAGCACCTGGGCCTGCCGAAGGACGAACAGCGGAGGTTGATGGCCAAGCAGGGCAAGGCGCCCTACGGGATCGACCTGCGGATCGTCGACGGGGCGGGTGCCCCGCTGCCCTGGGACGGCAAGGCTGCGGGCGAGCTGATGGTGAAAGGCCACTGGGTGATCAGCGACTACTTCAGAACGCCGAAATCACCCCTCCAGGACGGCTGGTTTCCCACCGGGGACGTGGCCACCATCGATGGGGACGGCTTCATGCAGATCACGGACCGCAGCAAGGATGTGATCAAGTCCGGTGGGGAATGGATCAGCTCCATCGCCCTGGAGAACCTCGCCGTCGGACACCCGGCGGTGCAACAGGCGGCCGTGATCTCAGTCGCCCACCCCCAGTGGGGCGAGCGCCCGCTGCTCACCGTCGTCCTGAAGCCCGGTGCCGCCGTGACGCGGGAGGCGCTCCTGGCCTTCTATGAAGGAAAGGTCCCGAACTGGCAGGTCCCCAATGATGTGATCTTCCTCCCGGAACTCCCGCAGACCGCGACCGGGAAGATCCAGAAGCTCCGGTTGCGGGAGGCCTTCCGAAATCATCAGTGGTCCCAGCCGGGATAAGCCTGCGCTAGGCCGCGCGGTTCTCCGGCCGCGAACGGGCTAGGGAGTTGCATCCACCGGCGGTGGCGTCACGGCGCCATGCACGGTGCAGAAGGTCAGCGGCTCGGTGCCAGCGATGAACCACTCGTCCTGCTTCTGGGGGCATTCCTCCCGGGCCAGGAGGCCTGTGGTGGAGTCGAGGCTGCGGGTCACCACGGTCTCCGGT
Source organism: uncultured Holophagaceae bacterium (assembly GCA_903884655.1). Taxonomy (GTDB): domain Bacteria; phylum Acidobacteriota; class Holophagae; order Holophagales; family Holophagaceae; genus Geothrix. The sequence goes on along the minus strand of CAISFO010000033.1, from coordinate 128,736 downwards.
CTGGGGAACTCCACCTCCGGCCGCGAAGTCACGACCTTGTTCATGAACCGTTCCCAGATCGGGGCCGCGACGGCTCCACCCGTGAAGCCTTTCCCTCCGGACCTGGGCTGGTCGTGCCCGATCCAGATGCCCGTCACCAGGTTTGACGTATAGCCCACAAACCAGGCGTCCACATAGTTGTCGGTGGTCCCAGTTTTTCCTGCGCAAGGATGGGCCCGACTGAATTCGCGGAGGGACTTGGCAGTTCCGTAGGTCAGGACATCCTTCAGCATCTGGGTGGTAACAAAGGAGGCCGCCGGAGACAGCACCTGGGAGAGGACGGGAGGGTTGTCGAGCCAGGTCTGGCGCCTGCGGTCATAGATCCGGAGGATGGTCCTGGCCTCGGCTTTCATGCCTCCTGTGGCCAGGGGAGTGTACGCCTGCACCAGGTCCTTCAGGGTGACCTCGTCCGTGCCCAGGGCCAGCGAAAGGCCGTTCTGGGCGTGCAGCGACAGGCCCATCCTGCCGGCGAACGCCACGAAGGCCGGCACTCCGACCGCTTCCAGCACCTTCACGGTGATGATGTTGTCCGAATGGGCCAGGGCCTGCCGGAGGGAGAGTTCCCCGAACTGTTCATGGCTGTAGTTCTGGGGTTTCCAGACCTGGCCCTTTCCGGCGTCGTAGGCGACCGGGTCATCACTCCAGCGACTGGCTGCGGTGAGGCCCTTCTCCAGGGCCGCGGCATAGATGAGGGGCTTGATGGCCGAGCCTGGCTGGCGCCGGGAGATGAAGGCCCGGTTGATGCCGTTCTGGACCCCGTTCGCATCCCCGACTGCGGCGAGGACATCACCCGTGGCGGGATCCAGGCAGACCAGGGCGCCCTGCAGCCCAGGCGCAAGGCGCTTGACGCCCTCCCGCAAGGTCCGCTCGGCCACATGTTGCAGGTCCAGATCCAGAGCGGCGATCACCTCCAGGCCCCCCTGCTCCACGGCATCGGTTCCCAGGCGCGCGATCAGCTGCGCCCGGATCTGGGCCAGGTACTGCGGGGCCTGTCCAAGGGGACGGGTGGCTGCGCCATGGGTCTGCAGGGCCAGGCGCCGTTCGGGCGAGATGAGGTGGAGGTCCTCCATGCGTTTGAGGACGACATCCCTCCGTCCGGCCACCTGGACCGGCTTCCCGAAGGGGTTGTACCGGCCCGGGTTCTTTGGCACGCCTGCCAGGAGGATGCATTCGCCTTCGGTGAGTTCCTCCGGGCTCTTGTCGAAGTAGAGTCGGGCGGCCTGGACGAGGCCCTGGGCGCCATTCCCGAAATAGATCTCGTTGAAATACATCTCCAGGATCTGCTGCTTGGTGAACCGCTTCTCGAAGTCCAGGGCCAGCCTGGCTTCCTCGAGTTTCCGGTCCAGGGTCCGGGCTGAAGTCAGGAACTTGTTCTTGATCAGCTGCTGGGTGATGGTCGAGCCCCCCTCGGCCATTCTTCCCTTGAGCACATCCTTGACCGCAGCCCGGGCGATGCTCCGGTAATCGAGGCCTCCGTGCTCGTAGAACCGGGCATCCTCCACCGCCAGCAGCGCCTGCTGCAGGAAGCCGGGAATCCGGTCCAGGGGGACCCAGTAGCGATTCTGGGGCGGAATGCGTCCCACGTACCTGCCCTGGCTGTCGAGCACCGTGACGGAGGTGACCCCCGTCGGCAGGGGGGGACAGGTGGCGAAGGTGCTCTGGGGTTGCTGGCCCCAGGCGGCCAGCCCCTGGACCATGCCCAGCACCAGGAGTACCGGACCACGCCATGGCCCCCGGCGGGGCTGCTTCAGATGGATTGAGGTCAAAACCGCTCCTTCATTCGAACTGCGCGCACCTTCAAAGGCCTTCGCTGCTTGTCGAACGATGCTAGCCATCATTCTGAACGGTGCCACCATCTCCACCTCAAAATGAAACAACTCGGCACCAAAGTAACAAAACCAGAAATGGTTGACCTTGGCCAGGTGTGACGGGGAGCCGCAAGGGCCACCAGCCAGCATCCCACGACCCGGGCTCCGAATAAAGAATCCTGCCCTCGGAATTGGGAACATCATGGGTCAAACGAGGACGGGCCATGGCAAAACAGACAGATGGTTGAGGAAGAGGATCGCCGGGTCCACGCGTCCGACTCCCGGCTGGGTATCTGGTCCGTGACCACAGAAGGGCTGGAGGCAGGCACTGCTGGCCCCTTGCAGACACTGCTGGCGGAACTCCCAGTGGGAGTCCTGGTCCAGTCCCAGACTGCCGAGATCCTGGCGAGCAACCCCAAGGCCTTGGAACTGCTTGGACTTTCCGAGGACCAGCTCCTCGGCAGGACTTCCTTCGACCCGGAATGGAATGTCATTCATGAGGATGGAACGACGTTCCCCGGACCGCAGCATCCGGTGCCGCAGGCCCTGGCCACCCGGCAGTCTGTGCGCGACGTGGTGATGGGGGTCTATCGCCCTGCCGCCCAGGACCGGGTCTGGCTGCTCGTGAATGCCATTCCCCTGCTTCGACCTGAGGGAAGCGTGGGCATGGTGATTTGCACCTTTTCCGACATCACTGAGCGCAAGCGCGTCCAGGAGGAACTGCGGCGGAGCGAGGAACTGCTGCGTGCCGCCCAGCGCCTGACCAAGGTCGGTGGCTGGGAATGGGACGTGGACGCGAAGCTCATGACCTGGACCGACGAGGTCTTCCGCATCCATGAGTTCGAGTCGGGCGACATCCCGACGGGCGCAGCCGAGCGCATCTCCAGTAGCCTGTCGTGCTATGCACCGGACGACCGCCCCACGATCCTGGCCTCGTTCCAGCGTTGTGCCGAGTTGGGCGAACCCTATGATCTGGAATTCCCCTTCACGACCGCCAAGGGCCGCCACCTGTGGATTCGCACCGTGGCGGAAGCCACCTGGGCGGAGGGGCGTGTCGTCAAGGTCCTGGGCAACCTCATCGACATCACCGCGCGCAAGCTGGCGGAAAGCGCCTTGCGGGAGAGCGATGAGCAGTTCGCTTCCATGGCCGAGAACGCCCCGGTGGCCATCTATCGCTACTCTGACCGTCGCGGCGGCCTCTACTATTCACCCCGTACCGAAGAGATTCTTGGCTATTCCGCCAAGCAGCTGCTGGAGGCACCCTGGCTCTGGCACGACGCCATCGACCCGGACGATCTTCCCAAAGTCGACGCCGCCATCAAGGAGAATCTGGCCAGCCAGACGGGCTTCGACCTCATCTACCGGATCCGGCATGCTGCCGGCCAGCAGAGGTGGCTGCGGGACCGTGCCAGGTGCCATCGCACGCCCGAGGGTGAACTGATCATCGACGGTGTCGTCTCGGACATCACGGAACTGCATCGAACCGAGGAGGAGAAGGCCAGACTGCAGGCTCAGCTGAACCGGGCGCAGAGGATGGAGAGCCTCGGCTGCCTAGCCGGGGGGGTCGCGCACGACATGAACAACGTGCTTGGAGCGATCCTGGGTCTGGCCAGCCTGCATCAGCACAGAGCCCAGGACGATCACCTGCTGCGCAAGAACATGGAGACCATCATCAAGGCCTGTGAGCGGGGCGGCTCCATGGTGAAAAGCCTCCTGAGCTTCGCCCATGAGGGACTCACCCTGGAAGTGGTCATCGACCTCAATGTCATGGTGCTGGAGGTCGTCGCCCTCCTCAAGCGGACGACCCTGCAAAGAGTCCGCCTGGTGACCGATCTCACCGAGGGCCTTCATGCCGTGAAAGGGGACCCGGCGGCCCTGAGCCATTCCCTCATGAACCTCTGTATCAACGCGGTGGATGCCATGCCCGATGGGGGAGTCCTCACACTCTGCACCCGCAACGAGGTGGGCGGATGGGTCCTCATAGAAGTGGCTGACACGGGTAGCGGGATGCCGAGGGACGTCCTGGACCGGGCCCTGGACCCCTTCTTCACGACCAAGGATGTCGGCAAGGGCACGGGCTTGGGCCTCTCCATGGTCTACAGCACCGTGAAGTCCCACCAGGGTCAGATGGAACTCCAGAGCGAGCCTGGCCATGGCACCAAGGTGAGACTGCACTTCCCGATCTGGGTACCGGTATTCCAAGCCAGCGAACGGGTCCCTGACCCTCAAATCGAATGCCCGGGGCCAGCGCTGACGGTCTTGCTGGTGGATGACGATGAACTGATCCAGGTTTCGATGCGGGCGCTACTGGAAGAGCTTGGTCATCACGCCAGTTGGGTTGCCAGCGGAGAAGAGGCCCTGGCGAAACTCGAAGCCGGTTTCCAGCCCGACGTCGTCCTGCTCGACATGAACATGCCCGGACTGGGGGGCACAGGCACCCTGCCACGCCTGCGCGCCCTGCGCCCCACACTGCCGGTCCTGCTGGCCACGGGGCGAGCCGATCAGACTGCCCTGGACCTGGCGGCGGCCCATCCCATGGTCACCCTGCTTTCCAAGCCGTTCAGCATGAAAGAACTCAAACATTCCCTGGAAGAACTGAGGCCACCGCAATAAACCCCTCCAGGCGGGCGGTTCCTGATGATCACGTGCTGAGCGGGAGTAGGCAGCGGGCCCGCCTGCCATCAGTGAGTCTCCTGCTAAGTCTGCGGGGGCCCTTGCCCCACCAATGGGTGGTCCGGAGCAAAGGCCGCAGGCGGCTGCGGAGGGCACGTCTGAAGCAGACGGTGACCCGGTCGACAGGCCTGATCCCAAGGATCAAGGCTCGTTCTCACCTCCGCTTCACCATTATCCAGGAGGCGAGCGGTGGGCAATTCGGAACCATCTGGTGCCAGGGGAAGTGGTGCCGCGTCGGATGACCTGGAAACACCCACTCAAGCCGAGACTCTCCTATCCTTGGCTCAGGAAGGTTCGCGAACGATGAAGATACTCCTTGTCGAAGACGATCAGCGGGCTGCTGCAACCCTTGAGCGAAGTCTGCGGGAGCAAGGCTTCTCGGTCGAAGTGGCGCTGGATGGTGCCAAGGGGCTGGAACTAGGAAAGTCATCGACCTTCGACTGCCTGATCCTCGATGTGATGTTGCCTGGGATGGACGGATTTTCGCTGCTCTGGGAGCTCCGGGCCGCAGGCGTGGATACTCCCGTGATGTTCCTGACGGCCAGGGATTCACTTCCAGACAAGGTTCGTGGTCTGGAATTGGGTGGCGGGGACTACCTAGTCAAGCCATTTGCCTTCTCTGAGCTGTTGCTTCGGATCAACAACCTGCTGGCTCGGGGATCCGCAGCTGGCCCCAAGACCTGGGTCATCGGGGACCTGACCGTGAACCCATTCCAGCGGAAGGTCTATCGAGGGGGAGATCGCATTGAACTCAGCGCACAGGAATATTCCCTACTGGAACTGCTGATCCGGAATGCCGGTCATATCGTCACCCGGACGCGCATCGCCGAGGAGTTGTGGGAGCTGTCTTACCAAGGGGATCCGAACCTGGTGGATGCTGCGGTGCGCAGGCTGAGGAAGAAAGTCGACGACCCCTATCCCCGGAAGATCATCGAGACTCGGCGTGGCGTGGGCTATCTGGTCGAGGCTGGCCATGATTGAAATCCTCAGGCGGTCGATGATCCTCCAGCTGGCCTTGGTATTCGCTGTGGGGATACTGGCCATGGTCGGGGGTGCGGGCATTTTCTTGCACTCTTCTGTGACCCGTGCCGTATATGCCCAGGTGAATCGAGATCTGATCGACTCCGCCCGATTGACACTGCATCGGCTTGATGAAGACCGAATGAAGCCAGACAAGGAACTGCTTGATCTGGGGGACAACCTGTACCTGCGCGTGATGACGCCTTCGCGGGAAGTGATCCTTGAAAGCAAGGATATGGCGCTGCTGCTGCCCAGGGACACTGCCATGCCGATGGAAAACTGGTCCTGGTGGGAAAGCTCGAGGACTTCCGGGATTCGAATCAAAGCCGTCACGTTCCGCTACCAGGGGGGATGGATCCAACTCGCCAGGGACATGCACCCGGAAGAAGGAGTCCTGAAGGACTTCAGGAAAGCCATGCTGGCACTGCTGGCCATCATTCCCTTTGCCGCCGCTGCCTTGGGCTTTGGCCTGCTGAGGCTTGGGTTCTCACCCTTGGAACGCCTCCGCTCCAAGGCCGGAGATATCGGTCCGGAAACGCTCCAGTCGCGAATCGATCCCTCCCCCTTTCCCAAGGAGCTTGATCCCCTCGTCCAAACGGTGAATAGCGCCTTGGACAAGCTGGAATCGGGATTCACCCGCCTTTCCGAACTGAACAGTGATCTCGCCCATGAACTCCGGTCGCCGGTCCATGCGCTCCAGCTGGGATGTGAAAGCCTGCTCTCCCGCCGGGATCTGCCTGAGCAGACTTTGGATCAGCTTGTGTCCATGATGGAGACCATGGACCACATGGGGGCCGTGATCGAACAGATGCTTGTCCTGGCCAGATTCGAGGATCCTTCGACCAGCATTTCACCCGTCACCCTCCAGGCGGATGCCTTGATCCGGGAAGCCATCGCCCCCTTCGAACCCCTCGCGGAAGAAAAGGCCGTCTCCATCGAATTGGCCACTTCCCCCGGCCTCACCCTCCGGGGTGATGCGACGCTGCTCAAGCGGGCCCTCCACAACCTCCTCGGCAACGCCATCCGGCATTCGCCCCACGGCGCGCGGGTTCGGATCTCAGCCATTCGGGATGGGGAGCACTGCCTGCTGGCGGTGTCGGACCAGGGCGAGGGCATCCCTGCGGCCCTGTTGGGACAACTCGGCCGCAGATTCGTTCGGCAGGATGCTTCCCGCAGTCGCAGGAGCGGAGGCGCAGGCCTGGGTCTCGCCATCGTGCAGGGAATAGCCAGGCTGCATCACGGGTCGCTTTCGCTCCAGAGCACCGAGGGCATCGGGACGGTGGCAACGGTCACAATCCCTCAATCCTGATCATTTCATCAGGTTCACATCACGGGTTCATCAGGTTCGGCCTGTATTCCTGTGGGGACAAGATGGGCCCGGATCCTCCGAGGTTCCCTTTCCCCCACCCCCACAGGAGGAAGACCATGCACGCACCTCGCAGTTCCGTGTTGGCCAAGGCAGCCAGGAAGGCACTGTCCTTGGCTGTCCTGGTCGGTGTTGCCATTCAGCTCATGCCAGTGGCCAAAGCGGTGCCCTCCTATTCCCGCCAGTACGGGCAAAAGTGCTCGGCCTGTCACAACCCCTGGGGTGGGCTCACGCCCCCGGGTCTCACTTTCAAATTGAGTGGTTACCGGGCCATGAGCGGCAGGGACCTGAAGCCCGTAAACCCTGATATCGAAATCACGAAGGACTTCAGCCTGCCGGGCTCCCTTCCGTTGTCCATCATCACCGGAGTGGGTCTTGAGAGCCGGACGGAGAAGCGCGAATCTGCTGTGGGCAGCGGCCCTTCGGTCACGACAAAGGGCACTTCGCTCGCCCTGGAAGATTTGAGTATTTTCCTCACCTCCTCCATGGGCAAGCATTTCGCCTACTTCATCGAATTCCCCATGTATGAGACCAAGGCCTGGGAATTCACGCCCACGGGCAACTACGAGGCGCGCTACAACACCAACCCCGACAAGCAACTCAAGTTCGTCACCGAGATCCCGAGCTTCGAGGTTGCCAAGTTCTTCTGGAACAACCTCTTTGGCGAAAGCGCACCCCGCGACAGCGTGAACGTCCTGGCGGGCATCACCCATCCACCCCTCGCCTACTCCCCCGGCAAAGTTCGTCTCTCCGTCAACCAGTACCTCGTCTACGAGCGGACGGGCCTGGATTTGATCAGTCCCCGAAAGGTGGATGATGTCGTCGGTGGCGATCCCAACGACTTCATCTTCCGTCTCAGCGAACCCCAGGTTCTGGCTGAGGCCTTTGGCATGCTGACCTTCGGCAAGCCCGTGACGGATGTGGCCAAGAAAGACACCCTCTGGGCGGAATACCACATTGGTGTTTCGAATGGCGCCAACGGGAAGGCTGCGAACAGTTCCACACCCAGCACCTACGGGCGTCTCGTCTTCCGGTACTACGGTCAGTCCTTCGGTGTCTTCGGCTGGAAGTCGTCTGATTCCTACAGCGACAAGATCCGTTTCACTGGATCCTTCGCCGGGAATCCAGCTGGGAACGGCATCATGTCCGGCCTCAACAACCCCAACGAAGTGACTCGCTTCGGCCCCGACATGACCCTTAGCCTCGCGCCCTGGGGGATTCCCGTGAACATGGAAAACCAGTACATGTCCAACAAGGAAAGCAACCCGACCGGCTTCGGCAAGGAACTGACCTGGAAGGGCGGCTTCCATCAGATCAACTACCGCCCCACCAACACCCAGGCCCTCTATGTTCGCTTTGACTACATCAAGGGCGATGCCTACGACGACACCAGCGTGGTCCTGAACGGCGCCCGGGGCATAACCCGCTCCACCCCCAAGGAAAACGACTGGATTTTCGGCTACCAGCGCATGGTCCAGGAACACTTCAAGTGGGTGTTCGAGTACCGTCACCACCAGTTCGATGACATGGCCAAGGGTGGCATCATCCCCGCACTGGGCGTTGCGACCAACCCCGCGCGGTTGACCGACGACGGTTTCACACTGAAGTGCATGCTCGGCTTCTGATGCACTCACGGAAGGATGACCCCATGCGATCGACCCGTTTCCTTCACTGGTTCCTGATCGTGTTCCTTGCCTCAACCTCTTTTACGTTTGCGGTAGAAGAGAAGGCGGTGGAACCGGGCGCCAAGATCTTCGAGGAGACCTGCCTGAGTTGTCACAAGGGCAAGGAGACCCTCGACCAAGTGCGCTTGACACGGGATAAGTGGAAGGAAGCAGTTGATCGCATGATCGATTCTGCGTTCTTGGATCCAGTACCGTCGAAGGACAAACTGAAGACCCTCCTCGATCACCTTGCGAAGACCAAGGGCCCAGCTGATTCAGTTGGCGCCAGCAAGAACTAGCGGGTCCTTTTTGGCAGGAAACAGATCTGCGGCCCGGCCCAGGGGGTGCTTCGGCACATGCCAGAGCACCCCCATCGTGTTGGCGCTGCCCCGCGTTTCCAGTGAGTGAAATAGGGACACCCCCGAGACGCTTCCTCCAGGCGTCCTTCAGCAAGGTATGAGCCATGAATGAACATGAAATCGCCAAGGGACTGGAGGTATGGATCCTTCAGAACCTGCTGAACGTCTCGATCCTCCTGGGAATCATGGCTTCAGGCTTGTTGCTGGCCCAGGGCTACTACCGCGAACTCAGCCGACACTTGAACCTACGGGTATCCAGGGAACTCTGGAACCTGCTCACGGTCCTCCTGGCGGATCTGATGCTGGTGGCAGTGTTCCTGGTGGGCTATGTCGTTCTCAACCCGGACATCATGGCCGACATCAAGATGGCCGTTCCCTTCTACCCCATCGCTACGCTGCTGTTTACTGCGGCTCTGGTCCTGCGGCTGTTCAAGGGTGGCCATGATGTGGATTCGCCAAACTTCGATTGGTCCCTTCGCCTGACCCTGGCCGGGAACTTCATCAATGTGCTGGGCTTCACCTTCGTGGCGGAAGCCGCCAGTGACGAGTATCTCGCGCACCATGCCAGCCCCTTCTGGACCTATCTCAAGACCCACTTCCGTTCCAACGCCGACCCCATTGGTCTGGAGGTATCTCAGGTCACGTTCCTTGTCTGTTTCCCCCTCTTGCTCCTGCTCAGTGCCTGGGCGGTCAAGTCCGCCTTGGTGGGAATGAAACCAAGCCCCCCCAAGGCATGATCCATGGACTGGACCTGGGCCCTGAATGAGGTGGAATGTACTGGTTGCGGAATATGCGCGGACCTCTGCCCTCATGCGGCCATCAGCATGCCTGCGGAACAGGCCTACCCCGCAGGTATCGATGGGACCTGCACGGGATGCCTGGTCTGCGTGGAAGAATGCCCCTTCGATGCGATTGTGGTCTGGCATCGTGCATTTCCGCCAAAGACGGTCGCCCGGTCGTAAGGGCGTCCACCAAATGATGCAATGGTTCCTTAGAGGTGGTTGACGTGCACCTTGCCGGGCAGGGACCCCGTCCTGCTGGTGGAATGGCATGCCGATCCTCCACAGGAGGCTCTGGTCTCGGGGCGGGCTGGTGTGAAGTCGTGAGTGGGATGGCAGTCGATGCAACCCAGACCTTTGTGGCTGGAAGTCACATAGGCGCGGCTGTCTCCGCCCTGGGGGCCATAATCGATGCCCCCCACCGAGACATTCGGGTCGCCGCCCTGGTCCGCCGGGTCATGGCATGAATGACAGAGTTTGGTCGCCCGGACGGCAAGGGTTGTCTGATCTGGGTAGGTGAAGGTCGAGGCAACACCTGTTGCACCAATCACGGTCTGGTAGGCATCGGGGAGGTCAGAGATTTTTGTATACCCGGCGATCCAGGGTCCATCCAGCACCGAACCGTACTTGGCGAGTTTGCATGAGTCCGTGGAGGACGGATCATGGCAGACCTCACATTTGGTGGCCTGCCAATCCCCGTTGTTGAGAGCGGCCCAGGTTCCTGCTCCCGGCTGACCAATCTGGTCGATGGGTGTCACAAAATGTCCCACACCGAGTGGAACCTGGAAGGAAGAATGGCACTTCACACAGTTGTCGTTGAGCAATTCAGCAGAGTTATGGTCAGCATTCGTCAGGACATCCGAAGCGGACGCCGCATGCAGATTCCAGCTGCTGGCCCACTGGCTCTGTTGAATCGAGTGGCAGGAGGCGCAGGTTGCATTCGTCGAGTGCGTGGCCGGGCTGTGGCATTCATAGCAGCTAGAATTGGCTGGTCCCCCGGCTTTGGCCGGATCCGAAGTGGATCCATGGCAGGTGGTGCACCCGATGGGATCATTGCTGAACTCCGTGGCATGGACCTTGTAGTAGTTGTCCCAGACGCCATGAGGATCCTGCATGGGACCTCTGGAACTGCACCCGAGTCCAATCAGAATCAGAAATGCCGCGAGCTTGCGTTCAATCGCCATTTCAACTCCTTCCAGAGAAACGATTTGTGGGACAGGCATTCGATTTCGTAGCGCGAATCGATGACCCGAACCCTCAATCTGATGGGGCATCTGGACATCAAGAGAGATAGGTGTCTATTAAAAAGACATACGGGTAATCAATAATATCTAAGATTAGGTGAGCCTTGCGCCTAAGCCCGGACTTCAATCACAAGGAACTCATGAATCGATTCGTGGCGTTCTTCGCGAGGCAGCTCAGGCTTCGCGGCTGCGCCCATGGGACACCCGTGACCTGTCACATCCAGGACTGTCCGGAACCGGAACATTCGAAGTGGCAATCGGGGCATGCCTCGTTCACGCATCAAAGCCTGTTCGGATCCATGACTTGGAGGTTGTTCCTCAATCTCGAGGTCAGGGTCCGTGCAGATTCTGGGCGGACAAAGATCAGTTGCAGGTCGCTGTCCTCACTGAAGTAGGATTCAGATGCAAGGGGAACCTGGTAGCTGAACAAATCGGCTGTGTTTGGTGATTCCTGGCTGTCCTCGAGATAGCCCAGCTCTAGGAGGAGACCGAACCTCAGGCGCCTGGTCCGCATGAAATGTTCAACTTCGATTTCCCCGGCGGCCTCCCGAGTCCTGGTGGTCTCATCACGCTGGTCGAAGAACTCCGGTCCCAAGCACATGCTCACTCCTGGCACGATGGTGCGAGGTTGGGTTGGACAATGCCTGACGAATGTCGTTTTCGACGTGGAACGGCAGGTCAGCTGTCCAAATGTGCCTCATCCACAGTGAGCGTGATTCAGTCCCGAACCTTCGGGTCCTTGGTCCAAGGCTCTAGCTGGCGCCAAACACCCTCTGAAGAATGCGACTGATACAGATTAGGGTGACCGTGACTGCAAGCCCCAATTGGCTAGCCTTTCTTGATGGCCTCGAGGATACGCTCCGGCGTCATCGGCAGCTCGAACACCCGGACCCCCACCGCATCGTGGATGGCGTTGGCGAGGACCGCGCCCATGCAGACGATCGGCGGTTCACCCCCGCCCTGGGCCTGAAGATCGGGGTTGGAGATCAGCACCGTGTCCATCACCGGAATCCAGGAGAACCGGGGGATCTGGTAGGTGTCGAAGTTCTCGTCCAGGATCCGGCCGTCCTTGAACCGGATGCCTTCGCTGAGGGCGTAACCGATGCCCATGGTGATGGCGCCCTCCATCTGCTGGCGGGCGCCGTCGGGGTTGATGACCACGCCCATGTCCTGGGCGAGCACCACGCGCTTGACCCGCACCTGGCCGGTCTGTCTGTCGACGGCCACCTCGGCCATGGCGGCGACCAGGGTGCCGCGCCAGGAGCCGCAGGCGACCCCCACGCCGCGCCCGGACGGAGTTGCCCCGGCCACCCAGCCGAAGCGCTCCGCCGCGGCTTCCAGTACACAGATCACCCGCTTGTCCGTGAGGTGGCGCAGGCGGAAGGCCAGTGGATCGACATGGGCCTTGGCGGCCAGGAGGTCCATGTGGGATTCCCGGGCGAACACGTTGGTGTTGGCCCCCGGGGCCCGCCAGGCGCCGGTGGGGAAGGGGTGCAGGCCGCCGGCGCTGGTGCCGAGGTCGCCGCCATCGCCCGTGGAGGAGAACCGCTTGGCGGGGAGTTCATAGCCGATCTGGGCCTCCCGGTCACTGGTGCCGGCCACGGCGTGGTCCCAGTAGGCGATGTGCCCGGCCGGGTCCAGCCCGGAGCGGATCTTCACGACAGCCGCCGGGCGGAAGGTGTCCAGGAAGAACTCCTCCCGGCGGTCCCAGACCACCTGCACCGGCGCGCCGGCCTTCAGGGCCAGCCGCGCGGCTTCCACCGCCTGGGGGCCCGTGGCCTTGCCACCGAAGGCGCCACCGATATGGGGCGTGATGATGCGGACCTGCTGGGCGGGCAGCTTGAGGGCCTCCGCCACCTGGGTCTTCACCCGGAACGGGGACTGGACACCGGCCCAGACGGTCATCCGGCCGTCCTTCCACTGGGCCAGGGCGGCGTGCGGTTCCAGGGCGGCGTGGGCCACGTAGGCGTTGAAATACTCCGCGTCCACCGGTGCGATGGCGCGGGCTTCGGCGGCCTTGAGGTCACCCTCCTGCACGCTCACTTTGCCGGAGGCCGACTTGGAGGCGAGATGACGGCGGATGGTGATGTCATCCAGGGCCGGGGGTGTGCCTTCGAAGGTGACCTTGACCAGACCCAGGGCCTTGCGGGCCAGGTCCGGGGACGCGTGCAGGACCGCCACCATGTTGCCATCGCGCAGTACGCGCACGCCGGGCACCCGCTCGGCTGCGGACGTGTCGACGCTCTTGAGGGTGGCGCCGTGGGCCGGGGGCCGCACGATGCAGGCATGCAGCGTGCCGGGCATTCTCTGGTCAGCCGTGTAACGGGCGGCGCCGAGGACTTTCTCCCGGCCGTCCTTGCGGGGGGCGGAAGTGCCCACCAGCGTGTGGGCCGAAACCGGTTTCGGCTTCACATCCGCAAGGTGTCGCTCGATCCGCTTGCCCTGGACCAGCTGCCCATAGGTCACCTGTCTGGCCGGGGCACCCTTGACCGAAACGACGCCGGCCTTCACCTCGAGGCGGTCCAGCGGGACGTGCAGGTGGTCGCCTGCCATCTGCAGCAGCACGGCCCGGGCCTCGGCGGCGGCTCCGCACAACACCGGGCCAAACTGCCAGATGCTGAGCGACCCTCCGGTGCCGCCGTCCCAGGGACAGAGGTCCGTATCGCCCATGAGCATGTCCACCACATCCAGGGGCACATCCAACTCCTCCGCCGCCAGCATGGCGAGGGAAGTCATGTTGCCCTGGCCCATCTCCACCTTGCCCACGAGGCAGCTCACCCGACCGTCACCGCCAATGCGCAGATAGGCGTTGAAGTCCATGGGGTAGCTAGTGGGGCGGGTCGGTACCAGCTGGGGCGCGGCCTCCAGGTAATTCCGGAAGAGGATGAACAGCCCGGTGGCGCCGGTGGTCTGGAAGAAATCGCGCCGTCTCATTGTGCACCTCCCATCGCCTTGCCCGCCGCTTCGATCGCAGTCACGATCCGCACCTGGGCGCCGCAGCGGCAGAGGTTGCCCTCCATATGCTCCAGGATCTCGGCCCGGGTGGCGCGCGGCTTCCTCATCAGGAGGGCGCAGGCCCGCAGGATCATGCCGGGCGTGCAGTAGCCGCACTGGAAGGCGTTGTGCTCCAGGAAAGCCTGCTGAACGGGATGCAGGATCCCGTCCTTGGCCAGACCTTCAATGGTGACCACGGACTTCCCGGCCACGTCCGCCAGAGGCGTGGAGCAGGACAAGGTCGGCTCACCGTCCACGAGGACGGTGCAGGCGCCACACAGACCGGCACCGCAGCCCACCTTGGTTCCGGTCTGGCCCAGGTCCTCCCGGAGCACCCACACCAGCATCCGCTTGGGGTCCGCAGACACGTGCGCGGGCTTGCCGTTCAGGGTGAAATGGATGGGCTGCGCCATAGAGCACCTCCTGTTTCCAGCCTAGCGGAGCTTTCCTTCTGCACGCGAATCGGGCCGGCAATGCGGGCGGCGCGGAAACGTGCCTGGACTCTCCCTCCTTCGTTTGCACTTGTCAATGGATCCCAGATCACTGCCGGCCCGCGCAGGAGGGGACCTCTCGACACGCCAAATGATTCGCGCGTGAAACTCAGGAACCGAAAACTCAACTCGGATGGCGCCCAGAGGGACAGTCCAGGAACCCCAAAGAGACGCCCATTTCGAGGGCACTGATCAGCGTGGGCTGGAATGATTCGAAGCCTGCCCGGACTGCCTCTCCCTAGGTTCATGATCCCAAGAGATGAGCCCACTCACATAGGGGGAGAAGGCCACAATGGCCCTGTTTTGAGGCCCACAACCTTTCAATTTGATTGGATGACCGAGGAGCACCAGGGGAGCCGTGCTTATAAATGAAATACTTAAATGGCCTTAGGTTGTGGCTCGAAGGGTGCGTAACCCCAGGGTGCCGGAAGTCCTCTTCCAGGCTGACCTCAAGGAGATCGCACCATGAAATCAAGCACGAAGGACCAGGTCGCAGGGAACATCCACGTATTAAAGGGCAAGGTCAAGGAGATCGCCGGGAAGGTGACCGACAACCCTCGCCTTGAATCCGAAGGAACCGCCGAGAAGACCGGCGGCCGCGTTCAGAAGAAGGTGGGCCAAGTGGAAAAGGTCCTGGGCAAGTAGGCGCCCATGGGTTCCCGAAAAACCAAGAGGAAGGACGGCTTGAACCTGACCCAGGAGGAATCGGAATCCATGGGGGTGGTGTTTCCGGAAGAGCCAACCCCGGTATCCGTGGAAAGGCGGGAGAAGCCTCTTCATGAGCAGGTCAGCTGGTCACTGACAGAAGATGACGTGACCGAGGCCCTGGTCGGAGAAGTGACTCCAGAGAGCCGCGAAGGTGTGGAGGATCTCTTCGCAGACCTGCAGGAGGAGGAGGCGGACAGGCAGGCGGATTAGGCCGTCGACTTCCTCTTTTGAAAGCCTTCCCCGCGAGAAAGGGCAGTCACCCAGGCGCAGGATAGGATCTTCTCACTCTCGTGAACGCCACGGACCATATGCGACTCCACATCGTCACCTACAACATCCACAAGGGGTTCTCGCAATTCCATCAGCATCTGATGGTGCATGAGCTTCGGGAGCAATTGCGGAACCTGGGTCCGGACATCGTGTTTCTCCAGGAGGTCCAGGGACTGAACAGCAGGAATGCCAAGAAATTCGAAGCCTGGCCCTACAAGCCCCAGTATGAATTCCTGGCCGAGGGTGTCTGGCAGTCGACCGCCTATGGAGGCAACGTGATCTACGGACACGGGCACCATGGCAATGCCATCCTCGCCCGTTTTCCGATAGAGCATTCACACAATCAGGATGTCACTCAACTGAGGTTCGAGCGTCGAGGCTTGCTGCATTGCACCATTCCCCTGCCAGGCCTGCCGAAGGCGCTTCATTGCGTCTGTGTCCATCTTTCGGTGTTTGCCCGCTCCCGGCGCCGGCAAATGGATGCTCTCGCAGGATACCTTGAGGGCATTGCCGACGCCGACTCGCCGCTCATCATCGCCGGTGACTTCAACGACTGGCGGAACGAGGCCGATGAACTGCTGGCCCATCGCCTTGGGATGACCGAGGCCTTCGGCGGCGCATTTGGGGGTCTCCATTCGCCCGGGCGGAGTTTCCCCTCCAAGCGCCCCATGCTGCGGCTGGACCGCATCTATGTGCGCGGCTTCAAGGTCCAACAGGCCGAGATGCATTCCGGAAAGCCCTGGTCGAAGATCTCGGACCATGCCGCACTCTCGGCGCATCTGGATTGGACCTGCGCTGCGCTCCCAGCCTCAACGGAGCCAGCCGCGGAGAGGCTCCCCCATCCGACTGCCGTTGCCCTCCTTCCGTGAACCCGGAATGACAACTGTCGTCCAGGCTGTTCTTGCGGACCCGGATTCGTGGCCGCCCTGGACGCCACGGACCACCCCCGTTCGAAAGTCTGGAGGAAATTACCGACTCAAGACTGGGTCAGGTTCTGCACCGGACCCAATCAATTGGGCGGAGGAGAAGACGGCCTGGGCGAAGACGATTTCTTCTTAGGGGCCCCGACGAGTTTGTTGCTTTCCGCTGTCTTGATCGTCCTCAGCAAGCACCACCACGACATCCATTCCTGGCTGCACTTGATCGGCCCCCACCATGTCCTTTCCACGCATAACCATGCTGGTCTTGGTAATGGAGACGGCAACCACCTTGCCACCCGTCACCATCAACGCGATCCACGTTGAATCGATGACCTTGACAGTGCCCATGACCTCCTGGTGGGTGTGGGCCGAGACCATGCCTGGAACGAGCAACAAAATCGAAGCCAGAAGCGCGAAGGCACCTTCGGGGTCAATATCAACAGAGACCTCTCCTGCGTCCCGGTCTGTCCACCCTCCTGGTCTCTCAACAGCAGAATCTCGTGCCTCACATCCCTTTTATCCAATCCCCTCGCCTTCAGCCCGAACGTCCTGGGCTGCTGCAACCAGCGGGTGCCCTAGCGCGCACCCAGTGGCGGTGGATTGCGCCCGGTGGGGCGCTGGTCCTGGGGATCCTCCTTTATCTTGGTGCCCTGACGCTGCTCCGCTCTGCACCCGCCCAGGGTGCTCTCCGCGAACGCGTCGTCGCCGCGCTTGTCACCCGGCTCCCAGGCGCTCGCCTCGAGGGAGCGGTAAGTGTCGATGCTGCGTTCCGACTCGTCATGGGACGGGTCGTGCTCGGCCCGCCCGGGGAGAGGACGCCGCTCCTCGTGGTTGACCGAGTCACCGTTCAACTCCGTCTTTGGCGCCTGATCAGAGGTCACCTGGAGGCTGGAGGGGTCACCCTTCAAGGTGTGCACCTCCAGGCGGGTGGGCAGGGGGAGCGTCTCGCGGACCTCTTCGGCGCCCTCCGCCCGGGCAAGTCGCGGGCGACCAGCTCAGGGCCGGGACACGATGCGCCTGAACCGCCGGTGGTGGCTTTCTCTGGGCTGGAGGTTTGTATCGAAGGCCCGCCGTCCAGGCATCCACCCATTGTCTTGGGTCCGCTGGGCGGACGCATTCACTTCAATCGCCTGGGAGAGCGCACCGAGGCCTCGATCGCAACCGAGGGGCCAGGGCGCGCCGAGGGAGCCATCGAGGTCAGGTGGGGCGGCGGCCCTGGCGCACTGCAGATCCGGCTTCTCGGGCTGGGTGCCGAGGCGCTCCCAGCAAACCTGCGCGCGGACCTTCCCTTCGAGATCCGAGCCGGCGCGGTCGACCTCTCGTTCGAGGCGCCGCACCTTGTGGCGCTCTCACAGGGTGAGGGCCGTCTCACCCTCGCCGCACGCAACCTCGCGGTATTCGCGGCGTGGCTCGCTCCCGAGCCTGTGAGCCCCCTCGCAGTCCACCTGGAGGGTCGCGTGCGCTGGGACGCTGACGCGCGGACTGCGGCCCTGGTGGACGGAAGGGTGGCCCTGGACGAAGCGGGCCGGGCCGCGCTGAAAGTTGCGCTCTCGGTTGCGGCGCGTCCCGAGCCTCACTTCGAGCTCTCGGTTCACGCGACCTCGGTGGACTGGACGGTCCTCGCCGCATCACTCCCCCCGACACTCGCCCCTCCGGGCGGAGCCCCGGGGCTCACGGGCAACCTCGCCGGTGCTATCAAAATCGCCGGTCCGCTTCGCCGGCCGGTCGCATGGCGGCTCGATGGTGAGGTGGAACTGAACCACCTCGCGTCGGCACTGGTCAGCGGGGGACCCGATTTCTCGCACCCCTTTGTCTACGAGGCGCACCTCACGCGTGGCGGTACGCGGCGGGTGTTCATCGGCCCGGATAACCCTGCGTTCGTCCCACTGAGCGAGCTTCCGAACCACCTCGTCCGGGCAGTGCTCGAAAGCGAGGACGCCGGGTTCTACGGACACAAGGGGTTCGACCTGTCCGAAGTCCAGGAGGCCTTGTCGAATGGGGGCCGACTGCGCGGCGCTTCCACCCTCACCCAGCAGCTCGCGAAGAATCTTTTCCTGTCGCACGACCGCACGCTGTCGCGCAAGGCTCGCGAGGCACTCGCAACCGTCGCGCTCGAGGTGGCGGTGGGGAAGCGCCGGATCCTCGAAATCTATCTCAACCTGGCGGAGTGGGGTGACGGTGTGATCGGGATCGGCGAGGCAGCCCAGCACTGGTTCGGCAAGGATGCACGCGCCCTGAGCCCCAAGGAGGCTGCCCTGCTCGCAACCGTGATCCCGAATCCAGTGCGCTATGAAATGTACCGCAGGCGCGGCGCACTCACACCTGCCTGGGAAGCGAGGGTGGGTGACCTACTCGCAAAGCTCCACGCCGCGGGAGTGCTCGACGACGAAGGCCTGCGGGTGGCGGAGGCGGAGACGCTCATCTTCATCGGAGGCCCGCTATCGAATCGAGCCCAACCTGACAAGCGGCTTAACCATGTGGTCCCGGGGAGCCCAGCTGATCAGGCTGCCGGAAACTGAATCCGAACCTGAACCCACCTGACTGGCACCGACTCAATCCAAACTGCAGGTATCTTGGGTTCCCGAAAAATTTGTACCGACTGTTGGAGTGCTTTGGGCCGAACAGGCGTGGCCTCTCTGCTGTTGGGGGAACGTCAAGCAGCCAGATTGGGGTTCCGGGAAGCCAAACCCTTTCGGCGAGTAGCTGCCGGAAGGACACCGACCCGAAGCTGGCAGGATCGACGTCCTCCCGAACAACCAGTCCAGATGTTCCAGGTCTTTCGCTAAATCGGTAGTTGATTCTTCAGTCTGGTTCTGGCTTTCAGCCTTGTGTAGCCCTGGGGTCGAATCGAACTCGCAAGCCTTGGCGAATGGTCCCCAAACAGATCGGACACACGCGCAGTGAGAAGGTCAGACCCAGGTCCGGTGTTTTCAGTCTCCATCACCATGGGTGAATGCATTAACCGGTACCGCGCTGCCGTCCTTGGTTTCGAAGAAGAAGGCTTTCCGAGGCTTCTTCCGGGGACTCACTTCGTTCATGGTTGGCAGGTCGTAGAGGCGGCCGTTGATCATGACGGAGTGGATCCTGTCGGATTGGCGAATGTCTCCCAGGATGTCCCCGTCCAGGATGACAAGGTCTGCCAACTTGCCTTTTTCAAGGGAGCCGATCTCCTTCTCCATGCCCAGGTAGCGGGCGGGACTAAGGGTGGCAGCCCGGATCGCTTCCAGGGAAGTCATGCCGCCCAGCCCGAACATCCACATCTCCCAGTGGGCGCCCAAGCCTTCGCGCTGACCATGGGCTCCAATGTTCACAGGCACGCCAGCATGGAGGAGCTCAGTAGCTGTCTTGGCAATGCGGAAGACGTTGTAGTCCTCCAGGGGCGCTTTCTGCCGACGGATGCTTCGGGGCTCCAGGATGGCCTTGGGCACGAAGGCGGACAGGATCGGATGGCGCCAGACTTCAGTGGTGTCATAGAAGTAGTGTTCACCGTCCAAGCCGCCGTAGCCTACGATCAGCGTAGGGGTGTAGCCAACCTGGGTCTGTGACCAGAGTTGCTTCACATCGTCGTAGGCGATGGGTACCGGGATGGCGTGCTCGATGCCGGTGTGTCCATCGACGATCATGTTCATGTTGGACTGGAACAGCGAGGCCCCTTCGGGTACCACCATCATGCCGGTCCTGCGAGCGGCTTCCAGAATCTGCTGACGTTGGTCGCGCCGAGGCTGGTTGTAGCTCTTGACGCTGATGGCGCCTGCGGCCTTCATGCGCTTGAGGTGAGTGAGGGCATCCTCTTCGCTATTCACCACGGCTGTGAAGCTGGACTTGGCGCCGTACAGGATGGTCCCGGTGGAGAAGATGCGTGGGCCCACGACAGCTCCCGCCTTCTGGAGCTCAGCTTGAGTAAAGATTTCTGTGGTGGAGTTGGAGGGGTCATGGATGGTTGTCACGCCGAAGGCCAGGGAGGCGTAGTTGACCCAGCTCTGCTGAGGAATGATCTCGTCCTCGCCCATGCCTCCATGCCAATGGACATCGATGAGGCCGGGAATGATGGTGCGTCCCTTCCCGTCGATGATGGTCGCCCCGACTGGAGCTTGAAGGCCACTTCCCACGGCGGAGATGCGATTGTCCTCGATGACCAGGGTGCCGTTCTCGATGACCTCGTCGCCCTTCATGGTAATGATGCGGGCGCCGGTGATGGCAGTAACCGCCTTTGGCTTGTCAGCAGCCTGTCGGAAGCCGATCTTGAGGCCATGCTCTGCAACCTTGGGCAATTCCTTGGGCGCGCCGGGCATGAAGGCGAAGGCATGCTTCAGTTCACTGGTAAACAGTTCGTCGCCCAAGGAGAAATACACCTTGCTGCTGTCGCCAGACCAGTGCATGTAGTGTCCAGCGTTTACGTCCAATTGCTGCACTGGGAGGGTGTCCATTTTCGGACTCAGGCGCAGGGGCTTGCTGGAGCCGGGCAGGGGAGTGACATAGGTGTGGAAGCGTTCCACGAAGGACAGCCACTTCCCGTTCGGGGAAATGGCGAACTCCGTGGCGAATTCGCTGGTGGCGATGTCCGTCTCCCGGTTGCCTGTGGCGTCTCCGACCAGGTTGATGCGCACCAGCTTGCTGTAAAGATCCACCTCCTTCTCCACCCCGGAACGCGTGACATAAACCGCTGTACCGTCTGGGCTGAACTGGGGGGCTTCACCATCTTCCGTCACACGAACCGGAGTGCCCTGGCCATTTGAGGCAACCGTGAAAACTCCGGTTTCCATGGCGTGCCAGGGGGAGGTGAGGTAGCCACCGCGGGACTTCACGAATGCCACCGTACTGCCGTCAGGGGAGAAACAAGGCTCGCTGTACTTGCCCGGTTCCTTGACCAGGATCGATTCGCGGCCGGAACCGAGGTCGAGTTTGCGCACAGTGCCCATGGCCTCGTCGTCCCAGGTCACGAACACCACCTCCCGCCCATTCGGGGAAAATCGGGGAAAGAACTCGAAGTGGTCCGTTTGTTTGGTAAGGCGACGGGCCGGGCCCTCGGGCAGGGGCTTGGCATAGAGGTGGCCCAGGGCGGAGTAGACGACCGCCTCGCCCTGAGGCGCCACATTGACCCAGCGCAACATCTTGACGTCGAAAGTTTCCGGAGCCACGGGAGTCTCGAAACGCACGGCCTTCAGCACCTGGCGGGTGTCGGTCACATGGAAGGGAATTTCCCGGGCGGTCTTGCTCTTCCAGTCCACGTTCCAGATCTTGCCTTGGGCCCACACGACCAGGTGCTGCCCACCCGGAGTCCAACTGAAGGCGGGATACACCCCATGCACGGACCAGGCCTCCTGGAGGTCCCGCTCCAGTCCGCTCCACACCGGGAACTCGCGACCATCCTCGAGGTTCTTCAGGAAGAGCGTGCTCTGGTTACGCACCCGTCGCACAAACGCCAGGTGTTTGCCATCCGGAGATGGGATGGGCCTGATTGAGCCACCGGGGCCGCTCACCAGGGGTCTGCTTCGGCCGTTCCGTAGGTCCAGGCGTAGGATTTCAAAGATCCGGCCGTTGGAATCCCGGTTGTATTCAAAGGACTGGCCGGGAGTCGTATCCCGGGAGTAGTAAAGATACCGGCCGTCCGGAGAGAAGGCGGGTTCGCCCAGGTCCTTCTGCCAGTTGGGTTTTTCCACGAGTTGGATGCCCTTGCCGCCACCGACGTGGTACATCCAGAGCTCACCCGAGCCGAGGGAGCGGGTTCCCGTGAAATGTTTCCGGGCAACAATGTAATCGTCGCCGGGATGCCAGACAGGGTTGCTGAGAAGGCGGAAGTCCTCGTTGGTGAGGGCATGGGCGTTGGCACCGTCGGCGTCCATGACCCAGATGTTGTCCCCGCCTCCAGCATCACTCATATAGGTGATGCGTCTGCCATCGGGGGAAAAGCGCGCTTGGTTCTCCCAGGCCATGGAATGCGTCAGGGCCTTGGCCTCGCCCCCGCTGATGGGCATGACATAAAGGTCCCCCAGAAGATCGAAGAGAATCTGCTTCCCGTCGGGACTGACGTCCACGGTCATCCAGGTGCCAGTGCGGGTGTCCAGCTTCACGACGCTCTTCTCGCCCGGAGGAGCATTCACATCCCATTTTCGCTTTGCTTCCTCTGCGGGCCACACAGCACCGACCACGGCCAGGATGACTAGGGGGAGTTTCCACCAGGACATTGCACGCTCCGATCAGGGGAGTCTTCAGGACAGTTCCAAACAGCGTTGCTGCAAATATCGAAATCTGAGGGACTGGAATTGATTTAAGCACCCCCCAGACGCAAAAAGGGAATTGCGGTGTCCTCGGCGTCAAACCACAACTTCAGACAGCTCTCAGCACATAACCCAACTCCTTTTGGTTTTTTGCCGTGCGCGGAGAAGCGGCGCTGATGTGAACCGTCCGCGGCGAGAGCAATTCGGGCACAAATTCTCTGATCCTTAACTCAAGGTACCTTCTGACGCCCGAAATCCTCTGAGGAGCCAGCAGATCCTGGACCTCCAGATGCGATAAGTGGCCCACAAATCTTGAAATGGTCGACCTTCAATTCCTGCTCGCTCGAGCGGCTGGAATTCCTGCCTTATAAGTTATTTTGTGTAATTTATAATTTAAGCAATAGCTAACTATTGATTTTTTACATGTTAATCCGGCAGCCATAGGTTCCTTCCTTCACCCCGCCTCCCATTCAAATTGGGCTGATCTGACTGGCTGATTGATCCAGGGATTGCATCGAGGGCTAGAACCTCCAAGTTTAAGCCTAATGATTACTCACTCTGAGTTATTCGATCGGTCACCCACAGAGCGGATGCTAGGATCATCGGGCTTCAGTGCCTTCCTCTATAACGGAGTTCCTGTGACCCGATCCGGCGCGAACCACTTGGCCATCCCGCAACCCCTCGGACTCAAGGACGCGAGGCTGTACCTCGCCATCGCCGCCATGGTCCTGGGCAACCTCCTACTGCCCATGGCGCTGCACCGGATTCCCGATGCGGGCCGGACCTTCCTGCCGATCCTCTTCTTCACCCTCATCGCCGGATGGCGCTTCGGGGCCAAGGCGGGCCTCCTCACCGGCGTGCTTTCCCCCTTGGCCAACCACTATCTGACGGGCATGCCACCGGCCCCGGTGCTCCAGGCTCTCATGCTGCAGTCCGCCCTGCTGGGTGTCCTGGCCGCCCTGATCGCCTCGCGCAGCCACCGGCTGACCCTGCCGATCCTTGCGCGAGTGGTACTCCTGCACCAGGCGCTGATCCTGATCCCCCAAATCCTCCAGGCCGGCATGCGGCCCGCCTTCGCCACCTTCGAACTGCGCCTGCCGGGCATTCTGCTGCAGATCCTGGGCGGCTTCGCGTTGCTCTGGTTCCTGGGCCGCCAGCTGCCCCAGACCCCGGCCCCCACCCGTGAAGGATGAACCCCACCCGGGTCCGGGGTCGCCGCTGCCGGCGCCCCTGACGCTGCGGCTCTATGCTGCGGACGAGGTGATCTTCTCCAGCGACGGACACTGGTTGCATCCGCTGTTCGAGCTGGAGGCCTTCTTTGCACAAAGTGGCCAGGATCCCGCCCAGACCCGCCTGGTGGACAGGATCACCGGCCGGGCCGCGGCCTTCCTGGTGGCCCGGCTCCGCATCCCGGAGCTCCACGCGCTGCTCCTCAGCCGCCGGGCCATTCCGGTGCTGGAACGCCACGGCATCCGGTACCGCTGCGATGAGCTGGTGGACCAGATCTCCTGCGCCACCGAAGCGCTGTTGGCGGACACCCAGGATCCAGAGGCGGCCTGGGCCCTCCTCCAGGAACGAAGGCAGCGTTTGCGTCCAGTCATTTGAATCGAAAGGACAACCATGAAGACAGTCCAGCTGGCCTACGGCAAGACGGGTTTGAGCATGTCCGTGCCCGATGACGCGCACATCATCGAACCGAGGCACCTCCCAGGACTGGCCGATGAGCGCGGCGCCGTCCTGGCCGCCCTGCGGAACCCCATCGGCACACCCGCCCTGAAAGAGATGGTGAAGCCCTCCGACCGGGTCTCCATCGTCATTTCGGACATCACGCGGCCCACGCCCAACCACAAGCTGGTGCCCTGGCTGCTGCAGGAGCTGGCTCACGTGCCGAAAGAGCGGTTCGTGATCATCAACGGGCTGGGCAGCCACCGCGCCAACACCCGGGACGAGCTGATCCAGATGCTGGGGCAGGAGATCGTCGACACCATCGCCATCGAGAACCACGATGCCTTCGACGACAGCAAGCTGCTCCACGTCGGCCGCAACACCTATGGCTCCGAGGTGTACTTCAACAAAACCTATGTCGAGTCCGACTTCAAGATCGTCACGGGCTTCATCGAACCGCATTTCTTCGCGGGCTTCTCCGGGGGCCCCAAGGGCATCCAGCCCGGCATTGCGGGCATCAAGACCATTCTGGACTTCCACAACGCCGAAATGATCGGCCATCCGAACAGCACCTGGGGACTCATCGAAGGCAACATCCTGCAGGACTCGGCCACCCAGAACTGCCTGATGGCCAAGCCAGACTTCATGTTGAACGTGACCCTGAACGGCGAAAAGGACATCACCAACGTCTTCGCCGGGGACGTCATCCAGGCCCACCGGGTGGGCTGCGAGTTCGTCAAGGAGAGCGCGATGTACGCCGTCGACGAGCCCTTCGACATCGTGGTCACCACCAACTCGGGCTATCCCCTGGACCAGAACCTCTATCAGACAGTGAAGGGCATGAGCGCCGCGGCCCTCATCGTCCGTCAGGGGGGCGTCATCGTCAGCACCTCGGAATGCTGCGATGGCGTGCCCAACCATGGCAACTACGCCAAGATCCTCCAGATGCGCGACACGCCGCAGGAGTTGCTGGACATGATCAATGACCGCTCCTTCAGCATGTTCGACCAGTGGCAGGTGCAGGTGCAGGCCATCATCCAGCTCAAGGCCGAGTGCCTGCTGTACTCCCTGCTGGACGAGGACACCGTCCGGAAGGCGAAGTTCACGCCCATCGCCGATCTGGCCAAGACCATGAGTGAGCTCATCCAGCGCCAGGGCCCCAAGGTCCGCGTGGCGGTCCTGCCCTACGGGCCCTTGACCATCCCATACGTGAAGGTGCCCGTCGCCATCGGCTAGAACCCAGGTTCCCCACCTTCCTGGCTGAACGGGCACACGTCCAGCATCTGATGTCCCTTATGTGGAATCACCATCCGCACGCCGCCCCGCGGATTCGGCACATCGCCCCTTCGCCTCGGGATGAGGTGGATGTGGCAGTGTAAGATGGTCTGCCCGGCCATCTCACCCACGTTCATCCCGATGTTGAACCCCTCCACCGTAGGATCCTCCTGGAGGATGTCCCGTCGAAGCTGATGGATCAGCTCTGCGCAGGCTTCCCGCTCCTCCGGGGTCAGGCCGAAGAAATCCGCCACGTGGCGCTGGGGGATCACGAGGGCATGCAGGGGAGTGACGGGAAAGGCATCCCGGATGGCAAAGGCCAGGGCATTGGAGGCAATCACGCGGCTCGAAATGGAAATACAGAAGCGGCAATCCTGCGGTGTCGTCGTGCCCGGTTCGTTCATAGAACTCCTATGTGCCAGCACTTCGGCAGGCACAGATTATCCAACCATCAACATGGACTTCTCTCGTCGCATAACCAAACTCTCTCTGGTCTGTGTCGTGCGCGGGGAGGCTCTGATGTGATCCATGCGGGGCGAGAGAGACTCGAGAATGAACAACGAGGGGAAATAGATGTCGCGGAGCCCTGAATTCACTCACTTCCCGCGTGCGAAGCGTGTTCGAACTCCCGGGCGAGAGAGAGTTTGGGGCAGAATCTCTGCGTTGCGTAACCCACGTAAGTTCATCCGGCCTTTTCCGCCCAAATTCCTCTGAGAATCGCGAGAATGCAGAGCTTGTGGCCCCTCACACTCCGTGAAATCCGGGTTCACTTACGAACGAAAATCATTGTTGCATTCACTCTCAACTTAGGGGCACGTGGTGAATTCGCGATTCTCGTAAATATAACAAAAAAGCCGACTTATAGTCGGCTTTTTGAGTTGGTAGCGGGGGTAGGATTTGAACCTACGACCTTTGGGTTATGAGAGCGTCGGCGATGGGTGCATGGCATGGCAAAGCTAAATCATTTCAAGTCTTGAGAGGGGTGAAGCAGGACTGTGCCACCTTTTGTGCCACCTTTTCCATTTCCTGAAAGAGAACTCTCCTGCTTGCCTTGGTCGCTCCTTCCGGGCCAAGTAGGGCACTGAGTTCCCTGGAAAGCCGGGTCAGTTCCTCTTCAAACGACTCCTCGGGATACATGCGTGCTTCGTTGAGCGCCTCGGCAACGTGAATCGAGGCCTGTTCCAAGAGACCGAGTTTCAGGTCGGTTCGAATCAGGGCAACGCGGAACAGAAGTGAGATCGGGGAGTCCGTGTATCCAAGGCAAACCTCAAGGGCCATCCGGTAATCTACGCCGCATCAATAAAGGACGCTGTGAATAGGTGTCCTTATTAACCGGGCTGCCAAGACGATGATGAGGGTCCTGCGCGCCAGGCCGCCCATGGTCGGCGAACCCACACGGGGTGTTTTCCTGCGCTCCACGGTGGGGTGGTGGGGATGGGTTTTCAGGAATCGGTGCCGGAAGAAGTCCACAGTGGCCGCGCGGAACAGGACCCACAGCATGAAGGTCAGCAGGCTCGCAGCCAGGGTGATGTCTGGATTCTCGATTCCCAGCCTGAGGTATCTATCCATGACAAATCCGCCGAGGGCGATCCCGATCATGGCCACCAGGCTCAGGAGCAGGGATCGGACTTCCTCGAACCCCGTGAACCGGTAGAGCTGCCGAGTGTGCTGAAAGGCGGCGTTCACGGCCATCGCACAGGCCACCCATCCGAGCGTAGAGAGGGGAGTGGGGTAGGCGCGGCGGAAAAGGCTGTAAGCCACCACCCAGGCGATGGCCGCAAAGCCTGCGTCGAGCAGCACCTTTACAACGCGGCGGACTCCGGGACGGGTGCAGATCTCATCTCCCAAGGTCCGAACACGAAGGTAAGGCAACGCTAGATCCTTCAGCATGGCTGGCTCCAGGGTTGACAATGAATTCTTCAAAAACAGGTCCGAGCGAGACAAGTCCGACCGGCAACAATGCGCCGCCAAAATTTAAAATGTAATCGATTTCTTCCAATGGCATCCTAGGCCACGTAAGAAATGATTAACCTAGGTTGGTTTATTGACAGCCGAATGCAAGGACAAATCAGGAATCCTGATTATCGGCGAGTCTCAGCTTAAAACTGCATCACTTTGGTGTAGACTGATGCAGAGGACGAAACCATGCCACGCACCCCACCCAAGACGAAACGGAGACCTCTGCTGGAGGTCAGGACAACCGTGAGCCTTGAGCGGCAGATTTACGACGCACTGGCGGAAATCGCCTTTGAGCGTCGAATTTCCATTGGAAGCGTGGTGAGAGAAGCCGTGGCTGGTTACCTGGCCGACCGTAACCCTGGAAAGACCGAGACGGAAAGGCGGCGAAAGTGACCCTCTATGCTGAGTTGCAGAAGGCGCATACCGAAGAGGATGTGAAGGGCCTCTATATCAAAGCTCTTGGGCTGAAGAATCACTCACAGGGTTTCGAGGATATTGACATCCGAACCAAGGAAATCTGGTTCGAGGCGAAGAGTGGCTCGGATACCGTCCACAAAATGTTCACGCAGTTGATCGCCTATGTCCGTCATGCGCGGCTGAAGGGAAAGCACATCCCGCCGTTCCTAGCCGTGATCGACCGAGAGAAGGCTGCGCTTATGGAGACGGTCAAGGTCATGCCGGTCGTCGAGGATAAGACCATCAAATGGAGCAAAATCCCTTCGCAGCCGACCAAGGAATCAATAGCGCAAGTTGCGCCACGCATCGAAGCGCATTTTGTTGTCTACGACATCAAGACCCACGAAAAGGAGTTCATCCAGGCCGTCAAGACCGCCATCGCGGAAGGCAAGTTCATCCGAACGCCCATCACGCCTGACAACTTGAAACAGGTGTTCGACAATTGGGTGAAAATGATCGGCACAGAATTGGAGGGCGTGGACCCCATCGACTACGCGCTCCTATTCTTCGCCGACATCATGCACGACGGCAAGAATGCCGCCATCAAGGATCTTCCGGCACGGCTACTTCAGGATGACGGCAAACCCGTGTTCCTGCTCAACGGAACGACATACGCGCTTTCAAGCGACCGGGGATACCGCAGGTTCTGGGCGATCTACCACCGTCCACCAGAAGAGGAACACCGCCATTATCTGCTGGAGCGCCGCGACAGCCTATTGCCGCTGGACGAACGGAGCTTCAAGGGCGCGTACTACACGCCCTTGCATATCGTAGACAAGGCCTATGACCTGCTGGCTCAGACTCTTGGGAAGAACTGGCAGAAAAACTACATCGTGTGGGATATGTGCTGCGGTGTGGGGAATCTGGAGGTCAAGCACAGCAACCACCGCAATATCTTCATGAGCACGCTGGATAAGGCGGACATTGATGTGATGGGAGCCAGCCATACCTGCGTGGCAGCGACGAAGTTCCAGTACGACTATCTCAACGATGATGTTGGGGGGTCCGGGGAGATTGACTACTCCCTGACAGAGAAGGTGCCGGAGGAATTGCGCCAAGCCATCAAGGACGCGAGGGAAAAGAAGAAGGGTGCGAAGAAGATTTTGGTGCTGATCAATCCGCCGTATGGAGAGGCGGGAAATGCGGACACGATTTCTGGGACTGGAGAGCATAAGGCCGATGTGGCTACAACAAAAATTGCGGCAAGCATGAATGGTTTAGGTTATGCCGCACGAGAACTTTTCGTTCAATTCCTAACACGCATTTCCAAGGAACTTCCGAATGCCACGGTTGCGATGTTCGGGACGCCAAAGTATGTCAACGCGCCAAATTTTGAGGAATTCCGCGCACAATGGAAAGCCAAGTATTTAGACGGGTTCGTAGTCCACAGCAAGGCATTCGATGGCCTCAAGGGAAATTTCCCAATCGGATTTCTCCTGTGGGATATGAGCAAACATAAGCCGTCCGATGAAATCCTTACTGTGGCTCTGGACAAGGATGGAAACAAGATCGGTGAGAAGAGGTTCTACCGGACTGCCGACCAACCGCCGCTGAGTGAATGGATAATTCGTCCACGGTCAAACAAGCAGGAAGCTATTCCGCTCAAGAATGCGATCACGCCTGCAACCGTCACGAAGGATTTGCGCGGAGATAGGTGGGCCGACGGCGCAATCGGGAGCATGTTGGTCAACAGCAACATGCTTCAAAATGCCGGTACTCTGACCGCACTATTCTCATCCGGATTTGGCAGTGCTGGCGCATTCTTCGTCACCCAATCCAACCTCTGGCAGGCCGCCATCGTCTTCACTGTCCGCATGGTCGTCCCCCATACCTGGCTCAACCACAATGACCAGTTTCTTCAGCCTTCGCAGCCGCTCCCCGAAGAATTCAAATCCGACTGCCTCGTTTACATGCTTTTCGCCGGGAAGAACCTATCCGCTGGCGCCAAGTCCATCCAATGGAACGGCAAATCCTGGTCGCTCGTGAACCACTTCATTCCCTTCACTGAGAAGGAAGTCGGCTCAAGCGGACGTTTCGAGTCTGCCTTCATGAGTTCGTATCTCGCCAAGCAGAAGCTCTCCACCGAAGCGAAGCGTGTTTTGGATGAAGGCCGAAAACTCTGGAAGAATTACCACGCCACGACCTTTGAAAAGAAGATCCGCGACGAATTCAAGCTCAACCGCCCTGATGTTGGGTGGTACCAGATCCGCAAAGCCCTGGAGGCCAACAACGAGAATGAACCGGTGGATTTTACACCCTTCAAATCCGCGTATGACGCCTTGGGCGAGAAGCTGCTCCCTCAGGTCTATTCGCTCGGGTTCCTTCGCTGATTCGACCACTAGTTAGGCCGCTTGCCCCATCCAGGCGAGTTTAAGGAGGGGCTGGGGCATAGCCGGAGTCCGGACGGCCACCGACAGCAGGCGGGAAAGCATGGACTTCAGGTCGAAGCGCCGGTTGAAGCGGTACTGGAACTCCGCCAGGTAGCGGTCCAGGTGGGCCTTCCCAACCCAACGGGTCACGCCCACGATGTTCCCCTTCAAGTTCCCCAGGACGGTGTTCACCCAGGGGAAGGAGGGGTGCCGCCCGCTCCGCCACCCGCCCGGCATCTTGTGTGGTTCGTGCTCGAATCCAGCCTCGGACAGGAAGTTGTAGGCTTGCCAGCCATCCGTGAGGATGGTCGAGGCCGGGGCAAAGCCCTTGGCAAACCAGGGCTTCAGTTCCCGCCCGCTGACATTCCGGAGCACCTTCATCCTCATGTGGAGGACCACGGCAGGGTTCTTTGGGTCGGTCTGGACGGCCACGACGAAGGGGGTCTTCCCAGCGGCGCCCCGGCCCCGCTTTCCCAGGTGGCGTTCACCGCCCACATAGGCGTCGTCCACTTCGATCCGGCCCGAGAGGACCGTCCGGGCCTCCCGTTCCAACATCACCTGCATGATCTTCTGCTTCATGGCCCAGGCCGTCTCGTAGTGGACCCCAAGCTGGCGCTTCAGTTCCAAGGCCGAGACCGAGTGCTTGCCCTGGGTGAGCAGGTGCATGGCCTGGAACCAGACCGTGAGGGGGAGCTTCGTGCCCTGGAAGATGGTCCCTGCGGTCGGGCTGGTCTGCTTCCGGCAGTCCTGGCACTGGAACAGACCACGGGATAGGCGGCAATGCCGGGTGGACCCGCATTCAGGACACTCGAAGCCCTTGGGCCAGCGGGCCATGCAGGTGGCCTCGATGCACTGCTCCTCGGTTCCGAAGCGGGCCATGAACTCCCGGAGGGAGAGGCCCTTTTGAAATTGGATGTCGTACCTCGGCATGTCGCGTTCTCCACTGAAAACATCGGTTCCAGTGATGGACATTTCATGTCTCATACGGAGAAACTTGAGGCTTCGCCTACGCTTTCCGAGGTGTCGATACCTGGCTTTCAGGCTGAGGGTCGCCGATAATCAGGTCAGGAATTAGTGACAAATACCTTACCGCCGTATCTCTAAACCTTGCTGGGTCCTGTCTCGCATCAGACTGTGGCCGCAGGGACTCGTTTCCTTCTCACCAAGGGAGACCTTCTCGCCGTGAGTCCTGCGCTTGATTTATCTGACCCGGCGGCCGGAGAGGGCTTTCCGGGCGAGAGTAGGATTCCCAGACCAGGAAGTCCGGAGGGAGCACGACGATCGCGTTACCTTCTTCCAGGCCCCCGATGCGGGGAGAGAGGCGGGCAGGATGGTAACAAAGACGAGATACCGCGTGGTCATCGTCGAAGACCACGCCATCATGCGGGATGGCCTGCGCCTGCTCTTGGGGTCATATCCTGGTTTCATGGTGGTCGGGGAGGCCGGAGAAGGCCAAGAGGCCATTCGGTGCGCCGACAAGTTCCAGCCCGACATTGTGCTGCTGGATCTGTCCATGCCGGGTACCAACGGCATCGAGGTGATCAAGGAGATCAAGCGGGTCAGCGGGCAGACTCGGGTCCTAGTCCTGACGGCCCACAAGGATGAGGCGCACGTCTTTGCGGCGCTCAAGGCAGGGGCCAACGGATATTGTCTGAAGGATTGTGGTTCCGTAGAGCTGTTGACCGCATTGAAAACAGTGATGGACGGTAA
Organism: uncultured Holophagaceae bacterium; assembly: GCA_903884655.1. Classification (GTDB taxonomy): domain Bacteria; phylum Acidobacteriota; class Holophagae; order Holophagales; family Holophagaceae; genus Geothrix. The sequence goes on along the minus strand of CAISFO010000033.1, from coordinate 96,749 downwards.
GCGTTTCCTCAGCCCAGTCATCACCACCCAAGTCCTCACCGCCTTTCTTGAGGGTGCGTCTGGGGGTGGGTCCTCGCAGGGTGAGTCCGTCTTCGACCTCCTCTCTGTTCGGGAACGCGAGGTGCTGGCGCTGGTGGCTGAGGGTTGGCACACCCGTGAGATCGCGGCCTACCTCTCCCTCGGCCCCAAGACCATCGAGAAGCACCGCTCAAACCTGATGAAGCGCCTTGGCCTGCATTCCATCGCGGCCCTGACTGCCTACGCCATCGAGAAGGGCCTCGTCACGAGCTAAGTCTCAATCGGCAGGTGCCAGCACGCAACAACCAGGGTACCGCCTTCCGGTGATGACCTGAGTTCAAATGTTCCGCCACTGAGCTCGGTCCGCTCCTGCATCGAGGCCAGGCCCAGTCCGCCATGCGAGTTGGACTGGCCGACGCTCCTGGGATCGCAGCCTTGGCCGTTGTCAAAGACGGACAGGGTGAGGTGGCCACCTACCAGGGCGAGCGTGAAGGTGACTCCCGTTGCCTGGCTGTGCTTCTCGATGTTGTGAGAGGCTTCCTGCAGGATCCGGAAGAGGGTGATCTTCAGGACCTCCGGGATCACCTCTTCCTCGAGCTCGATCTGTTCGGTCACATGGATGGAGGGATTGGCCGCCTTGAAGTGGGCAATCAGCCAGGTGATGGTTGCCAGGAGGCCGAGGTCATCCAGCATGCTGGGACGCAGGTTCATGGAAATGCGTCGAACCTCCTCGATGGCGCCAGCCAGGTCTTTCAGCAAAGCGGAAGCGAATACCTTCTCCGCACGGCTCCGATGGCTGTGTAAGGATGCCAGCCTATGCCCTCCGATGAGCTTGATGGCGCTCAGGGTCTGGCCGAGGCTGTCATGCAGGTCCAGGGCGATCCGCTTGCGCTCATTCTCCTGGGCCAGAAGCAGGCGCGTGTACATCCGCTTGAGCTGGCTGATCCTGGCTAGGACTTCGGTTTCCAGCGCCAGATTGAATTTTTGGAGCCGCACCTCGTGCAGCTTGAGGTCAGTGATGTCCGAGATCGCCATCAAGCGCTCCGAAGAGCCCTTTGAATCTTGCCCGGCAGCTGATTTTATACTTGCCCAGATGGGAGGGGCTGACGCGCAGAGCAAGCGCAGCACCATGGCAGGAAGGGGGTCGGCGTCGGAGAATAGTCGGCGGTAAAGTTCATATTCGTTTGCATCCTCGGGGTGGATGAACTGGGAGAGCGGCCGCCTGAGCAGCGTCTCCTGGCTCATGCCCAGCATGGATCTCAGGTGGAGGTTGGCCTGCAGGATGACTCCCTGCTCGCTGAGGGTGCAATAGCCTACCGGCGCAAACTCATAGAGATGGAAGTAGCGTGCATGTGAGGCTTCAATCTCCTGTTGCGTCTGGCGAAGCTCTTCATTCTCCATTTCCAATTCGACCTGGTGCACCCGCAACTCGTGCAGCACCCGGAGCATCTCCACAGGCAAGAGAGAATCGACGCTGTCGGGGGCTCTGGCGGGGCTGCTGAGGACAGCCGACTCCGCCCTGCTGCGCAACGCTTTGGCCGCTCTTTCCTGGTCGTTCATTCCGCTCGTTTCATACCAGTCGTGATTGCAGCGCGTGTCTGATTCATCCACTGGCAGGGACATACCCATCTCACCGTGACCTTGAAGGCCACTGAGATGCAAGCAGAAAGGTCAAGCGCTGGCTTTAAGTTCTGTCCATTTTGGGTGAGGGGGGAAACCCTACTTCTTGGCGGGGGGAGTCCGTAAAATACCGATAGGTAGAAAATGGATAAGAAAAGAATAAAACGACTTAGCAGTAATAGTGAGTGTCATCTAGGTAAAATCGCTTAATTGCCTCTTGAGGCTGAAGGCCGACTTTGTGGGGACACTGCTTTCCGCTGAGGTCGCCATGTCTGAACCTTCGAGCACCAACCCTAAGGCCTGCTCTGTGGACTTCTGGCGCACCTGCCTGAAGTCCACCGACTCCTGTGCCTCTTGCTCTGAGGACGGTCAATACCGGAGCCCCCGGGGCCTTTGCGTCGTGGGGGCGAAGGCCCAGGCCCTCTGCTACGAGGCCATGGCCGTGGCGGAGGATCAAAAATTCAGGATCTTCACCAACTCCATGAGCGAGTTCTGGGAGGATCTGCGGGAACTCGACGGACCCCGTCGGGCTGCCCTGGAGACCATGCGCGAGACGCCGCGTCTAGCCTGGATGATCAAGACCAGCCGGCCGGACACCATCCTGGGCCTGCTAGAGACGGCTCACAGTCAGGCCCGGGCTGAGCAGTCCTTGCGGCCCAGTGCGAACGGCCACCACTTCGTTGCCTGGCTCCAGGACTGGCTGGATGGCGAGGCCCCGACAAACGTCTGGCTGGGCACCACCATCGAGGAACCGACGGGCGCCGAGAAGCGCATCAAAGACCTGCTGAAAGTGCCAGCAGCCGTGCGCTTCCTGTCCTCCGACCTCAGCGGTCCCATGGCGCTGACGGGGGGCAGCACACACATCTACCAATCCGGCCGCAAAGGGATCCTCAACCGTTGGCTTGCCCATGGCCCCACGGCCGAGGCCTTCCTCATGGGCATCATGGAGCACCTCCAAGTAGGCGGGGGGGCTGCTGCCGGCCATGTGAAAACCCTTGTGCCCGATGGTCTCCCGGCCGCCTAGCGCCCTGGCCCAGGTGAGCCGACCTCAGCCGCCCGGCTGGGCCAGAGCTGCAGCGCGTCGATGCCTAAGTAATCAAGCGTATCTTGCGCGATCTGCGCTTCGGAACGAATCTTTATTCTATTTAGATTTAATTATTTTCCCCAGGAGCTTCCATGCAGGCCTTGAATAAACAATCCAGGTCGTTTCGTGGGTCACCCAAAATGACCTGCGAGTCCCCTCCAGAATGGGGCGCTGCCCCAGCCTCCCAAAGGCTCAAAGGCCTGCGGCGGATGGAGCGCATCCTCGAAAGCAGCCAGCTTGGCACCTGGGAATGGAACATACCGACGGGGCAGGCGGTCTTCAATGAGCAGTGGGCCCAGTGCCTGGGTTATTCGCTTGCTGAGTTGGCCCCCGTCAGCATCAAGACCTGGGAAGGACTCTGCCATCCAGAGGAGCTGAAACAATCCAACAGACTCCTCGAGCGGCACTTCGCGGGTGAGACTCCCTACTACGACTTTGAGTGCCGGATGAAGCACAAGGACGGCCGCTGGCTCTGGGTGCATGACCGTGGCCGCGTCCTCCTGCGAGCACCTGACGGCAAGCCGCTGGTCATGGTCGGGACCCGTGCCGACAACACCGAACGAAAGCGCCTGGCCGCCCTGTCCTATCAAGACCAGAAGATGGAGAGCCTGGGAATCCTGGCGGGCGAAGTTGCCGACCAAATGAATGATTTGTTGTGCGTCATCCTCGCCCTTGCCTCAGCCCATGTGGAAATCCAGCCCCCGGACAGCTCGGCCCACCCCGCCTTCAAGACCATCGTGAAGGCCTGCGACAAGGGTCGGGAGCTGACCTGGAGCCTGTGCAACTTCGCCAACCGGCGCTTCCTCGAACAGGAGGACGTCGACCTGAACATTGTGGTCCAGCACTGTATCCAGTCCCTTCGGGACCCGACCTTGACTGGTCGTGTCCGCGCAGACTTGGGCCTGGCTGCTGACCTGCAACCCATCGCCGGCGACCTGGGTGCCTTGGCCTCTCTGCTTGAGGATCTGGTGAACAATGCCCTTGAGGCCATGCCTGGCCCAGGAACCCTTTCCATCCGGACCCGCAACACAGTCACCGGCTGGGTCGAAGCCCAGGTGGAGGATACGGGGACCGGGATGAGCGAGGAGATCAGCGGGAAGGCTCTGACGCCCCTCTTCACGACCAAGGGAAAGGGTTTAGGCATGTGGCTGCCAATGGCCTATGCCACCGTCAGGTCCCACCACGGGCAAATGGAAATCCAAAGCGAACTGGACCAGGGGACCTGCGTGTCGCTGCGGTTCCCAACGTCCATCCCAAGGGGCCGAGTCGCCGAGAACGGCGCCGGCCCAGCGGAGAAAGCGGACAACCTCAGCCTCAAGATCATGGTGGTGGACGATGACGTGGTGCTGCAGCAGGTCATGTCCCGGACGCTCAAGATGCTGGGTCACAGCTCGGAACACGCCCTGAATGGCGAAGAAGCTCTGGCCAAGCTTGAAGCCGGCTACGAACCCGATGCGGTCATCCTCGACATGAACATGCCCGTCATGGGCGGCGCAATGACCCTGCAGCGCCTCCGCGCGCTGCGGCCCAGCCTCCCGATCCTGATCTCGACGGGCCTGATTGATCAGGCCGCCATGGATCTTGCCGCGACCCATGCGAATGTCACCCTGGTGCCCAAGCCCATGAGCGTGAAGGACCTGCGACGCTACCTCGCGACGCTGAGGCTGGCATGCTGACGACCGAGAGATCACCCGCTGAGCCTGAGAACCAAAGGGGCGGGGTCGTCGCCGCCAGCCTGGGCCTCCCAGAGCCGAGGCACTTGACGAAGGTCCTGATCGTTGAAGATGAGCCTGCCCAGTCCCGCTTCCTCTGCAGGATCTTCCAAGGCAGGCCCTATCAAGTCGAGTGTGCGGCCTCGGTGGCCATGGCTCTCGAAGCCTTGCTGAGGTTCCGGCCCGAGATCATCCTGTTGGACTACCAGCTCCCGGATGGCACCGCCTCAGACGTTCTGCGCTGCATCAAGCGGGGCGAGACGCTTCCCCCCATCATCATCACCAGTTCCTCTTCCATCGAGCTGGCGGTGTCTCTCGTCAAGGAAGGGGCGGACCAGTTCCTCGTGAAACCCGTGGATCCGATGGCGCTGCTGGCACTCTGCGAGCGCACCCTGGAGCAGGCCCACCTGCACTTGGTCGCCCGTGCGCCCGCCCACCTGGAGCCCAAGCCGAGCCTCAATCCCTTCTATGGGGTCAGCCCAGCCATCCGGGCACTGGAGACCCGGGTCAGGAAGCTCCTGGCGGTATCGGTCCCTGTGCTCCTCTACGGAGAGACGGGCACTGGCAAGACCGTCCTGGCGAGGTGGATCCACCAGCAGACCCGCCGCCGCGAGCACGCCTTCGTTGAGATGAACTGTGCAGGCCTAAGTCGGGAACTCCTGGAGAGCGAGCTCTTCGGCCACGAGAAGGGGGCCTTCACTGGGGCCTCGGCACCCAAGGTCGGCATGATCGAGCTGGCGGACCGGGGGACCCTCTTCCTCGACGAGATCGCGGACCTGGACCTGCACGTGCAGGCCAAGATCCTGAAGGCCATTGAGGAGAAGACCTTCCACCGCCTGGGCGACACTCGCAGCCGCTCCGTGAGCTTCGGCCTGATCGGGGCCACCCACCAGAACCTGGAGGAGCTGCTGCCATCCGGACATTTTCGGGAGGATCTCTACTACCGGATCAGCACGATCCAGCTGACTCTGCCGGCGCTCAGGAATCGCCGAGAGGACATCCTGATGCTGGCACGGCTCATCCTGACCCAGATTGCCGCGCGGTGGGAGGTGGGGCCGCTCCAGCTCTCAAGCGGAGCCGAACACCGCCTCCGCAGCCACGACTGGCCGGGGAACCTCCGGGAGCTGCACAATGCCCTGGAAGCGGCCATCCTCACCCGCCGGGGACCCGTCCTCGAGGCCGAGGACTTCAGCCTGGGTGGGAGCCGAGCCAGAACCATGAATGGCCCAGAGGCCCTCCTGGAGGCCACGGGGCTCACCCTAGAGGAGGTGGAGCGCAGATACATTCTCCGGGTCATGGAGGCGATGGGCTTCAAGGTTGACCCGGCCGCGATAGCCCTTGGCATCCACCGGAACACCCTCTACACGAAGCTGAAGGGCTACGGCGTGCCCCTAGCCCGAATTGCGAAGGATGGACCTGATGCCAGGCACAGGGACTCCATCGCCTGAACTTCTAGGGCAGAAGCCCATGATTCCCCGTGCGGCGAGCCAATCATCGTATTCCTCCCTTGCTCCAAGAGGTGCGCCTTGAACCGTATCTGGACTAAGCACGACGAGGCCGGGTGTGCATCTTTTCCCTGGCTTCAGGTCTCGATGCTGCTCAGGAGGTTCGCGTCAGGCTCGCCCAGAGTTCCAGGTAGGCCGCCCGTCCTGAATCGCGAAAGCAGTACCAGATTCCAGGAGCAAGCTGGCCGTTGCCTGCCGCCAGGGAAACCTAACTCCATGGGGACGAGTGCTTGCAGGGCCAGCCAACCCCGGCATGAGACTTGAATAATGTTTCTGACAGCCCTTCCTCTGCTGAGGAGCGCCCCAATGGAGCTGGTCTTTCTCTTCCGGGCGGGCAGGGCTCCCGCCAACCCCATCCTTGCCGGAGTTCGGCCATGCCCTCGAATCAAGCGGATCAGCGATATCTCTCTGGATTGACCGTGCTCTATGTGGGGGACCAACCCTGGACCCCAAACTTGGTAGCGCAGTTTTTCAAACCCCTGGTGGGGCGCCTCTGCTTCGCCGCGGACCAGGCTGTGGGCTTCGAGGTCTTCCTGGGCGAGCGGCCCGACATCCTCGTGTGCGACCTGTTCGGGCTGGAATCCCACAGCCTGGCTCTGATCGAAGCCATCCGGGCAGAGGCCCCCAGTCTTCCTGTGATCCTCACCACAACCCGCGAACAGACCCAAGTTCTTCTCCGGTGTCTTGAAATTGGCGTGAGTTGCTTCCTCCCGAAGCCCCTGCGCGCCGTCCACCTGGAGGCCGCGCTGCTCCACTGCGCGCATGAGTTGCGGGTGGCCTCGGAACGGACGGCCATGGAAAGGGAGAAACTGGCCCTGGTCCAGACTCAGCATGAGGTGGCACTGGGGGTCCTGGCCGGCGGCATGGCCCATGATTACAACAACCTGCTCCAGGCGGTGATGATCGATGTCGCCCTCGCCAAGCGATCCAGGACCAACCCCGACCAGGTCTTTCAGCTGCTGGATTCAGCCGAATCGGCCTGGGAGGAGATCCGAGAACTCGGCAACCGGCTGGGTCTTCTCCAGCCCGGTGAGATATCCTTCCAATACACTCACAACCTTGATACCCACCTGCGCGAGGCCCTGGACAGTTCGGTCGGCACTTCCGGCTGCAAGCTCGAGGTGGTCCTGCCTGAGCAGCTGCCCTGGGTCAGCTTCAACCGGCACCTGATGAAGGAGGCTGTGGGCATCTTGGCCAGCAACGCCGTGGAGGCCATGGGCGGATCAGGCACGCTCCGGGTCGAGGGGAAGGTTCGCCGGATCATGCCGGAGGAGCCTGTACCGGTGGCGCCCGGGGACTACCTCCAGCTGAGCTTCAGCGACCAGGGCCCCGGCATCGCCCCTGGCATTCTGCCCATCATGTTCAGCCCCTACACCTCCACCAAGGCGCGCGGGAAACAGCGGGGCATGGGTCTCAGCCTCGCCCTGGCCCAGGCCATCGTGAGGCAGCATGCGGGCGCCCTCCTGGCCGAGAACAGGACGGGCGGCGGTGCCACGCTGCACCTCCTCCTGCCAGTGCCCAGTCCCCGAGAGAACCTCGCCGCGAGCAAGCTCACCCGGGAGGTCGGGGCCTCGGCCCAGGCGTCCTAGGGGTGCCTCGCCACCAGCGGAAGTCCGGACCGGAATCGCGAAAGCCGTACCTGATTCGCTGAACTGGACAGTCAAAGTCCAGCGGCCTTAATCCACAACTGAATCAATACATACGGTTGTAGGTTCCAACCAAGCTGGCATGGGGCGTGAATAAGGAAAGACAAGGCAGTCTCCACTCCACGAGGACCATCCTCCTGGAGCCCCCACCCGAAACCCGCGCCGACCCGGTGCACCTAGCTTCAGGAGTCCCCCATGCGTGGGCCACGCAACCTCCTCCCCGCGCTGCTGGTCCTCGGCAGCGTCCCCGTGTTCGCCCAGAGCGCCGCCACGTCGAGCGCCGTCTCGGCGGGCACCCACATCTTTGTGCCGATCACACTCACGGGCCCCACCGCAACCTTGCAGTTCGGCGACGTCTTCCCTGGCACCGCCTCCGGCACTGTGACCATGAGTCCCGTCACCAACCTCCGCACCTTCACTGGTACGGGGCTTACCACTGGGGCAATCAACCCCGTCAGCTGTGCCAGCCTAACGGTCGGGGGTCGGCGCGCCGCTTCCTTCAGCGTTGGGCTGCCTTCCAGCGCGACGCTCACCAGCACCCAGATTGGGGCTACCTCCTCCCTGACGGTGAACAACTTCACTGGTGCGACCTACATTGGTACCACCTGGACGGCCCTGGCCAGCGGCAACGGCACGCTACCCGATAGCGTTGGCGCGACCATCGCCCTCCGGGTGGGCGGAACCCTGACGGTTCCGGCCGCCACCCTGGACGGCGACTACAACGGCAGTTTTCTGGTGACCGTGACCTACAACTAGGTTCCGCTCCCGACACGGCTCCCGCCCCCCCCCAGGTCCAGAGCCGTGTCTCTGGTGCGGACTAGGAAGGCGCCAGGCGCCTCAGCACCTGGCCCAAGCCTACCCTGGGCCAGGCGAGGAGCCTGCCTCCCCGCACGCCCTTTCCCTGCAGGAGCGCCCCATGTCCTCCTTGGCTGCCGACCAGGTCTTCCTCGCTGGGCTCACCGTCCTTTACGTAGAGGACGAGCCGACGGTCCGGCGAATGGCCTCGGAACACCTCCGGCCCCAGGTCGGTCGACTCTGCGTGGCCGCGGACGGCGCCGAGGGTCTCGAGCTATTTCGACGCGCGCGGCCGGACCTGATCATCACCGCCCTGATGTTGCCGAAGCTGGACGGTCTGGGCTTCATCGAAGCTGTCCGCTCCGAGGCCCCGCACCTGCCAGTCATCGTTACTTCGGCCCTCGATCAGCCTTCGGTCTTCATCCAGGCCATCGCCCTCGGGGTGAACCGCTACCTCTTGAAGCCCCTGCACCCCGATCAGCTCAATGCCGCGCTGCTTCACTGCGCGGACCTGCTGCGGCGGACCCGGGTAACCGAGCCGCAGCCGCAGGGGCTGGACCAGCGCCAGGCGCAGCTCGAGGCAATCCTCGGGGTTTTCGCCGATGGCATGGCCCATGACTACAACAACCTGCTCCAGGCTCTGATGCTCTTCGTGGACCTGGCCAAGGAATGCAGGAACGACCCCGACGCGGTGTTCGAGCTACTGACTACGGTCGAGTCATCCTGGGCGGAGATCAGGGAACTCGGCAACCGGCTGGAACTCCTTGGCAGGAGCGCTGTCGCTTTCGAGGACACGTACAGCCTGGAGTCCATCCTGAGCGCCGCCTGGGACGAAGAGGTCAGGGGCTCGAGCTGCCGGCTGGCCCTCGAATTCGCCGAGTTCGCCGAGGGCCTGCCCGCCCTCCGGCTCAACATGGTTCAGATCAAGATGGTGATCAAGATCCTGGCTCGCAATGCCATCGAGGCCATGGGCGGCTCCGGCACACTCCGCATCGAAGGGAAGGTCCGGCAGGTCCGCAGAGCGGATGCTCTCCCCCTGGTACCCGGCGCCTACCTGCACCTGGCCTGCACCGACCAAGGCCCCGGCATCGCGCCGGAAATCCTCTCCATCATTTTCAGCCCCTGCGCCTCCACCAAGGCGCGCGGGGACCAGCGGGGCAGGGGCTTCAGCCTGACCCTGGCCCAGGCCATCGTGAATCGGCACGGGGGCGCCCTGCTTGCGGAGAACTCGGCGGATGGGGGCGCCACGCTGCACCTCTACCTGCCCCTGCCAGACACAGGGCAGGCCCTTGGGGCAGTCACCTCCACCCGCGTTCAGCCCCTCCGCTGCTGGCCTGCATCTGGCGGTTGCGGGAGCGCCAGGCGGACGCCAACCCCTGCCACAGGAACGCCCAGTCCAGCCTTCGATTGGATTCTCCCGGACTCTGAACCCTTGATCGTCTGAGCTGCGGGTGGAGTTGGTAACCGTAGCCTGCACTCCCTGCGCCCAGGGCCCCGGCCCAGGGCGTTTTCGTGTCGGGAGTGGCCTCGGCGCTGCCCCGTACGGAATCGCGAAAGCCGTACCAGATTTGATGAACAAGACAGTCAATGTCCAAAAAACAAAAGCGCCTAAACAAACGAATGAGACAGCATATCGATTTATCCAGACCTGGCATGAGATGTGATTATAGGGAAGCAAGGCTGCGGCCGTTCCAGGGAGGATCGTCCTCCCGGAGACCTAACCCAAATCTGCACCGACCCGGTGCACCTTGCTTCAGGAGTTCCTCATGCGTGGTTCACGCAACCTTCTTACCGCACTGCTCGTCGTCGGCAGCGCTTCCCTCTTCGCGGCTGGCCCCGGCACTGCCACCTCGGGCGCCATCCCGATCACCGCGAAGGTCTTCACCCCGATCACGCTCGGTGATTACACCGCGACCATGCAGTTCGGCGATGTCTTCCCCGGTTCTGCGGCCGGCACCGTGGTCCTGAAACCCCTCGACAACACCATCAGCTCCACCGGCACGGGCCTGAGCCTCAGCACCATCGACCCCACCAGCTGCGCCAACATTGTGGTCTCCGGCCGGCGCAATGCCAGCTTCAGCGTCGCCTTCTCCACGGCGTCGCTCACCAGCAGCCAGAGTGGTGCGACCAGCACCATGACGGTGGACACCTGGACGGCCGCCACGGCTAACGTCGGCGCAGACAGTTGGACGGCCCTGGGCAATGGCAACACCGGGACCAGCGCCAAGCTGCCAGACATCGCCAGCTCCAAGTGCCAGCTCCGGATGGGCGGCACCCTGAACGTCCCCGCCGGAACCCTCGACGGCGACTACAGCGGCAGCTACACCGTCACCGTCACCTACAACTGACCGAGGTCCGAAACCCCATGCACCCGGGGCCCTGGCCCTGGGTGCATTCCCGCAACGAGCTGCCATGCGCCTGCTTTCCGCCTCTGCCGACCTGCTCCTGACCTTGACCCTGCTCCTGGGCCCGCTGTCCGCTCAGGCCCTGCCGACCCCGGCGGGTCCGACCAGCCCCACTCGCCCGGCCGCGCCCGCCCCGGCCGCTGGCGCCGGACAGCTGCTGGTGGCCCCTGCCCGGGTCGTCCTGGACATGCACAAGCGCACCGCCGAGCTGAACCTCTCCAACACTGGCTTCGCGGCGGGCACCTACCGCATCGCCCTGATCCGGATGGAGATGAACGAGGAGGGCGGCATCACCGAACAGCCCTTCGATACCACCCCTGGGGCCGTGAACCTGGCGGGCCTGATCCGTTTCTCCCCCCGGGAGGTGGTCCTCGGCGCCCAGGAATCCCAGACGGTCCGCCTGCAGGTGCGCAAGCCGGCGGACCTGCCCGAGGGCGAGTACCGGCTCTATTTACAGTTCCGGGGGCTGCCCCCCGCGCCGGAGCCCCCTGACCCGGGCCAGCCCGGTGCGAAGAAGGGCCTCTCCATTCGGCTCCAGCCGGTCTACTGCCTAGCGGTTCCGGTGATCCTCCGCCACGGCCAGACCTCGGCGAAGCTGGCCCTGGCGGACCTGGCCTACGATCCCGCCGACCGCACCCTGCGCTTCCGCATGAACCGGGCCGGCAACCAGTCGGTCTACGGGGACCTCATGGCCACCTGGCTCCCCCGCAGCGGGGCGCCGGTGACCGTCTCCGAGACCACCGGCATCGCAGTCTACGTGCCCAATGCCACCCGGAAGACGGCCATGCCGCTCGAACTCCCCAAGGGCCTCGCGGCCCTGGGTGCTGGCCGCCTGAAGGTGACCTACCGCCTGCCCCCCGCCGAGGGCGGCACCCTGTTGGCCGAAAGCTTCCTCGACGTGCCCTGATGCCACTGATCCGGCGTTCTTCCGCATGGGGCCGCGCCCTCGCAAAGGCGGGCCTGCCCGCCCTGCTGAGCGGTGCCGCCCTTATCGGCGGTGGAACCACTGGAACCGGCGGGCCGAGCGGGTTGGCAGCGCCCATGCTGCTGGCCGACGCCCTGATCAGCCGCCCCGAGGAGGAGGTCTTCCTCTTCGCCCTGAGCCTCGACCAGACCACCCTCAGCAATACCTTCCCGGGCTTCTCGGTGAAGAGTGGCTACCTGCTCCCCCTGGGCGAGCTCTGCCGGCTGCTGGAGCTGGGCGTGCGGGTGGAGCCCAGCCGGGGCCTGGCGGACGGCTTCCTCCTCAACGAGCAGTGCCGCTTCCACCTGGACGTCCTGGCGGGCTTCGTGGAGATCCAGGGGGTCCGGACCTCCCTCGACCGCTCCCTCATCGAGCTGCATGCCGACGACATCTACGTGGACGCCCGGATGCTGGCCGCCTGGCTGCCCGTCGCCCTCGAGGTGTTGCCAGGCCGCGCCACCGTCACGGTGAAGCCCCGGGAACCGCTCCCCCTGCAACTGCGGTGGAAGCGCGAGCGGGAGGCGGGGCGGGTCCAGCCCGAGCGCCAGGTCCAGGCCTTCCCGAAGGTGGCCGATCCCTACCGGCTGATCGAGGTCCCCTTTGTTGACGAGACCCTGACCCTGAACGCCCAGTCCCAGTCTGCTCGCGGCGGAAGGCTCCAGGCCCAGAGCAGTACCTTCCTCAGCGGGGATCTGCTGGGCTTCTCCACCAGCCTCTACGCGAACATGGACACCCAGGGCGGGCCGGCGGACTTCCGGGCCACCCTGGGGAGGACGGACCCCGCTGCGGGCCTCCTGGGCCCCCTGCAGGCCACGGAATTCGCCTTCGGCCAGGTCCTGAACCCTGGCCTGAACCTGACGGTCCTGCCCAGCGCCGGCACCGGGGCGCTGGTCAGCAACTTCCCCCTCGAACAGGCGAACGCCTTCGACCGGCACAGCTTCAAGGGCGACCTGCCCCCGGGCTGGCAGGTGGAGCTCTACCGGAACCAGGCCCTGGTGGCCTTCCAGACCTCCCGCCCCGACGGCCAGTACGAGTTCCTGAACCTGCCCCTCACGTACGGATGGAATGACTTCCGCCTGGTCTTCTACGGCCCCCAGGGCCAGCGGCGGGAGGAAGTGGCGCGCTTCGACGTGGCCGCAAGCCAGACCCCCGCGGGCGTCTTCCAGTACCGGCTGGCGGGGGACCACCCGACCGGCCTGGGCAGCCGGGCACAGTTCGAGGCCCGCTACGGACTCACCGGGCAGCTGTCGGCCACCTTCGCCCTGGCCCGAGCCGAGTTCGACGGCAGCGCCTACCACACTTACACCGAGGCGGGCCTCCAGGGTTTCTGGAAGCCGCTGTCGGCCGCCTTCACCGCCGCCAGCGACAGCCAGGGCGGGACCGCGACCGAGCTGGGCCTGCGCACGCGGCTCGGCACCCTCAGCCTGAACGCCAAGCACGCGGAACTCCAGGGCGGCTTCACCAGCGAGGTCTTCCGCCCGCTCTACGGCCCCCTGCGCAGCCGCAGCAGCCTCGACGCTTCGGCCCAGCTGCCCAGCCTCGAGCGCAGCTGGTTCACGGTGGAGGTCGGCGGCACCCAGGACAAGCTCGTGGCCGGCGGCGAGGTTGACAGCCTCTACAGCCGACTCTCCACCTCCTTCCTGGGCTACTTCCTCTCCAACCAGCTCACCCGGACCTCAGGCACTGGGGGCCAGGCCGCCGTGCCCACCAGCACCACCGGGTCGCTGCTGGGCAGCAGGCTGTTCAAGGCCTTCTCGCTGCGAGGCCAGGCGGACTATCAGCTGAGCGGCGGCCGGAAGCTGACCAGCCTCGGCCTCACAGCGGAGACCCCGGTCCTCGCGCCCCTGATCCTGCGGGCGGGCCTCACCCACACCGTGGCCACGGGGGAGACCCTGGTCCAGCTCGGCGCCAACAAGTCCAAGGGCGCCTTCAGCCTCGGCCTGAACTTCAGCTACTCCAGCCTCAGCCACCTTACGGCGAGCCTCACGCTCCGTCTGGGTCTGGGCCGGGAGCCCCGCCAGGGGCGCCTCGCCGCCGACGCCCAGGGCCTCGCCAGCCAGGGGGCGGTCTCGGCCCACGCCTTCATCGACAGCAACGGCAACGGTCGCCAGGACCCCGGGGAGAAGGACCTGGAGGGCGTCCGCTTCCTGGTGAACGGGGTGCCCCAGCCCGCCACGACCAACAAGCAGGGCGTGGCCTTCCTCACCCACCTTAGCGGCGGCCTGGACGCCAACCTCTCGGTGGCCACCGGCAGCCTGGAAGATCCCCTGATGCGGCCCAGCACGCCTGGCCTCCGGGTGACCCCCCGGCCGGGCCACGTGACGGCCCTGGAGTTCCCCCTGATCGTCCTGGGCGAGCTCAACGGCACCGTCTACCAGCAGCAGGAGCCCCGGAACCAGGAGCTGCCGGGCTTCACGCTGGAGCTGGCGACCCCCGCGGGCCAGGTGGTCCGCACGGTCCGCACGGCCTACGACGGCTTCTACACCCTGCCGGGCCTGCCGGCGGGCAGCTACCGGCTCCAGGTCTCGGCCGCGGAAGCCCGGCGCTTCGGGGTCCAGGTCCCGCCCCCCCGGGAAGTCCGGATTGCGCCCGACGGCACGGTCATCGACGGGCTGGATTTGATACTGCTTCCCGCCCCGGTTCCCCCGGTGCAGCCATGACCAGTCCGTCCCCGAGGAGGAACCCCATGCGCCCCGAGAGTTGCCGATCCTTCCTCTGCCGGACCCTTGCCCTCGGATTGCTGCTTGCGCCGGCAGCGCTGCCCCTCAAAGCGCAGACAGCCCCGGTCATCAATTTGATCTCGGGCATCAACGCCGGGACCGTCGTCGCCGGCACGAGCGCCGGGACCGTCACCCTCAACTCCTCCGGGAACCGCACCGTCACCCTCGGCACAAGCCTTGAGCAGACTGCGCCCGTGGCCGTGGGCAGCTTCACCGTGACGGGAACCCACAAGCACGGTTATTCCCTGGCCAATACCACCGGCTCCTTCAGCCTGATCAAGTCGGGAGCCACCTCCCTCTCGGCCAACCCCGTAATCCTGTCAAGTTCCAGCGGCACTTTTCCTGGGAACAGCGGCACCGGTACCACCCCCACGATCACCCTCGGCGTAACCATCTCCCTAGGGCCCAACCCGACCGCAGGCACCTACACCGGTTCCTTCACCCTGACGGCTACGGACACCACCAACACCTACAATAAAACAGACACTCAGGTTTTCAATGTCACAGTGGTCGTCGAACAGGCCATCGGCATCACCAGCAGCGTCGGCCTGGACTTTGGCGATGTCTTCAGGGGCACGGTCGCCGGCACGGTGCAGCTCACCGCGGCCGGGGTGCGGAGTTTCACCGGCGGAACTAACGGACCAACCTCATGCAGCCTCCACGTGGGAACAGCCGCGGCCTTCACCGTTACCGGCGCGGCCAGTGCCGGCTACTCCATCGGGCTGCCCTCTTCCATCAGCCTGACCGGTCCGGGGACCGCCATGATCGTGGACACCTTCACGAGTAGCCCGGGCCCAACAGGAACGCTCAGTTCCCTGGGCAGCCAAGCACTCACGGTCGGCGCCACACTGCGCGTAAACGCGAACCAGGCGGACGGGGACTACAACGGGACCTTTACCGTGACCGTGACCTACAACTGATCAGCGGGGCAGGGGCACACCTTGGGTGTCCCGCAGGACCACGGTGCCGCTGGCGGTGCGGATCTCCCGGGCCAGGAAGATCTGGCGGCCGTTCTCCTGGCGCCGGGCGGCGAGGATCTCGAGGCTGGCCTTGGCGTCCCGGGGCTCGGGGCCAGGCCATGCTCCCGCGTTCACCCGCACAACCCCGGCCGCGATGCGCACCAGGAACAGACCCTGGTCGCGGCCGATCACCCGGCCGCGCAGGAGCAGCTCAGAGGAGGGCTCGTAACCGCCCGCCGCGTGGGACCGGATATGGACGGAGATGGGAATGCTGGCCGTGGCCTGGGCCCAGGCTGGGCCCGCCAGCAGGGTGGCGAGCAGCAGCCCAAGGGCTTGGCGACGGGTCGGGCGGAGGCGGTCGGGCATGTCCACGGGTGACTCCAGGCGGGCTGTCCAACCACTCTTCGGCTCAGTGAGGAGAAGGTTGACATAAGGAGCTGCCGCCGGGCTACCGAGGCCTCGGCCCGGTCGCTAGAAGCTGGCCACCATCCAAAGGCAGCCCGGAATCGCGAAAGTCGTACCGGATTCGCTGAAAAGGGCCGGCACTGTCCCGCTCTGTGAATCCGCAACTGAATGAATGCGGCTTGTTGCAAGTTCTGTCCCAGCTGGCACGAGACCTGAATGGAGAAAGGCAAGGCGGCACCTGCTCCACCGAGGAACACCCCTGGCGGGTTGGACCGAGGGCCGGGATGCAGACCTTCCACCCGTTCCGGGGCCTTGGCCAGACAGAGGTAACCCGGACGGCACCGGCCACACCCAAGCACCCGAAGAATCTACGGAGATGCCGATGTCCCGCCTACCATCCTTCTTGATGCGCTACGGGCAGCCCTTGCTGGGGCTGCTGGTGGGCCTGAGCATGACCACCGCCGCCTGGGCCTACATCCGGAATGAGGAGGCCCAGCGCAGCCAGGCGCGCTTCCTGGCCGATGCCGCCTACCTGCAGAGCCGGATCGCCCTGCGAATGGAGCGTCACGGGCAGGTCATCGCGGCCGCGGCCGCGTTCCTCGCCCAGCAGCCCGTTCTGCCTGACCGGGAGGCCTGGCGACGCTATGTTCAGAGCCTGGACCTGGGTCGCAACGATCAAGGCGTCCAGGGGCTCGGCTTCGCCAGGTGGATTCCCACGGCAGCCCTCGCTGCCCACGTCCGGCGGATGCGGGCTGAAGGCTTCCCCCGCTATGAGGTCATCCCCGGGGGACCCCTGCCGCCAGAGGGCGGCATCAGCTCGATCCTCTACCTCGAACCCGGAGACGAGCGCAACCGGCAGGCCTTCTTCCGGGACATGCTCGCCGAGCCCGTTCGGAGGGAGGCGCTGCACCGCGCCCGCGACACGGGAGAAACCGTCCTCTCGGGGAAGGTGCAGCTTTTCCAGGAATTCTCCACCAATGTCCAGGCCGGGACCCTGCTCTTCGCTCCGGTCTACCGGCGGGGCGCCCCCCTGGGCACGGTCCCGGAAAGGCGGCAGGCCCTCCTGGGCTGGACTTACATGGCCTTCCGGATGCAGGACCTGATGAGCGCAATTCTGGCCGCCCCCGGGGCCCCGCAGATCGGTCTGGAGCTCTTCGACGGCGCCTCGGCCTGGGATGGGGACCGGATGATAAGCCTGGGTAGCCTGGGCAGCGATACACCGGCTCTGGGGACCGAGCAGCGGCTCAACGTGGCCGGCCGGGTCTGGACCCTGCGCACTCGACCTCTGAGCGGCGCCGGCGTCTCCTTCGGGCGGACGGGGCACCTGTCGATCCTGCTGCTCGGAGCGCTGGCCAGCGGCGCCGTCTTCCTCCTGTTGAATTCACTGGCCAGGGCCAAGCAGGGCGAGGCCAGCCTGGCCGAGGCTCGGTTGGGACGGCTCCAGGCACTGATGGCGTCCACGGACGAGGCCATCTACGGCATGGACCGCACGGGCGCCTGCCTCTTCTGCAATGCGGCCTGCGTCCGGCTGCTGGGCTACGAACACGAAGCTCAGCTGCTCGGCCAGAACATGAACCGCCTCGTTGGCATCGGTCTGCGCGGCAGCTGCGAAGCCTGCGAGCGGCCCTGCAACGGGCTGCAGTGGCCCGCCCTTGAGCACAGGGGCGCAGGGAAGACCTCCCGGTCCGTCCTGGAGCCGGTGCCGGAAGCGGTGCAGCCTCCGGTGGCGGGCCCCTGCGACGTCTTCCAGGCGCTCAGCCATGGCGGAGGCATCACCATGCAGGGCGCAAGGCTCCGGCGGGCAGACGGATCGGACTTCCCGGCGCAGTATTCGACCCACCTGCTTTACAGCGGGGACGAGGTGGCGGGGCTGATCGTGACCCTCCGCGACACGACCCACCTCGAACAGGCGGAGGCCTCCCGCCTGGACCTGGAATCGCGGCTGGCCTACGCCCTCGAGGCCTCGGGGGAAGGGATCTGGGACTGGAACCTCTCCCTCGACCGGGCGCGGCACAACGCCCGCTGGTGCCAGATCCTGGGACTGGACGAGAGCTACATCGAGCACCCCAATGACTTCTTCGCGTCGAAGATCGTGGAGGAGGATCGCCCGGGGGTCCTGGCGAAGGTCGCGGCAACCCTAGCTCACGGAACGCCCTTCCTGAGCCAGCACCGCATGCGGCATGAGACAGGCAAGCTGATCTGGGTGCTCGACCGCGGGAAGGTGGTGGAGTGGGACCTGGAGGGCCGTCCCATCCGGATGGTGGGTGCCATGACGGACATCACGGAAAACGTCGACGCGAATGCCCGCCTGCTGGAGGAGAGGAACCGGGCCAACCAGCTGGCGCTCCAGGCCGAAAAGGCCACCCAGGCGAAGTCGGAGTTCCTTGCAAACATGAGCCATGAGATCCGGACCCCCATGAACGGCATCCTCGGCATGCTCAATCTGTTACTGATGAGCCCCCTGGACGCCAAGCAGAGCCGCCAGGCGGAGTTGGCGCACGCCAGCGGGAAGGCCCTTCTGGAGATCATCAATGACATCCTGGACTTGTCCAAGATCGAGGCGGGCAAGTTCGAGTTGAAGAGGGCCGACTTCGACCTCCGGGCGTTGCTGGATGAGCTGCACGCCTCCTTCCAGCTCTCTGCCCGGGCGAAGGGTCTGGACCTGAGCTTCACGGTTCAACCAGATACCCGGGAGCAGCTCTGCGGGGACGCGACCCGCCTGAGGCAGGTGCTTACCAACCTGATCGGCAACGCGATCAAGTTCACGGACGCCGGCGCGGTGACCCTCCAAGTTGGCCTGGTGGCCTTGGCTGAGCAGGAAACCCTGCTCCGGTTCAGCGTCAAGGACACCGGGATCGGCATCGCTGCAGCCCATCTGGAGTCCATCTTCGACAACTTCACTCAGGTGGACTCCTCCAGCACGCGGCTGCACAGGGGCACGGGTCTCGGGCTGGCCATCTCCCGCAGGATCACCGGCCTGATGGGTGGGGAAATCGGCGTCACGAGCGAAGCAGGCAAGGGCTCCGAGTTCTGGTTCACTGCCAGGCTTGGCTTGCAGCCCCGTAACCAGCATGGGTCGCCTGCCCAGGAGCAGAGTTGCAGCAGACCGAACCCGCAGCTGGCGGGTGCTAGGATCCTGCTGGCCGAGGACAATGGGGTCAACGTGGAATGCGCTGTGGCTCTGCTTGATATGTGGGGAGTCCAGGTGACCGTCGCCGCCGATGGCCAGGAGGCCCTCGCGGCGCTGCGGAGGCAGGCCTTCGACCTCGTCCTGATGGATGTGCAGATGCCGGTGATGGACGGCCTGACCGCCACCGCCACTCTGAGGAAGCCGGCGTCCGGGGTCCTGAACCCCCAGATACCCGTCGTGGCCATGACGGCCCACGCCATGACCGAGGACCGGGAGTGGTGCCTGGCTGCGGGCATGGATGACTACCTCTCTAAGCCCATCGAGCCAACGCTCCTGCTGGAGGCCCTGCAACGGCACCTGCCGGTCCTCGGGGTGCCTCCTGTCGCCAGCAACCGACCGGCACCGGCTGGGGCCATGGCCAGGGAGGCGCCGTTCCCCGCCTTCGACAGTGAGGACTTCGTGGGACGCCTCATGGGGAACCAGAAGGCTGCTGCCGAGATTCTGCAAACCTTTCTGGTGGCCGCCCCGACCATCCTCACGCAAATCGAGAACGCTGCGACGGTTCCCGATCCCCAAGTGGTCGGGCAGCTGCTGCATTCCCTGGCCGGATCCAGTGTCACGGTTGGGGGCAGGGGTTTGTTCCTCCAGGCCCAGAAACTGGAGCAGACGCTCCTGGCCGGAGACCTCGCCTCCCTGGCCGCCGGGTTGCCAATCCTGCTCGACGAATTCGAGCGCTTCAGTGAAGCTGCCCATGCCTTTGTGACCTGACCAGTGTCTAGAGTGTGCCGGGAACCCCTGCCGCACCAGAGTGGCTCTCGTCCAGAGGTGCCAGTCCAGTTCACCACGGGTCGAATTGACGAGATGAGCGTGACCTGCGCCTTGGCAGATCTTGGGGTCACCCCGCTGCTGCCCAACTTCCTCCTGGATCCGTGAGGTTCTGATGAAGCCGAGCAATCGGCTACCAATTTGCCCGATGACATGAGCTTTTCGACCGATCTGAATGTGCTCCTGGAACCCCGATCCACGAATCCACATCGGTAGTGCCAAACCACCATGTGGAGGTGCCAACCTCGCGGGAGGATATGGGCTTCCTTGGCTGCCTCGTTTTCAAGGCAGGCAAGATCCGCATCCGCGGTGCCTACTCGCACAGGTCCGGCCAGGGCCTCTCCAACCCCGCCCGCTGCCTCTCCTGGCGCCTAAGACTGTCCAACTGGGTCCTATGAAGGAACAGGATGAGGGCCTGGGGGTTCCGCTTCTCCAGGCGAGCGATCCGCTCTTCCAGCAGGTCGGCCTGGGAGCGGTCCTTCGGTTTGCCGATGTCCTCGCGCATGGAACCTCTCGATCCAGGGCGCCGTGGCAGCTTGCTCGATTGCCGTCCCTGCCATAGGGACTCTTCATGCAGGTCAAGTATAGGCCCGTGGGGTAGACAAATCCCGTCAAACCTCCGTATCTGATGTCACCTTATTACAAGGCGGTCTCAGTGCCTGCTAGTCTGGTTCCCCCGTTCTCCATGGATTTCCCATTGAACGTTGACCTCTTCATCTTCCTGATCTCAGCCTCATTCATCGTGTTTGCTATCTATTCGCTCTACAGGGTCAATAGACGGAGACAGGAACGGAGGCACAGGGACTTTGTGCTCCCACTCCAACGAAGAAGGGCGCACAGGCGCAAGGCTAGCCTTCCCGCCCGCTTTGCCTGGGCAATACGTACTCATCTTTCAATGTTTGCCAAGCCCAAGCCAACGGAAGAGGCCAAACCGAAGCGAAAACCCGGTCCGAGGGTCGAATACCACGGCGGTCACTGCTGAAAGCAATGGCATTGGCGGGACTACCACCACGAGGGCCGTAAGCGTGAGTGCAGGGCGCATCATGAAAGGGCCATGCGACTGACCATGGCCACCTGCCTTCCCGTGGGGAGGCCTTCCAGTTGCTTGACTCTTTCAAACGTGCGGGTATCGCAAATCCCCATGTGCGACAAGAGCAAGAACCAGGCTGTGCAATCCACAAATCCAGATTGGGGCTGATGCGCTCCATAAACTCATGAGCCTATTACCTACCGGCCCGCACATCCGGAAATCACATGCTTTCTTTCGGCTCCTGGTAGTAGCTGAACCCTTTTCAATTTGGAGGAGTAGCACATCATCCTGATTGGACTCTCTTCCGGAATGTGTGTACCCAAGGCAAGGCGGTCTGCAGTGTCATGGCGTAGAAACTCTTGTGCCACCTTTGTGCCACCTAGGGGTGTCCACATGGGTGTTTCCGGTGTCCTGGGGTGTCCGCTTGTGTCCAAAGGCAAAGTCATCAGGCACAAAGCAAGAGGCCCGCAAACGTAGTGTTGGCGGGCCTCTTCGGGTCTTTCATTGGTAGCGGGGGCAGGATTTGAACCTGCGACCTTTGGGTTATGAGCCCAACGAGCTACCGGACTGCTCCACCCCGCGGTAGGAATCTGAGTGTAGCAGGGATTGGGGGAACGGCAAGGACGCACCTTGGTCCACCCTTGGTATGCTGGCCGGAGGTAGGGGAGTTTCGATGGGACGCCGCTGGCTGGCTCTGCTGGGGATGGTTGCCGCCGTGGCACTGGCGGCGGGTCCGCGGACCTGGACGACGGAAAAGTGGTTCGACAAGCCCAGGTCGCCCCGGGTTGCCAACTACCGCATCGAGGCGACGCTGGACTTCGAACACAAGACGCTGGAAGGTCGGGAGACGATCACTTGGCGGAATACGGGCACAGCCCCGACCCAGGAATTGCCACTGCATCTTTATCTCAACGCATTCAAAGGTCCCCAGAGTCTTTTCATGAGGGAAAGTGGTGGCGCGTCGAGTCCCGATCGCCTGGGGCGCCCAGCAAGCGCCTCCAGCTGGGGGTATTGCCGTCTCCTCAGTGTGCGCATGGAAGGGCGAGACCTGGTGGGGCACGACGGTGAGGATGAGACCGTCCGCTGGGTGAACCTGCCCCGGGTCGTGGCCCCGGGCGAGACCATCCATGTAGAGATCGCCTGGGAGAACCGCTATCCGAAAGTCCTTGCCCGCAGTGGGTGGTCCGGGAACTTCCTCATGTCCGGCCAGTGGTTCCCCAAGGTGGGCGTCTATCAGGGGGACCGCTGGAATTGCCACGCCTACCACGCCAACACGGAATTCTTCGCGGATTTCGGCGTCTACGACGTGGCCCTGTCCCTGCCGAACGCCTTGGGACTGGCCCATACGGGCACCCAGACCAACTTCGTGACGGAGGTCGAGCGGGATCCCAAGCTTCCCCTGAATGTCATCTGGCGTCTACACGCCGAGGACGTCCACGATTTCGCCTGGGCCGTGATGCCCCAGGAAAGCTGGCGGAAGCCCGCCATGGCCGAGTACCGCGGCGTGCAGGTCTTCTACTACATCGATGGGGCCAATCGTGGCAACTTCCAGCGGCAGCGCCGGGCGGTGGAAAACGCATTGCGCTGGAGCGAGGAGTGGTATTTCAAATACCCCTATCCGACCTTGACGGTCATCGATACCCCGAAGGAGGCCGAGGGGGCGGATGGCATGGAATACCCGACCCTCATCACCTCCAGTTCCGTGGCTTTCGATCCCTTCCAGCTGCGGGGTCCGCTCGAAGAGACGGCCATCCATGAATGCGGCCACCAGTTCTTCTACGGCATGCTGGCCAACAATGAATTCGAAGAACCCTGGCTCGACGAGGGCTTCACCACCTGGTTCACGCACAAGGCCATGGAACGCAGCTACCACTCGCTGCTGGGTGGACGCCGCTTCCAGATCGGTACGGACTTCATGAAATGGGAAAGCTACTGGTCCCTCCCCAGCGCCGATCCGCTCACCCGGTTCGGGTTCAAGACCCTCAATGTGCATAGCTATCTCGTTTCGGCCTACGCGAAGCCCATGCACGTGCTGAACCAGCTGGAGGCCATGCTGGGTCGCCCGGTGATGGAGCAGGTCATGCGCGCCTACACGCAGGAGATGGCCTTCCATCATCCGAACCGGAACGACTTCAAGCGCATTGCCGAGCGGGTGTCTGGCCGCGACCTGAGCTCCTTCTGGCGGGATTTCGTGGAAGGCACGGAGGCGCTGGACTACGTCATTCGCGGAGTGAGAAGCCGGGACACCCTCCAGGGCGGCTGGCTCTTCTCGGACAAGGCGCCCGTGTTTGCCGCTCCACAACCTGAGACGCCCGGCCGGGTGGGCTCCATCACCCTCGAGCGGAAGGGCGGCATCCGGGTGCCCATCACCCTCTGGGTCCGTCTGGAGAACCGGGAAGAGCAGCGGCTCACCTGGGATGGGCAGGACCGGTGGATCACCTACGAGTTCGATTCCCCTGTGACTGCGGCCGTGCTGGATCCCGATGGCAACTATCCCATGCTGAAGGACCGCCTGCACGCCAGCTACACGCCGAAACCCGTGCGGCGGGGCTTCCACTACTGGGCCCAGATGGTCTGGGGCGCCGTGGCCGGCTGGATGCAGGGCTGCGGAATCGGCTAGGGCTTTTGCGGCGCCGCATCCCCCATGCGCACGGATTGAATGTTCCCCTTGTCGTCCAGTTCGATGAGGATGGGGAACCAGACCAGGCCCAGATGCTCGAAGGCCTGCCGGCTGGGCGCGAAGGAGGCGGTGCGCTTCGCGAATTCGAGCCTGGCCGCGATTGCATTGGCTTCCGACCGGATGGTTTCAGGCAGGCTCGCCTCCCGCTCGTCCAGTTCCCCAGCGGCGCTGGGGATGATCCAGCGGGTGCCGGGTGGCAGGACCGGGAAGCGGTCGTCCTCCATGGGGCAGATCCAGAGACGGGACCCGCCCAGTTGATCCAGCGAGAGATCCCGGTAGGACAGGCCCGGCAAGGCCCACAGGCGAAAGAGGGGCGAAGGCCCGCCCAGCAGACCGAAGAGCCGCTGCATGCCCGAGAAGTCCGCAGCCCCATCGCCTGCGGTGTTCCGGAGAGCGGCGAAGCGGGCCTCGTCCTGCTCGGCCAGGGCCCAGCAGAGGGCGTGGCGCAGGGCGTACCCGCGTGTCAGGGCCGGTCCCTTGCGGAGAAGGCGGTCTTCCCAGGTCCGCCGGAGCCCCGCATCTAAGGTCCCGGACCTCACCTGGGCCTGGCCCCAGCGCCAGAGGGCCAGGGCCGTTCCGGATTCCTTCAGGGGCAGGGCCTTCAGTGCCTGCATCAGGCGCTCCCTGGGGGCCCTCAACAGGTGCCGGAGGGCCTCCGCCTCCTGCCGCCGCGCTCCCGTCGCAAAGGGATTGGCAGGCAGATCCCGCGCGGGATCGAACGTGGCGGAGGCCTGCAGCCACCGGTATTCCAGGGCGACCGGCCCCTTGAGGCCCGAGCCCTTCGGCAGCGGGCGTCCCCAGTCATAGGCTTCCAGCAGGGCCCCCTCCGCCTCCTGGCCGCTGGGTGCGGGTACGGCGATGGCGGGCGGGGATTGCGGCGGAGGGAGGGGCATGGAGGGTCCCTTGATGGCAGAATGGTCCTCCGCATCATACGGGAGTCCCCTTGTCCTTGCCCGCCTCGACCCTTACCGCCCGCGAGCGCCTCGTGGTGGCCCTGGATGTGGCCACGGCGAAGGATGCCCTGGCCATGGCGGAGCGCCTGTCGGGCCGGGTGGGCATGCTCAAGGTGGGGCTGGAGCTCTTCTGCGCCGAGGGACCCGCCTTCGTGAAGGCCCTGCAGGCGAGGGTCCCCGTGTTTCTCGATCTGAAGCTGCACGACATTCCCACCACGGTCCGCCGGGCCCTCGAGGCGCTGCTGAAGCTGGATCCCCGCCTGATCAACGTCCATGCCCAGGGCGGGCCGGCCATGCTGGAGGCGGCGGTGGAGGCCGTCCGCGCCCACCGGCAGGCGGGGGGACAGACCGAGCTGCTGGCGGTCACGGTACTCACCAGTCTAGACCGAGAGGCCCTGGCGGCCCTGGGGCATGCGGACACTCCAGAGGAACTCGCCCTGGCCTATGCGCGGCTGGCCCATCAGGCGGGCTGTGGCGGGGTCGTCTGCTCCGCCTGGGAAGCTGCGGCCATCCGGGAAGCCTGCGGAGAAGGGTTCCACCGCCTCACGCCCGGCATCCGCCCCACGGGTGCGGCCACCCAGGACCAGGCTCGGGTGATGACCCCCGCCCAGGCCCTGAAGCATGGTTCCACTTGGCTGGTGGTGGGCCGCCCCATCACTCACGCGGCCGATCCCGCCGCGGCGGCGGAAGCCATCGTGGCCGAGATGCAGAACGTCTGATGTCAGTCGGCAGCCCCCTCGTCTTCCGCCCTTCCTTCGCCCAACGGGCCATGGCCATGCTGCTGTTTGCCGGTTCCTGGCTGGTGGGTGTCCGGGCCCTGGCCCAGATCATGGAGCGGTTGCCGGTATTGCGGGCTTCCCTCAAGGTGGCCGAGTCCGCCGGCGAGCCCACCTGGTCCTTCTGGATCGCTGTGACGGCCGCCGTCGGTGCCGTGGTGGCCGGCAGCCTCCTGCTGGCGGGGACCCTGCTGGGCCTCCTCATGGTCGAGGGTTCCCAGGTGCTGATCGATGAACTGGGCCTCTCGGTGGAGCACAACGCCCTTCCGACTCCGTTGGCGCGGAAGCTCGGGGCGGGGCGGCTGCTCTGGAAGCAGATCGCCCGGATCGACCGGTCCGGCCCCTTCTTCGTGCTGAGGGGTGGCGGCGAGCCGGGTCGTGGCGATCGGAAGGACCCGAACCTGCGCATCCTCCTGGTGGATGAACTCGAGCGCCTGATCTTCACAATCCTGGAACGCAGCCCGAACCTGAAGCACGAGGATTGATGCTCTCCGGGGGCTCCGCGCTGCGCGCCCAACCCCGGACCCCCGCGCATCCGCCCGGCGGAGCCGCGCGTCTGCCAAGCCTCCCCCGGGGTTCCGCGCTGTGCGATTCCCTGTGACGTCGCACTGTGCGTGGCACTTGCACGCTCGCGGCTTGCAGGCCTTATCACTTCCCCGTTACTTCTGCGCCTTCGGTCGGTTCAGGTAGGTCTCGGCGCCTTTCATTTCGGCGGTGGGTCCGTGAGCAGGCCGCCTCGGCCTGCTCCTTCCCCGCTGCATTCCCCAAAGCGTGGCCAGGTCCATGGCTTCGGGGTTCCCAGGGGCCAGGTTCAGCACCTCACCGAGGTCGGCCCGGGCCTCATCGAGCCGTCCCAGCTTCTCTCTCAGCACGGCCCGCTTCATGAAGCCCCAGGAATTCTCCGGTTCCCGGGCGATGATTTCGGTGTATTCCGCCTCCGCCTCGGACCACCGCTGCTCCTCTTCGGCCGCCTCGCCGCAGAGCAGGTTGGCGACCGCGCAGAAGCCCAGCCACCGCTTCTGCTCCGCAAATTCCGCGGGTGTGAAGCGGGAGCTGGCCTTGGCGCGCCGGGCGGCCTGATCCAGGTGGCGCAGGGCCTTTTCCGTGTGCGCGTCCACCCTGGCGAAGATCTCCGCGTCGCCGCTGACCCGGTAGAAGTCCCGCTGGATGCGCCCCTCGGCGCGGTACTGGTCGAACATGCGGGTGCCCGGATAGAGGGCCAGGGGACTGATCTGGCAGTCGCTGGGCCTCGTGTCGCGGATGAAGGTGGCCGTCTCTTCCACATCGACCCAGGTCTCGCCGGGGATGCCGGTGATGAGGTAGATGCCCACATTCATGCCCACCTTGCGCACCAGATCCAGAGCCCGGCGGGCGTGCCGCAGGTCCGTGCCCTTGTCCAGCAGGGCCAGCACCCGCTCGCTGCCGTGTTCCACGCCGAACTGCATGAACTCGCAGCCGGCCCGTTTCATGGCCACCAGGCGGTCCTCGTCCACCAGGTTCACCCGGCTCTGGCAATTCCAGAGAGGGTGCAGGCCGCTGACCTGGATGCCTTCCATCAGCTCCAGCACCCGGCCCCGGTTGGCGGTGAAGGTGTCATCCCGGAAGCTGAAGTAGGTGAGGCCATGCCGCTCGTGAAGCAGCCGCAGCTCGCGGAGCACGGAGGCGGGGCTGCGGAAGCGGATGGAGGTCCCCCAGAATTCCGGGGTGTTGCAGAAGTTGCAGGTGGCGGGACAACCGCGGCTGGTGCTGAGGTAGGCCAGCTGGCCCACCTGGTCGAGGAAGTCCGCCTCCAGATGCTCGGCGGGGATGCCCACGGTATCCAGGTCTTCCAGCGGGGGCTGGGGCAGGGTGGGACCCTCCCGCAGGATCAGGCCCGGCGTCCGCTTCCAGAGCTCCGAATGGGGAGCGGTCCGCAACCGCTCCACGATCCCCAGCAGCGTTGTCTCGCCTTCGCCCTGCACGATGGCGTCCAGGGCCGGGCAGTCCTCGAAGACTTCGCCCGCCAGGTGTGTGGGGTGGGGGCCACCGGCCAGGAGGATGGCGCCGGGGCAGGCCTCCCGGGCCCAGGCCAGCAGCTCGCACGAGCGCTTCCGGTTGAAGGTGAACATGGAAACGCCCAGCACGGCGGGATTCTGGGCTCGGAAGTAGGCCAGGACCTCCTTGCGGCCCTTCCCGCTCAGGTTGGCCAGGCGGCAGGGAAACGACCTGGATTTGAGCATGGCCTGCAGGTAGCCGAAACCGATGGGCAGGAAAGTCATCCACTCGTCCCCGAAGCCGCTCCGGGGGGCGCTGTAGGCGAGAAGGGTCCGGGGAGGTGTCATGGGTTCCGAAAGCAGAGCTATCCAGTGTAGGGGACCGAATCCATGATGGAAGCAGGAACACCCATGGAGGACCCTTGGCCGGCAACCTGATCCGGAATTCGGAGACCATCGCGGACATCTTCCGCCGGGCCTGCGAGCGCCGGGAGTTGCTGATCCTGGTCACGCCCTACCTCCGCTTCGAATCCGCCTTCGTGAAACTGGAAGGCAAGGAGTTCCACGTGGCCGCCACCATGGGTCGGGAAGATGCCACCTACGGGTTGCGCAACTCCGGGCTGAAGGTGCGCTTCCCGCATGGCATCAGCTTCCTGGAGGCACCCACCGAGCTGAAGGGCTTCGGCATGCACGATGGCCGGCGCACCTTGCGCCTGGCGGTGCCGGACCGACTCCAGGAGGAGGACCACCGCTCTGCCTACCGGGTGGATCGCGTGGGCCGCATACCCGTCACCTTCAGCACCCCGAAATACGACCTGATCGTGGGCACCCTGGTGGACCTGAGCACCACCGGCTCCCGCATCTACAGCACCCGCGACTTCCTGGTGGGGGAGCTGGTGGTGGGCGAGGAGATGGCAGTGACCATCCAGGTCACGGATGACATCCGCATCAACGCGAAGGTGAAGCTGCGGCACGTGAATGGCCGCACCTTTGGCGTGGAATTCCGCCCTCAGCTCGAGGACAAGGTCCTGAACCTTCTTTCCCGGTGGGTGTTCGAGAAGCGGGAGGAGGACATGGACCGCATCTCCCGGCGGGGCGTGGAGACGGCCGCTCCCGCCGGGGCGGGTCGGCCCGCCACGGGGAACCCCTCGGGCCTGCTGCTGGTCTCCGCTGACGCAGACCTGGAAGGATCCCTCCAGAACCTGCTGGGTGGGTTGCAGCCCGTCACTCGGATTCCCCCCACCATCACCGCCCTGAAGGACGCCCTCAACCAGCGGCCCTCGCTGGTGCTGTACCACGTGCCCAGCATCGGCCTGGATGAACGCCGGCGAATCAAGACCATGGCCGAGACCATCCAGGGACGGACGCCCTTCATGCTCCTGGGGACGAGTGTGGATGGGGGCGCGCTCCTGGAGCTGGGCAACGAACTGAAGGCCGCGATCTCCATCGTCTACAACCCCGAACGGGGCACGTTCTTCCAGCGCCTGGTCCAGGGCGTGTTGCGGCGCACCTACGAGGGCGGGGAATCGCCCATGGCGCCCAAGGAGAAGGAAGAGACCGGCCGCTGACTGTCAAGCCTCGTTCGCATGACCCCGGCCCGGTAGAATCAAGGCTTCCGGAGCCTCCATGTCTGTTGCCCACGAACCGGCCGTCACCGAATCCCTGGCCCTGGAGCTGGGGCTGTCCAGGGAGGAGTGGCAGGTCATTCTGCGCCTGTTGGACGGACGCCTGCCCACCTACCCGGAGCTGGGGGTCTTCAGCGCCATGTGGAGCGAGCACTGCTCGTACAAATCCAGCCGCATCCACTTGAAGAACCTGCCCACCGAGGGTCCACGCGTGATCCAGGGCCCCGGCGAGAACGCGGGCGTGGTGGACATCGGCGATGGCTGGGCCGTGGCCTTCAAGATGGAGAGCCACAACCACCCCAGCTTCATCGAGCCCTACCAGGGCGCCGCCACCGGCGTGGGCGGCATCCTCCGCGACGTCTTCACCATGGGCGCCCGGCCCCTGGCCAACCTGAACAGCCTGCGCTTCGGCGAGCTCGACGCGCCGCGCATGAAGGGCCTGGTCAAGGGCGTGGCCGCGGGCATCGCCGGCTATGGCAACTGCATGGGCATCCCCATGCTGGGCGGCGATGCGGGCTTCGACGCCAGCTACAACGGCAACATCCTCGTGAACGCCTTCACTCTGGGCGCGCTGCGCAGCGACAAGATCTTCAAGGGCTTCGCCTCGGGCCTGGGCAACAAGATGATGTACATCGGCTCGAAGACGGGCCGGGACGGCATCCACGGCGCCAGCATGGCCTCGGCCGAATTCGGCGAGGGCAGCGAGGAGAAGCGTCCCACGGTGCAGGTGGGCGATCCCTTCACGGAGAAGCTGCTGCTGGAAGCCTGCCTGGAGATTTTTCAGACCGACTGGGTCATCGGCATCCAGGACATGGGCGCCGCCGGCCTCACCTCCAGCAGCTTCGAGATGGCCAGCCGTGCGGGCACGGGGCTGGAGATCCGCCTGGACCAGGTGCCCATGCGCGAGGAGGGCATGACCCCCTTCGAGCTCATGCTCAGCGAAAGCCAGGAGCGCATGCTGCTGGTGGCGCGGCCCGGCTGCGAGCCCGACATCATCGCCGTGCTGCACAAGTGGGGCCTGGACGCCTGCGTGGTGGGCGAGGTGACCGACAGCGGCCGCTTCATTGGCACCTGGCATGGGACGCCCGTCATCAACCTGCCCATCCAGCCCCTGGTGGACGCCGCGCCCAAGTACGACCGGCCCCGCCAGCGTCCTGGCTACCTGGACGCCGTGAACGCCGCACCACTGCCGATGGACCTCAGGCCCACGGAAGTTGAGCGCACCCTGCGCCAACTCCTCCAGGCGCCCACGGTGGCCAGCAAGCGGTGGATCTTCCAGCAGTACGACGGCACCGTGCGCAGCAACACCCTGCTGGGCATGGGCCGGGGTGACGCGGGCATCATCCGGGTGAAGGACGAGGCGGGCCAGGACACGGGCAAGGCCGTGGCCATGAGCAGCGACTGCAACAGCCGCTTCTGCTACCTGGATCCCTTCTGGGGCGCCGCCCACGCCGTGGCCGAGGCCTGCCGCAACCTGGCCTGCGTGGGCGCCGAGCCCATCGGCCTCACGGACTGCCTCAACTACGGCAATCCCGAGAAGCCCGAGAACATGTGGACCTTCGAGCAGGGCTGCCTGGGCATCCGCCAGGCCTGCCTGGCCCTGGACGTGCCCATCGTCAGTGGCAACGTGAGCCTCTACAACGACACCGAAGGCCAGAGCATCTTCCCCACGCCCATGATCGCAGCCGTAGGCCTGGTGGAGGACTGCGCAGGGCAGGCGGCTCTTGATGGTCAGGACGCCACGGCCCTGTCGAAGGTGGGCAACTGTATCTGCGGGTCGGGCTTCCGCGGGGCTCACGACGGCGTCTTCCTGCTGGGCGAAACGCGGGACGAGCTGGGCGGCAGCGAATACTTGAAGCTCCGCACGGGCAGGGTCGAAGGCGCCTGTCCCGAACTGCGCCTGGATGAGGAGCTGCGGCTCCAGGCCTGCGTGCGCGAGGGCATCCGCCTCGGTTTGATCCGCAGCGCCCACGACACCAGCGAGGGCGGTCTGCTGGTGGCGGCCCTGGAAAGTGCCTTCGGCGGGGAGATGGGCTGCCAACTCCTGTTGACCAGAGGCACGCTCCGCCTGGACAGCCTGCTCTTCGGCGAATCGACGGGCCGCATCGTGGTGTCCGTCAGCGCCGAGGGCGAAGGCAGCCTGGCCACCCTCTGCGCCACGCACCGTGTGCCCTTCGCCAAGGTCGGCACCACCGGAGGTGCCCGCATCACCCTGGCCGTGGATGGCCAGCCTCTGTTGGATGCAGATGCCTGTGAACTGAAGGAACTGCACGCCAACGCCCTCGAAACGGCCCTGGGCTGAATTCCTGTCCGAGCCTCCGGAGGTCTTCTGTCCCAGCCTCGGAAGTCCCCCCAGCCTCCTCTGCTGTTTCTCGGATGCCTCTTGGTGGGGTGGGGGCTGGGCTTCGTGACTCCCCTGGGCACGGGCCTGTCCTTCATCTCCCGGCTGGCCGTGGGGTGTTTCTTGCTGCTGGCCTCGGTCAGCCTCGCGACCTGGGGGCTGCTGACCTTCAAGCGCCGGGGCACCACGCACGAGCCCAATGGAGTGGCCTCCGCCTTGCTAGTCACAGGCCCCTTCCGGTGGTCGCGCAATCCGCTTTACGTGGCCCTTTCGGCCCTCCTAGCCGGGTTCGGGTTCCTGCTGGATTCCGGGTGGATTCTGGGGCTGGTCCCGGCGCTGGTCCTGCTCCTGGACAGGCTCGTCATCGTGCGGGAAGAGCTCCGCTTGCGCGCCCAGTTCGGGGATGACTACCAGGCCTATACCCGGCATGTCAGGCGCTGGCTATGAGGGTACAGCCATGCGTTGCTGCCCTGTCCATGCTGGTCGCCACTTCCATGGTCGTTGCGGCGACACCCCGGCAGATCGAGAACCGGAAGCTGGCCTGGGCTGATTTCCAGGGGGCTCCCGAAACCAGTCGCCCTTTTGATGCCTATACCTACTGGTCCGTCCACTACAGCTATGACGCTCCGGTGCAGGAAGGGACGGGGTTCCGGGTCCATGTCCAGGTCTGGAACCAGCTGGATGACCGATCCTGGGTCAAACCCTACGTGGCCAAGGATCCGAAGAAGGAAGAACTGCTCAACCATGAGCAAGGCCACTACACCATGGGTGTACTTTGTGCCCTGGAATTCAAGCAGGCCGCCTCAGGACGCCTTTTTGGACCGCAGTACCACTCAGAGATCCGCAGCCTCTTTGATCAGATCCTTGGGAAGTACGTGGCTCTGGAAAAGACCTATGATGCCGAGACCAGACACATGCTGGACCGTGTGGCCCAGCAAGCCTGGGATCGGCGGCTGGCCCTGATGGTCCGTGAACGCTGGGCGGCTCGCTAGGCTTCACATGCCCAGGGCGACCGGTGTTTTCAGTCGGGTGAGGATGTTCTGCATCAGGGACTCATCCGACTTGAGGGCCACTTTGAAGGAGGCGCGGTCGGTATGGTTGATTTCCCGCCGGATGTCCTCGAGGTAGCGATCCAGGAGCCGGGTGAGCAGCTCCGTTTCCTTGTGGTCCAGGTAGAGATCCATAACGACCTCCCATGCGGCCCAGCCTCGGTGGGCAGGGGTCCGTCATGAGCCAATATCGGTCCTTCCGGGCGCTGCCGCCAATTTAACGGAGGAGCCGAGCGGGCAGCAGGAACAGGGCCTTCACCAGCCCGAACACCCCCTCCACGGCAAAGCCCAGGAGGCGGAACGGCAGCAGCAGGAGCCAGATCAGCGGATAGAGGACCAGCGCCAGGAGGGCCAGCGGCCAGCAGACCAGCAGCAGGATGAGCCAGAGCAGGAATGCGGCCATGGAAGCCTCCCGGGCCAGGATGGCGCTTCCAGCCCCGCTGGGCCCTTGTGGATCGGCGAAGGATGGCCGGGGACCGGCGGATGGTCACCGGGTGGCTCCAAGGCTCGGGCGCGGCGATCGCGGGTGGGCCATGGCCACAGGGCTGCATGATGGGCCGGGCAGTGGCCTTTGAATGGGCCGGTTCCAGGAGGCGAACCCCTCGCTTTATGGCTCCTGCCACAGTAACCTGACGGGCGATTTCATCACCTGCACTTGAACCCACCCCCCGGAGAACCCCATGAAGCTTTTGGTTCCAGTCCTGCTCTGCGCCACGCTGGCGCTTTCCGCTCAGATTCCTTCCAAAGAGGAGCTGAAGGCCAAGGCCGATGCCGCCGTCGATTCAGGTAAAGCCAAGGCTGATGCCCAGGCCGAAGCCACCAAGGCCAAGGCCGATCAGAAGGCCGCGGACGCCAAGGCCAAGGTTGATGCCAAGGCTGCTGCCAAGGCCGACAAGGTCCCGGGCGGGGCCGACAAGGTGAAGGCTGCCACGGCCAAGGGTGAAGGTGCCGCCAAGGCAGGATCCGACAAGGCCAAGACCAAGACCAAGAAAGCTGCCGAAAAGGGCGCCACCAAGGCCAAGGCCGTGACCGAGAAGGCCGCCAAATAGCGCTTTGTTGAAAAAAAATGGGCGCCGGGTGGCGCCCATTTTTGGAGCAGGTACACCAGCTATTTTTTGGGGAACTGCCGCTCGTAGGCTTCCTGGGCGTACTCGCTGGGCGGCACGTCGAAGCGCCGCTTGAAGGCGCGGGTGAAGGCGCTGGCATCGTAGAAGCCGAGCATCTTCGCCACGTCCCCGGGCCGCTCGCCGTTGGCCAGCAGGGTGACCGCGCGCTGGAGGCGGCGCTCGATGAGGTACTGGTGGGGCGTGGTGCTGGTGGCTTCGCGGAACAGGCGGATGAAGTGGTCCGGGGTGCAGCGTGCCATGGTGGCCAGCTCGGGCACGCTGTTCTTGGCGCCCAGGTGGACTTCCATGTGATCCAGCACCAGCTGCAGCGTGGAGCGGTTCAGGCGGTAGGGGAAGCGGCCGCGGTCCTCCTTCTCCGTGAGGCGGGAGAGCTCGGCGCCCAGGAGGATGAGGAACAGCTCGCGGGTCATGAGCTGGACGCCGTCTGGATTGGCCAGCTCCTGGCTGAAGATGCTGAAGAGCTGCTTGAGACTGAGGCTGCGCAGCACGGCGAAGCTGGCTTCCTGCCACTTGCGGGGCGGGTGCTGCAGGGAGGACAGCAGCGGCTCGGGGAAAGGGCCTTCCATGAACAGCGCCGTGAAGCCGAAGGGGGTATTGGAGTGGTGGCGCTTGAGTGTGTGCCCGAAGCCCGGCAGCAGGAGTGCCAGATCGCCAGAGCGGATGACGCCCTCTTCGCGATCCTCGCCGGTGCAAACGCGGACGGCATGGGTGGGCTGGAGCAGGGTCCACGCGTCCCGCGCAGGAAGGATCTTGGCGGGGACAGGGTCCCGTTTCAGCACGGCCAGGCGGAGTGGTCCGCTGGTGTAGGTCTGGAGGTTTTTGGATTCGGCGTCGCTCATGGTCCAGGAATAAAAAGTGATGCCTGACGAGGCATACCGGAAAGAATGACAGGAAATTTTTCTTCGTGGCCTAAGATTTTCACAGGCCTTGAATTTGTGACCCTGGTCAGGCCCTGGCGAAGGCCTCCAGGAGGCTCTGGAACATGCCCAGGCCTCCGGTGGAGCCGAGTTTCGGGTCCACGGCCCGCTCCGGGTGGGGCATCATGCCCAGCACGTTGCCCCGGACATTCACGATCCCGGCGATGCCGTTCATGGCGCCGTTGGGCACGTGGTCGGCGCCGATCTCACCTTTGGGCGAGCAATACCGGAAGACCACGCCGCCCCGGGCTTCCAGATCCACCAGGTCGGTCGGATCCAGGGTGAAATTGCCTTCCGCGTGGGCGATGGGCACCTGGAATACGGCGCCCGGCTTCATGGCCCGGGTGAAGGGCAGGTCGGCCCGCTCCACCCGCAGGTGGACCTCCGAGTGAATGAAGCGCAGGGACTCGTTGCGCAGCAGGGCGCCGGGCAGCAGCTGGGCTTCGCAGAGGATCTGGAAGCCGTTGCAGACCCCCAGCACCAGGCCGCCGCTGTCCGCATGCCGCTTCACGTCCGCCATGATCGGCGCCAGGGCCGCGATGGCGCCGCAGCGCAGGTAGTCGCCGTAGCTGAAGCCCCCCGGCACGAAGACCAGTTCCGTGTTCTCGGGCAGGCGGGTTTCCTGGTGCCAGACGGGGATCGTGTCCCAGCCCATGATCGTGCCGCAGGCGTGCAGGGCGTCGTGATCGCAGTTGGAGCCGGGGAAGACCGGCACGGCCACCCGCATCAGAGCACCTCGATGGAGGCCTTCTCCATCACGGGATTGACCAGAAGTTTTTCGCACATGGCCAGGGCCTTGGCCTTCACCTCGGCGGGGTCGGTGCCCGGCACGTCCATGTCGATGAGGCGGCCGATGCGGACGTGGTCCACCTCGAAGCCGAACCCGTGCAGGCCCTGTTCCACGGCCTTGCCCTGGGGATCCAGGATCCCGGGCTTCAACTGTACCGACACGCGCACCTTCATGGGGCCCTCCGGGTTCCAGTCTACCTGATGACTCCTGGATTCAGGTCGCGACAGCGTTCAGGATCGAGGCACCCAGCGGTGCGCCTCCAGGTCGAGGTTGCCCAGGTCGTCCACCTCGATGCCCTCGTCCCGCAGCCGCCCGATCTGCTCGAAGGCGCCCCACCAGCGGCCCCGGCTGGGCACGTAGCCCCGGGTGT
The DNA here is from genome assembly GCA_903884655.1 of uncultured Holophagaceae bacterium. GTDB lineage: Bacteria > Acidobacteriota > Holophagae > Holophagales > Holophagaceae > Geothrix. The sequence goes on along the minus strand of CAISFO010000033.1, from coordinate 61,330 downwards.
TGACCACCCGGTGCCAGGGCAGTTTCGTGCCCTCCGGCAGGCCCGAAAGCACCATGCCCACCTGCCGGGGCCGCCGGGGGAAGCCCGCCAGGGCCGCCACCTGTCCGTAGGAAGCCAGCTTCCCCTTCGGAATGCACTTTACCACCGCCAGAACCAGTGCACGGAAGTCCGGTGGCTCAATCCCAGGCTCGATGCGCTTGGGAGGCTTCGCCACCATGGAGGTCTCCAGAAAAGAAGCAGGTCTAACCGCAGTTGACGCAGGTGGCCGCAGATAAACAGGTTCTTTTCATCTGCGGTTTCAATTTCAATTCCTTAAATTCATCAGGCCTGTACGCCGGGTCGCTGGTCGGCGGGGACGCGGGAGCGGAAGCCGCCCTCGTAGCTGTGCCAGTGGCCCAGCTCGGTCTCGGGATAGGCCCAGCACCAGTAGCCGTCGCCGGAATCGAAATCCACCAGCCAGAGGCCCTTCACCTCGGCTTCCAGGTCCTGCATGCTCTGCTGCCAGCTCTGCACCAGCGCCTGCAGACGTTCCCGGAGGCCCTCGGCCCTGGACTCGTCATTGGCCTCTTCAGCCTGGCTCAGTTCCTCGGCGAGACTGGCGGCCAGGGTGTAGACCGGTTCCGTGGTGGCCATCACTTGAGGCATCAGGGCCCGCGCTTCTTCCAGGGTGAAAATGCGGCCCATGGTGCCTCCAATACCCCATGATAAACCCATGCGGTTCGTGCCCCTGATTTCGTCCCGGATGGATCCCGGGCCCTGGCTGTCCCAGGCGCCCCTGATGGTCCAGTGGGAGGGAATCCTGCATGGGAACTGGGCTTCGGCGGTGCGACGGGGACTGGCGGTCCACGCCGTGCACCTTCCGGGCCAAGCTGTCGTGGACGAAGGACTGGAAGTATTGCGCCTGGGTCTTGGTCCGGACTTCCTGGTGCTCCCCGTGTCTCGGCCCCAGGGTCGCGAGGCTGGATTCCGACTTCTGGGGCATCTGGATTCCCTGCTGGAGGCCATTTCCGGGCGGGGCGTCAAGCTGGCTCTGCGCCTGGAGGAGGGTTCCGAGGCCGCCGTACTCGAGCTCCTGCGCCAGGCTCACGGCGAGGCCGTGGGTTTCTGCTGGCACCCCGGCATCCGGGATGCGGAACCCCTGGCGGATCGCATCTGGTGCGGTCTCTGCGAACCCGGGAGCGACCTTCGCCCTTTGCAGACCCTGGGCTACCGCTGGGACATGGCCCTGGCGGCCGAGGATCCTGACACTTTCCGTAGCGTGGCGGCGGCCTTGGCGGCCGAACACCCGCCCGTGCTGTTTCCAGCCGAGATGCCGGCCACGGCCCTGGGCCGGCCCGTGGTGCCCGATCCGGAGGTGGTGTTCGGCCGACACCTGGTGTCCGGTGACGGGCGGGCCCCTTCATGACGCAGACGCTGCTCGTCATCGCCGGCGAGGATTCCGGTGATCTGCATGGCGCGGAGCTGCTGCGGGAACTCAAGGCACGGCGTCCTGATCTGCGGATCATCGGCGTGGGTGGACCCCGCATGGCACCCTTCCTGGACCGCAAGCTGGCGGATGTGAAGGATCTCGCAGTGGTGGGGTTCATCGAGGTCATCAAGCACCTGCCCAGGCTGAACCGCCTGTTCAAGCAGATTCTCGCCGCCGCCCGGGATGAGCGCATCACTGCCGCGCTCCTGATCGACTATCCGGGCTTCAACCTCCGGCTGGCCAGAGCCGTGCGCCGGCAGATGCCCGCCGTGAAGATCCATCAGTACGTCTGTCCCCAGGTGTGGGCCTGGAAGAAGGGCCGCATTCCGGAATTGGGTACGCTGCTGGATACGCTCTACTGTCTCTTCGACTTCGAACCGGAGCTGTTCGCTGGCTACTCGGTGGACGCCCGCTTCGTGGGCCACCCCCTGGTGGAAGTGGTGAAGCCGGAGTGCGATCGCGGAACCTTTTTCCGTGAGAGTGGTCTGGATCCGGCGCGGCCCCTGGTGGCGCTCCTGCCCGGCAGCCGCAAGGGCGAAATCGAGCGGCTGCTGCCCCCCATGGCCGAGTTGGCCTCCCGGTGGCGGCAGGAACGGCCCGCGGTGCAATGGGTGCTGCCCGTGGCCCCCACGCTGGAGCCTGCCTTTGTCCGTGCCCATCTCGGAAGCGCCCCCGTGACGCTGGTGCAGGACCGCACCTACGCCGCCCGGGCCTATGCCGACGCGGCCTTGGTGGCCTCGGGCACCGCCACCCTGGAGACCGCGCTGCTGGGCACGCCCTTCGCCATCGTCTACAAACTGAACGCGCTCACCTATCAGGTGGCCAGACGCATCGTGAAGGTGCCTCATTTCGGTCTGGCGAACGTGGTGGCCCGCCGGGAAGTGGCTCCGGAGCTGCTGCAGGATGAGGTCAATGCCGAGCGCCTGGGGCTGGAATTGTCCCGGTTGCTGGAACCCGGGACGGCCCGGCACCTTCGTGCCGAGCTGGGAGAAGTTCGGGGGCACCTGGGCGAGCCCGGGGCTGCCGGGCGCGTGGCGGAGGATCTGCTGGGGAAGCTCGGAGCCTTGTCCGATCCATCGCCGATGATGCGCCATCAACCCTAAGCCCTCTGCTATTGCATTTGCCCGGGTGGCGGGCCGGGTCAGGAGGAAGGGGTCAATCGCTGCGGCAGTGCGTCCTTGAAAGCCTTCCGCAGGGCTTCGGGGGCCCTGCTCCAGGCCTTCATGGCCAGGGCGCGGCTGGGATAAGTGCCGAAGCAGGCCTGCCAGAAGCGGAAGCCATCTTTCCGGAGGAAGGGCAGCACCAGGATCTCGGCAGTCCTGGGACCGGCGGCCTTGGCCACCTGCTTGAGTCCCTCCGCCCGGCCGGACACCACCAGGCGCAGTGTCCAGGAACCTTCCGGGGCAGCCAGTTTCCGGGCCTCGCCGCGCTGCAGGGCCTCGGCCAGATCCATGCGTTCCAGGGGCTTGGTGGCCTCTTCGGGATCGATCAGGTCCTTTTCGGTCAGCAGGCGCCGAGGGGCCTCCACCAGCACCTCGACGCTGCGGGAGGACCCGCCCAGGAGGTTGCTCACGCTCAGGGTGTAGACCGTGGTCTTGTCGGGGACCACCGCGATGCTGGACTGGCCGTCCAGTTCCAGGCCGCCTGGCTCCAGGCGCACCTTGGCGTTGCCCTGGCAGAACCAGCGGAGGTCCACCTGCTCACCGGGTCTCACCACCTTCTTGCTGGCCTCGAAGGTGCAGACGGTGGCCGGGGTGGGCAGGGCGGCCGTCAGACGGCCGAGTACGGAGACCTCCACGGTGCGGCTCTGGCCGCCGGCGGCGTTGTTGACCGTGATGGTGTAGCGCGTGCTCTCCAGAGGCGTGACCGTGACTTCGCTCTTGCCGTCCAGTTCCAGTCCACCGGGTTCCAGGCGCACCTTCGCACTGCCCGCGCATTCCCACTTCAGCACCACGGGGTCGCCCGGTAGCACGGCCCTGGCGCTGGCGTCGAAGGCGCAAATGCGGGCTGGCTCGCCCAGGGGCAGGCCCGGGATGATGCGGACTTCCGCCTGGCCCAGCTCGACCCCGCCCGGGCGGGCGTCGAAGATGCGGTACGTGGTGGTGTAGGCGGGCCGCAGGGTCACCTGGTACCGCCCCGGCAGTACCATGCCGCCCGGTTCCAGGCGGATCTGCGGCACCAGGGGGCAGGTCCAGGCCAGCAGCACCGGATCCCCGGGGCGCACATCCCGGGGTTCCGCCGTCACCGAACTGGCCACAGGGGCTTGGGCGAGAAGGGCCGCCAGGGGCAGGAAAAGGAGCATTCTGCGAGTGTACGCCCTAGTTGCCCAGGTAGGTGAACCAGAACCGCACGCCGAGGTAGGGGCTTTCGTAGCCTTCGGGAAGGCGCTGCAGAGGGGCGGACCGGAGGACGGCCATGCGGGCGCTCTCGTCCATGGCCGCATTCCCGCTGGGGATCTCCACCCGGACGCGATCGAGGCTGCCGTCCTTGGCGATGCGGAAGTAGATCTGCACGCGGCCCTGGGTGCTGGACACACGGTTCCAGTTGGTGGTGATGCGAGCCTGCAGCTGCTGGATGTACCAGGTATAGGGGAAGTCGCCATCCACACCACCCACCAGGCCCATGCCACCCTGCACCCCGGTGGTCGGGTGGAGTCCCGGGATTCCCGTGCCTGCGCCAAAGGCCGCACCATTGCCGGTGCCCACGGCGCCAGCCATGGGGTTCTGCGCGGCGGTCTTGCCTTTGGCGGCGGTGGTGCCTGTCCCCTGGCTCACGGTGTCCCGGTTGTCGCCCTTGGCGGCGGCCTTGGTGGTCCGGTCGGCGAAGGGATCGGGAGCCGTGGCCGCCGGGGCAGTGGACCGGACCGGGGCCACTTCCTCCACTCGCCTCAGGCGCTCGCCGGACTTGCCTACTTCCATGGCCTCGGAGCCACCGGAAGCGCCGGCGGTGGCCGAGGGCAGGTTCACCCAGGTGACTTTCACGTCCTCAGGCTTGTCCCCGCCACTGCCCCGGGGCCAGAAGAAGGTCACGCCAAGGGCCAGGTGCAGCGCCAGGCTCAGGGCCAAGCCCGGTCCCCAGGCCAGTTCACCCAGGTGGCTGCGGCTGCGGAGGTAGGCTTGGAGATCCTGGCTCATTTCGCTTCGGCGATGGGGGTGGCATGGGCAGCGGCCGTGACGAAGCCCACTTGCGTGAAGCCCGCCTCGCGGATCGCGTCCACCACCTGGATGACACGGCCGTAGGGCACGTTGTGATCGGCGCGGACCAGCACGGGACGTTTGCCACCGGACTGGGCCTTGGCCTTCAGCTGGTTGGCCAGCACCGGCAGGGCCAGGAAGGCCTGCTCGAATTGCAGGCGTCCGTCGAAGGTGATGGAGACCGTGAGGGCCTCGCTCTCGAGATTGCGCCCCGTGCGGCTCTCCGGCAGCTTCACGTCCACGCCCGTGGTCATCATGGGGGCGGCGATCATGAAAATGATCAACAGCACCAGCATCACATCGATGAGTGGCGTCATGTTGATGTCGGCCATCGCGCCGCGCCTGGATCCTGGGGTGAAGGCCATGGTGCTCCTGGGCTGTACGTTCCAGTCTAGCGCGGGGCGGCAGGAAGAGCGGCGCTGCTGGATCCCGTGACCTTCGGCCCCGGTCTCCGGCCGACCCGACCCGCGATCGGATGCGACATCTAGTCGCATCCTCCCGTTTCGGCCACCCTGCCGGTGACCTCAACGGAGCGGGGCCTCATCGCGCCGCGCCTGGATCCTGGGGTGAAGGCCATGGTGCTCCTGGGCTGTAGGCTCCAGTCTAGCGCGCCCTACACAGCCAGCGGCACCACCAGGTACCGCCCCTTGGCGTCCCGTCTCACGGTGCCTGAGGGAATCTCCGGATCATGCTCGAAGACGCAGATGATATCTGTGCCTGTGACCTCTTCTAGCACCTTCATCCGTTCATCGACGCAGGTCACCACGTCCAGGTCGTAGCCCATGCACCAGGCGGGCTGGATGTGGCGAGCCGTGGGGATCAGGTCCGCCAGGTACACCAGGCGCCTGCCGCCGCCTTCGACCACCACGTTCTGCAGGCCCTCGATGTGGCCCGGGGCGGGGCGCACGGAGATGCCCGGCAGGAGCTCGGTGGAGCCGTCGACAGTGTCCAGGATGCCCGCGGCTTCCAGGGGCTCCCAGTTCTGGGGCAGGTAGCTGGCCTTCACGCGCAGGTGGGGGTGCTTCGCGTCAGCGAGATCCTTCGCCTGCACCACGTAGCGGGCATTCGGAAAGCTGGGCACAACCCTTCCTTCGGCGCTGAGGCGTGTGCTGCCCCCCGCATGGTCGAAGTGAAGGTGGGTCAGGATGCAGAGGGTGATGTCGGCAGGCTTGACGCCATGCCGCGCGAGACTGGCGTCAAGCACGCCGCGGCCTTCAAACTTGAAACGGGCCATGAAGTCGTCGCTCTCCTTGTCCCCGTTGCCGTTGTCCACGAGGATGACGTGCTTCCTGCCTTCGACCTCGCCGCGAACCAGCAGGCAGTTGGTAGCCATGGATATCTGGTTCTCGTCGTCCGCCGGGAAGATCTTGTTCCACACCACCTTGGGGACCGTGCCGAACATGGCGCCCCCGTCCAGCCGGAAGGTGCCCCCACTGACGATCTGCACATCCCATGGACCAAACTGCATGTGCGCTCCTGTGTGGTGACCATCACTGGAAAAGAGAAAGAAAAGTTTTAGCCGCAGATGACGCAGAATTCGCAGATGGGATGAGGATCTTTATCTGTGGCCATCTGGGACATCTGCGGTTGCAAATTCAAGAAGTTCAGAACGCGAGCACCTTACGCGCGGCGGCCAGCACCTTGTCGGTGTTGGGCAGGGTGGCCCGCTCGAGGATCCGGTTGAAGCCCACGGGCGTGAACTCAGAGCCCACGCGTTCTACCGGCGCGTCCAGCCAGACGAAGCACTCGGAGGCGGCGATGGCCGCCAGTTCGCCGCCAAAGCCGCCGAAAACCTTGTCCTCGTGGGCGATGAGCAGGCGGTGGGTCTTCTTGACTGAGGCGACGATGGCCTCGGTATCAAGGGGGCTCAGGCTGCGGAGGTCGACGACCTCGACGGAAGTCCCTTCCTTCTCCAGCTTGGCGGCTGCTTCCAGGGCGAAGTGGACCGGAGTGCCATAGGCGAGGATGGTGAGATCGGTGCCAGACCGGCGGATGCGGGCCTTGCCGAAAGGCACAGCGAATTCCGGGGGGACGACGGAAAAGGCCATCTTGGAGTTGTAGAGGAACTTCGGCTCGAGGTAGAGGGTGGTGCCCCGGCTGCGCAGGGCCGTGCGCAGCAGGCCAGCAGCATCATCGGCGAAGGCCGGCACCACGACGCGGATGCCCGGCAGGGTCGTGAGCCATCCTTCCACATTCTGGGAGTGGTAGAGGCCGCCGCCAATGTACCCGCCGGAGGCGATGCGGATCGTGATGTTGGGCGAGAACTGGCCGTTGCTGCGCCAGTAGTCATGGCTGGTCTCCACGATCTGCTCGGCGGCGGGCCAGATGTAGTCGGCGAATTCGGCGCCTTCCACCACCACCCGGATCTTGTCGTCGAGCCGGACAAATCCGTTGGCCGTCCCCACGATGAAGTCCTCGGCGATGGGCGCGTTGAACACCCGCTTCTCGCCGAATTCCTGCTGCAGGCCCTTCGACACATTGAAGATGCCGCCCTTCTCCTTGTTGGCCATGTCCTGGCCCCAGATGAAGGTGTCGGGATTGCGCCGGAACTCTTCCTTGAGCGTCTGGTTCAGGGCCGCGATGACACTGATGGCAGCACCGCTTTCCTGGTGCGTGCCATCTGGGTACCGCTCTGAGACCCAGCCTTCGGGAATGACGAAGTCATGGATGCTGGCGGGGTCCGGGCTGGGCGCGGCCATGGCCTTTTCATGGGCAGCCAGGTACCTGGCCTGGTTGTCGATCTCGATGGCTTTGAGCTCTTCTTCGCTGAGGCCGTGCTCCAGGCAGTAGGCCCGGAAGCGGGGCAGGGGATCCTTGGCCCTGGCCTCGGCCCGTTCCTCGTCGTCGCGGTAGAGCTCGTGGCGGTCCGAATTGGAATGGCTTCCGATGCGGACACAATCGGCATACACCATGGCGGGGCCCTTGCCAGTGCGCACATAGGCCAGGGCCTCCTCCATGGCCCGCATGGAATCCGGGAGGTCCAGGCCATTGCACTTGAGGATCTTCAGGTTGGGGAAGCCGCTGAAGTTGTCGCAGAGCTGGTCGTTGGCGCTCTGGTCCCGCTTGGGCACAGAAATGCCGTAGCCGTTGTCCTGGACAACGAACACCACGGGCAGTTGCTCGCGATCGGCGCCATTGATGCTTTCATAGCAATAGCCCTCGGACAGGGAGGACTCGCCCTGGCTGCAGAAGACGATGGATTGGCGACCGTAGTACTTCACCGCCCGGGCCAGCCCCACTGCGTGCTGCGTGTGGTTGCCCGTGAGGCTGGACACGTTCTGGATGCCGATGGACGGCTTGCCGAAGTGGTTGCTCATGTGCCGGCCGCCACCGGCCACATCGGTGGCCTTGGAGATGCCGTTCAGGATGATCTCCTCCGGCGTGATGCCGGCCGCCAGACACGTCAGCAGGTCCCGGTAGTAGGGGAAGAGGAAATCCCGCCCGGGTCTGAAGGCCAGTCCGGCAGCCAGCTGGATGCCGTCGTGGCCCGCGCAGGGTGCGTGGTACGACCAGCCGATCGCCTGCTTCAGGTAATTCGGCGCCTTGTCATCCAGGATCCGCCCCAGGTGCATGAGCTCGTACCAGTGGCAAAGATCCTCGCGGCTGGGGTCATCCTGGCCATTCAGCGCGTTCAGGGCCACTTTCACCAGGGTCGGAGTGTCCAACATCCACCTCCAAAGGGCCGGATTCTCACCCGCAGCGCCGGGGGCCTAGATCATCCCATGGTCCGCTGATCGAGGCCAGGGAGGGAAGCTGGACGGCTGCGTCAGCTAAGGCTCCAGTGGAGCTGTACCTTCGTTCGATTGGCGTCGGTGAAGGCTTTGGCCACGCGCCGCAAAGCCGACTTCATGGTCATGTCCTTCCCATCCGCCAGCCAGAGGGTGGCTCCAGTAGGGTGTGTTCCCAGGGATTCGCGCAGCCTCGTCAAGAGGATTTCCGCGCCCGTCTCCGACGTGTGGGGCATCAGCAGCAGGTACTGGTCCGGAGAGAGCTCCAACAGGAGGTCCTCGCCGCGCAGGTGGGCCGATGCTGCCCCGAGGCGGCTCTTGGTGCCGGCCACCATGGGCTGGGACCAGAGCGCGAGGGCCATGGGCTCCTTTCGGCGGCGCGCCAGGAACAGCGCGGAGCGCAGCCAGATCTCGAGGTAGCGCCGGTTGGGAAGGCTGGAGCGCATGCTGATGAGCGCGCTGTCCTCGACGACCGCGCTGCTGAGTTCGAGCGCGTTGAGGGCGGACTGAAGCTCCTGTTTCAGGCTCTCGGATTCGAGTGTCCTCGCCATGAGCTGCCCCATGGTCATGACCAGGGCCAGCTCCGCGCGAGTGAACACTCGGGGCCTGTGGTCCTGTACGCAAAGCGTCCCATGCGCCTGGTCGCCCACCATGAGGGCCACACCTGCGTAGGAGCGGATGCCGAGCTCCAGGTGCCCGGGAGACTTGCGCCACCGGGACTCGGTGGCTGCGTCTTTGATGATGAGAGGCCGGTCCGGATGGCCCAGCAGGAAGGGACAGAACCCCTTGTCCGGGGACTCGAAGATGCCCTTGAGGGGGGAGCGGGGACCCGAGGCCCACCAGAGCACTTCATGGCCCAGGGGAGTGACCCTGGTGAGCATGGCCTGGTCGATACGGAGGGACTGCACCAGCATGGCCAGTCCCTGCTCGAACAGCCGTGCGGCGTCAGACTGGCTGTCCTGAAGCAGGATGGAGAGCGCCGCCAGGTGGTCTGCAGAACCAGCGTTCCGCCTAAGGGATTTGATGGCCACTGCCAGGGTCTCCGGGAAGCCCTTCTAGGGTGCCCGCCTTTGGCGGCGGTGCAAGGGCTACCAGCTGACTACCCGAAGGCTGGGGCTGATCTCGGACTGGAGCAGGCCCTCGATGTATCGCAGGGTGCCGCTGGCGGCCGACGGGCAGGATCCGCAGGCCCCGTGGTAGCTGATTTCGAGGGTCTGGCCGTCGAAGGAGATCACTTCCAGCCCGCCGCCATCGCCAGCCAGGCCAGGGAGGATGCGGGTCTCCAGCAGCTGGTTGATGCGTTCGAGCGTGGCGTCCGCTTCGCCGCCGGGCGTTAGCCCTCCTGCAGCGCCAGTGTCGTTCTCCGGCAGTTTCAGATCCTCGATGGCCTCGCAGATGGGATCAATGAGGTCACTCCACTCCGCCGAGGGTTCCTTGTTCACCGTGACGAAACGATCCATGTAGAAGACGGAGGTCACCTTGCCCAGGCCAAAGAGGCACGAGCCCAGCGGATCACCCACTGCGGCGCCGAAATCCTTGAAGGAACGCGATCCGGCCTTGAGGATGGCCGGGTGGACCAGGAATTTCAGGGCGTCCGGATTGGGTGTGGGCTCGATGTTGATGACCTTGGGCATGGCGGTCTCCCGTTAAAGTTTACCAAATTCGTCAGGATTTACGAGAGTACATACTGAACCTGGAGTTTTCATGACCAAACCCAGGACTCTGCTGAGCTGGTCCAGCGGCAAGGATGCCGCCTGGGCCCTGCATGCGCTGCGGCAGGCGGGGGAGGTGGACGTGGTGGGCCTGCTGACCACCACCAATTCCGCCTTCGAGCGGGTGGCCATGCATGGCGTGCGGGAGGCTCTGGTGGAGGCCCAGGCCGAGGCCGTGGGACTGCCGCTCTGGAAGGTGTCGCTTCCCTGGCCCTGTTCCAACGAGGAGTACCAGGACCGCATGGCCAAGGTCTGCGCCGAGGCGGTGGCCAGAGGCATCGAGGAGATGGCCTTCGGCGATCTCTTTCTGGAGGATGTCCGTGACTACCGCATCCAGAACCTGGCTGGCTCGGGCCTGCGGCCGGCCTTCCCCATCTGGAACCCGGATACGGCGAGCCTGGCCAGGGAGATGATCGACTCTGGGCTCAAGGCTGTCCTGGTCTGCGTGGACCCACGTGCCCTGCCTGAGACGTTTGCCGGGCGGCAGTTCGATCCTCAGCTGCTGGAGGACCTACCCGCCTCGGTGGATCCCTGCGGCGAGCGCGGCGAGTTCCACACGTTCGCCTGGGACGGTCCCATGTTCCGCCATCCCATCGGCATTCGTGGCGGGGAGACGGTGACCCGGGATGGATTCGTGTTTGCTGACGTGGTGCCAGCATGAATGATCCGAAGGTTGCGGGGTTGGAACAGGCGGAGGAGAGGAAGCCACTCATCCTGGTGACGGGCGCCACGGGTTATCTCGGCGGCCGGCTGGTGCCCCGGCTCCTCCAGGCGGGCCACCGGGTCAGGTGCCTCTCGCGCAATCCGGAACGCCTGGCGGGCAGGGCCTGGCCAGGGGCCGAGATGGCCAGAGGGGATGTGTCCAGCGCGGAGGAGTTGGACCTGGCCCTGGTGGGTGTGGCCCAGGCCTACTATTTGGTGCACGCCATGGGTGAGGACCGGCCGGACTTCAGGGGCCGGGACCTGCGCCAGGCAGGCATTTTTGCCGAGGCCTGCGCGAAGGCCGGTGTGCAGAGGATCATCTACCTCGGCGGTCTGGGCGATCCCCAGGGACATCGCAGCGATCACCTGGCCAGTCGCCACGAAGTGGGCGAAGCGCTGGGGTCCGCAGGCGTCCCCGTCCTGGAATTCCGCGCGGCGGTGATCGTCGGCAGCGGCAGCGCCAGCTTCGAGATGATCCGCCACCTCGCGGAGCGTCTGCCCATCATGATCACGCCGCGCTGGGTGAACACCCGGTGCCAGCCCATTGGTGTGCGGGATGTGCTGACCTACCTCACGGAATCCCTTGAACATCCCGAGGCCACGGGTATTTTCGAGATCGGGGGAAGGGACGTCCTCGACTACCGCAGCATGATGCTGGGCTATGCCGAGGCCCGGGGCCTGCGCCGGTTCATCTTCCCCATGCGGGTGCCTTTGCCGGTCCTCTCGGTGCTCTGGGTGGACCTGGTCACGCCCATTCCCCTGGCTTTGGCTGCGCCCCTGATCGAAGGGATGAAAACGGAAGTGGTGGTTCGGGATCCCAGGGCCCTGGAGGTCTTCCGGGTGCGGCCCATGAGCTACCGTGAGGCCGTGGCGCTGGCCCTCCAGCGCCTCGAAGAAGATGCCGTGGAGACCACCTGGGCTTCCAGCCTTGCCGGCGAACCCGAGGGAAGGGCCCTGGGCTCCCACGAGGGCATGCTGCTGGAGCGCCACTCCCGCCATGTGAACGCGGCGCCTGGCATCCTGTTCCAGGCTGTCTGCGCTCTGGGCGGTGAGAACGGCTGGCCCGGTGGCAACTGGCTGTGGCAGCTGAGGGGTCTCATGGACCGGCTGGTGGGCGGCATGGGCATGCGCCGGGGACGGCGGCACCTCCGGGAACTGCGTGTGGGCGACCCAGTGGATTTCTGGCGGGTGGAGGCCCTGGAGCCGGACCGCCTGCTGCGGCTCCGCTCGGAAATGAGGCTGGATGGCCATGCCTGGCTGCAGTTCACGGTGCGTCCCGAGGGCTCGGGATCAAGGCTGGAACAGACGGCCTTCTTCGAGCCTCACGGCCTGTTCGGCCTGCTCTACTGGTATCTGTCCTTGCCCTTCCACATGGTCGTCTTTCCGGTCATGGTGCGAACCCTGAAACGACGCGCCGAAGCCGCCATGACGGAATCGGAACCAGGACGGTGAACATGCTCGACGCGGAACGAGAAGCCTGTGTGGCCGCGGCCCAGGCCGGTGGCCGGGTCCTGCTGGGCCATTTCCGTCGGCTCGACCCGGCCACCATCACTGAGAAGACCAAGAACGATGTCGTGAGCCAGGCAGACCGGGATGCCGAGACCGCCATCCGCGGCATCCTGGCTTCGCGGTTTCCAGAGCACGGGTTCGTCGGCGAGGAAGGCGGTGCCTCGGGCGATGCCGAGCAGCGCTGGATCGTGGATCCCCTGGATGGCACCCTGAATTTCGTCCAGGGTTTCCCCCACTGGTGCGTGTCCGTGGCGCTCTGGGATGCGGCTGGGCCCGTGGTGGGCTGCGTGCTGGATCCGCTGCGCGAGGATTGCTTCCTGGCTGTGCGGGGTCAAGGCGCGACCTGGAATGGCAGGCCGATGCGCGTCTCGCAGCAGGCGGGCCTGGACGGCGCGTTCCTGGCCACGGGGTTCGCCTACCAGCTCGGGGACCGCTGGCCGCGGTTCCACGCGGCCCTGGGCCGCGTCTTTCCCCGCGCCAAGGGTATCCGCCGCGCCGGTAGCGCCGCGCTCGACCTGGCCCATGTGGCCTGCGGCATCTTCGATGGCTACTTCGAGCTGGGCCTCAAGCCCTGGGACCTGGCTGCCGGCGCCCTGCTGGTGCAAGAGGCCGGCGGGGTGATCACCGATTGGAGCGGGGGGCAAACCTGGTACGAAAGCGGAAACCTGGTGGTCGGCCCGCAGGGAGTGTTGTCGGACTTGTTGAAGGAGTTGGAGGAGTAGGTCAGGCTCCGCGCGTCCGCTACTTCTTCGGTGCCGGAGGCGCTGGCGTCTGCAGGTCGGTCTTCCTGCCAGAATTGTGGGCGTTGGCCTTGTCCTGGGCCGCCTGCTGCCGCCGGGCCTCGGCCACCTTGTCATCCACCGTCTTCGTGGACTTCTCGGCCTTCGGGGGATCGGCCTGACGGACGCGGTCCACCACTTCCTTGGCCTTCTTCGGCTTCTCTTCGGCACCTCTGGCGGGAAGAACCGCGGCTCCAGCCAAGACCAAGGCCAGGGCTCCCATGCCCACTTTGCTCATACACCACTCCTACTCGCCACAATGGCTGTCCCACTATAGGAGATTTCAAAATATTTTTCAGAATTTACCTAAGAGCTCATAACAAAACCCCCCGCCGGGAGGGCTGGCACCATCGCGGCACCGTCGGGTTTTGTTGTGAGCTTTAAGCCTCGCCCTTGGCCTGCCGGCTGTAGACCACGACGTAGAGGCAGAGGGCAACCAGCGCCGCCAGGCCGATCCATTCGCCCAGGGCCCCTTCCGCCTGGTGGGCACTGAGGAGGGGGAAGCCCTCCCGCCAGGTGTCCTTCGCCTTGATGGCCGAGGCCACCACGCCCATGATGGCGCCGCCGGCCATGAGGCCGCTGGCGATGAGCACACCGCGGTTCTCCCGGGCCTTGGCATCGGCTTCGCTGGTGCCCGCCTTGGGCCGGTTCACCCAATGGGCCAGCAGGCCGCCCAGGAACAGGGGCGTGTTCAGCTCGATGGGCAGGTACATGCCCAGGGCGAAACCCAGGGCGGGCAGCTCCACCATCCGCAGGACGAGGGAGAGCATGATGCCCAACCCGAAGGCGTACCAGCGCAGGGGCATGGAGACGGTGCCGAAGATGCCTTCGAGGATGGCCTTCATGGCGCTGGCCTGAGGGGCGGGAAGGACATTGGTGCCGATGGCGTAGGCGCCATCCGGCAGCTTCTGGTTGGCCAGCAGCCACATGGCGAGCCCCGTGAACAGGGCTGCGACAAAGGTGCCCACGAACTTCCAGGCGATCTGCCGGGCCGGAGTGGCACCGATCCAATGGCCGATCTTGAGGTCCGTGCTGAAGGCGCCGGAAGCCGCCAGAGCCGTGCAGACGATGCCGCCCACCATCATGGTGAGGAACATCCCGTAGCCCCCGGAGAAGTTCATCTTCAGCATCAGGCCACCGGTGATGACCAGGGTCAGCATGGTCATGCCGCTGATGGGATTGGTGCCGATGGTGGCGATGGCGCGGGCCGCCACGGGCGCGAAGAAGAAGGCGATGAGCATGACGACAGCCGTGGCCACCAGGGAGGGAGCCAGGGCGTTCCGGATGCCCAGACCGAAGGACAGGAAGAGCAGGATGCCGACGGCACAGGCCACCAGGCCCACGGCGATCATGCTGCCCGACAGGGTGCGGTCTGTCCGGACGGGCACGACGGCCACCGTTCCTTCCGGCTCGCCCGCCAGCAGGGCCTTCATGTTGCTGATGATGGAGCGGATCATGTTGGGCATGGAAGCCATGACGCCCATGACGCCGGCCCCCGCGATGGCCCCCACGCCGATGATGCGGATGTAGGAGAAGAAGACCTGCTCCGGGCTCATGTCGGCGATGAGCCTGGTGCCCGGCGCGATGATCACCGGCACGTGCTGGCCGATGGCATGGAACAGGGGCACCAGCACGAACATGCTGAAGATGGAACCGGCGGCCATCACCGCGCTGTAGCGCAGGCCGATGATGTAGCCGATGCCGAGCGTCGCGGCGCTGTTGAGGAAGTTGAAGGCCAGGAACTTCTCCCTCAGGGCGGTGCCGATCCAGACGCTCTTCAGGGTGAGGTTCTCCCCCATGGCCCGGAAGATGCTCGTGAGGCTGTCGTACAGGGCGCCAATCCCGGCGGCCACGGCCAGCTCCGTGGCCTGGTTACCGGCCTTCTCGCCCGTGACCAGGATCTCGGCCGTGGCCGTGGCCTCGGGCCAGGGGAAGATGCCGTGGTTCTCCACCATGAAGTGGTGACGCAGGGGCAGCAGGAAGAGGATGCCGATGCAGCCGCCCAGGAAGCTCACCAGGCAGACCTGCCACAGGGTGGGGTTGGGCACGCCGCTGCCGGGTGTGTTGGCCAGCACGTAGAGGGCCGGGATGGTGAAGGCCGCGCCACTGACCACATGACTACTGTTGGCGCCGATGCTCTGGATGATGACGTTCTCGAGGATCGTGTTCTTGCGCGGGAAGAAGCGGCTGAGGCCCACCGCCAGGATGGCGATGGGGATGGCGGCCTCGATGCCCTGGCCCAGCTTCAGGGCCAGGTAGGCGGCGGCCATGCTGAAGATGGCGCAGAAGATGAGGCCGAGGATGATGGCCCGGGGCGTGGTCTCCGGCACCCCATCCTGGGGCACCAGGGGGATGTAGTGCTCGCCCGGCTCCAGCGGCCGCCGCGCATTCTCGGGCAGACCCTTGATCACCTGGGGGTCGGATCCGTGGGACATGGGTGCTCCTGGGCGCTAGGCGGGATAGGCTTCGAGGACGGACTGCACCACTCGCCGGGACAGGCCGTGGTAGCCGGGGCTGGCGGCGGCGAAGATCTCCCGGGCCAGCTGGCGGGTGCGGGCATGCTGGCTCAGCGCGCCGTACAGCGGCCGGAGGTATTTCATGCGGCCCACCCGGAGCAGCACCTCCCGGATGCGGGGGAAGGCAGGTTCGTAATCGGCCGCGGCGGCCAGGGTCAGCCACTCCACCAGGATCTCGTAGTTGCCGCGACCCATGAGCTGGAAGCGTTCATCCAGCCACACGCAGTCGGCCTGGGTCAGCTGGCGGGGCAGTCTCTGGAGATAGACCTGCAGCTCGGCGGGCTTCCAGGCGGAGATCTGCGCTTCGCTGGGGCGCTTGCCGGCCGCCCAGCCTTCCGCCAGGGCGGTGATGGTATCCAGGGGCAGGCTGCGGAATTCCGGAGCGGTCGCGGGCATGCCAGGCTCGTCAAGATAGGCGTGGGCATTGACCGCTGCGAGGGCGTCCGGAAGCTTCTCGTCCACGAAAGCGCAGAACTGTTCCGTGGTGATGGATGTGAAGCGGAAGGCATCCATGTATTCGCGGATGAAACGGAGGAAGCGGTCCTCCCCCACTTCCCGCTCCAGGGCCGCCACCAGCCGAGCCCCCTTTTCGTAGGGGATGCTGGAAAAGGCGTCATCAGGGTCGATGCCTTCCAAGTGCATGCGCAGGAGGGTGAGGTGCGGTTCCTTCTCGAAGCGTTCCAGGCTGTCCTCCAGCGCCTTCTGGCCCATGGCCCAGCCCAGTGCGGCGGCATCGTCCCCGTGGAGGATGCGCAGGATGCGCCGCTCGGCCCAGACGGTGAAACCCTCGTTCAGCCAGAAGTGCTCCATGCTGGCGTTGGTGACGAGGTTGCCGGTCCAGCTGTGGGCCAGCTCATGGGCCACCACGTCCACCAGGCTGCGGTCCCCCGCCAGCAGCGTGGGCGTGAGGAAGGTCATGCGGGGGTTTTCCATGCCGCCGTAGGGGAAGGAGGGCGGCAGCACGAGCATGTCGTAGCGGTCCCAGGGGTAGGCTCCGAAGAGACCCTCTGCCTTCTGGATCATGTCCTCCACGCCCGCGAATTCCCAGGCGGCGGCTGCGACGGTTTCCGGCTCGGCCCACACCCTGGCCCTGGGGCTGAGGTCACGGGATTCCAGTCGGCCCACGGCGAGGGCCAGCAGGTAGGACGGGATGGGCTGGGGCATGCTAAAACGGTAGACATGGCGACCGCCCCCGAGGGCCTCGTCGCCCACCGGACCCGCGGACATCACGGCGGTGAGGCCTTCGGGCACGTTCACCTCCGCCTGGTAGGCCATGCGGACCATGGGGGTGTCCTGACAGGGCACCATGGTGCGGGCATGGATCTGCTGGCATTGGCTGAACAGGTAGGGCGAGCTCTTGCCCTCGGTCTGCTCCGGTTCCAGCCACTGGAGGGCCATGGCCTCCGGGCCGGTCCGGTAGGTGATGGCCACTTCCTGGGTACCTGAGGGGACCTGCAGACGCAGGCGCTGCCCCAGGATGGTGTCGGGGTCGCCCAGCTCCCAGGGGATGGGGCCGAGACCCGGCACCTGCACCGTGAGGATCTCCAGGCCCTTGCTGTCGAGGTCCAGGGGGCCGGAAAACGCCTTGCCGAATTCCAGCACCACGTCGCCCTCGAGTCGCTTGGCGGCGAAATCCACGCCCAGCTTCAGGCGCATGCGACGGGCCTTGGGTTGCGCGGAGTCGTAGTAGGAATGCGGATCCTGGCGTAGCATGGGGACCTCATGAAAGCCGCTCATCATCCCACGGGGTGAGGATTGGCAGGTGTCACAACTGGGGTGGGCCTTCCTTGGACTCGCGGGCGGGTCGCATCCCTGGGCAGGGACTACCAGATGGCAGGTCGGACAGCGAGGGGCCGCTTCATGGGATCGCCATCCTTGCAGCCGAAGGCTTCGAAGAACTCCGGGAGGTTCGCGAGCGGTCCATTCACCCTGAACCTCGCCGGACTGTGGGGGTCCGTGACGACTCGCAGGCGGGCCGTCTCTTCGCGAGTGAGGGTGCGCCAGGTTTCCGCATAGCCCAGGAAGAAGCGCTGCTCCGGTGTGAAACCAGCGATCCTGCCCACGGGCGGCTTCCCCTTCTGGCTCAGCTTCCAGGCATCCCAGGCGATCTTGAGGCCACCCAGGTCGGCGATGTTCTCGCCCAGGGTGAGGTGCCCGTTCAGGTGCAGGCCGGGCAGGGGTTCGTAGGCGTCGAACTGCTTCGCCACCTGCTCGGCGCGGACGTTGTAGGCCTGCTCGTCCTCGACGGTCCACCAGTTCTTGAGGTTGCCATCGGCGTCGAACTGGCGGCCCTCGTCATCGAAGCCGTGGGTCATCTCGTGGCCGATGGTCGCGCCGATGTTGCCGTAGTTGACCGCGTCATCCGCGGTGGCGTCGAAGTAGGGCGGCTGCAGGATGCCCGCGGGGAAGGTGATGTCATTCAAGGTGGGGTTGTACTGGGCGTTGTTGGTCTGCGGGGTCATGCCCCACTCGGTCCGGTCGATGGGCTTCCCCAGCCTCGCCAGCCGGCGCTGGAGCTCGAAGCGTCGTGTCTCCATCACGTTCAGCACGAACGGCTGGCGGCGGACATCGAGCCCAGAGTAGTCCCGCCAGACGTCGGGATATCCGATCTTCACGCGCATGGCGGCCAGTTTCTGCTGGGCTTTGGCCTTGGTGGCGGAGCTCATCCAGGCCAGCCCCTCGATGCGGGCTTTCAGTGCCATGCGGAGGTTCTCGACCATCTCCAGCACTTTGGCCTTGCTGCTGGCCGGGAAGGCCCGCTGCACGTAGAGCTTCCCGAGAGCTTCGCCCAGTCCCTCGTCGGTGGCGTACATCACCCGTTTCCAGCGCGGATGCTGGGCGGTGGTGCCCTTCAGGCGGGTGCCGAAGAAGGCGAAGTCCTCCTGCTCGAAGGTCCGTGGCAGGGCCGAGGCCGTTCCGTGCAGGAGGGTCCAGCGCAGGTAAACACGCCAATGATCGAGGGGGACCTCCTGGACCATGCGGCCCAGTTCGGCCAGGAAGGCGGGCTGGCGAACCACGAAGTGGTCGGGCTGGGTGAGTCCCATGGCCTGCAGGTAGAGGTCCCAGGGGAAGCCGGGCGCGGCGGTCTTGAGCTGGGCCGGAGTCATGGCGTGGTAGATGGCGTTGGGATCCCGCTGTTCAACCCGGGTCATGCTGGCCTTGGCGAGGCGCGTCTCCAGGGCGAGGACCTGGTCGGCATCCTTGGGATCGAACCCAGCCAGGTTCAGCATCTTCGCCACATGGGCCCGGTAGGCCGCCAGCAGCTCCTTCGACTTGGCATCCGCCATCACGTAATAGTCCCGGTCCGGCAGCCCCAGGCCATCCTGGGCCATGACCATCGAGTAGCGGCTGCTTTCCTTGTCGTCCTGCTCAGCGCTGAAAGAGAAGCCTGCGAAGTAGCCCACCCGGTGCAGGTCCGCCAGAACGGCCGCGAGGCCACCGGCATCCCGGAGGTTTTCGATGCGCGTGAGGAAGGGCTTCAGCGGCCCGAGTCCCGCCGCCTCGAGGGCCGCCTCATCCATGCCGCTGGCAAAGAAGTCCCCCACCTTCTGGGCTTCTGAACCAGGGGCAGATCGGGTGGTGGCGGCCGATTCCAGGATCTCCCTCAGGATCCGGTGAGTCCTGACATCGATTTCCTGATCCACGCCGTACCGTTCGTATTCCGCCGGGATGGTGGTGCGCTTGATCCACCCTCCCACCGCGTACTGGAAGAAGTCCTGGGTGGGTTTCACGGCTGGATCAATGTTGGCGGGGTTGAACCCCTTGTAGGGCAGCTGGGCATTCAGGGCCAGGGTGGCCAGCAGGGGGAGGGCGAAGGCGGGAAGGCGCATGGGGACTCCGGGACATTCAGCATAGGAACCGGGGCGGCAGGTCCGGGAACCTACCTGCCCCGGTTTGACGATCCGTCAGCGCCTTACTACCAGATGCTGGGCCGGACCTTCGCGTCGCGCCGCATACTGCTGCCTTCGCCGCACCCGAAGGCCTCGAAGAACTCCGGCAGGTTCGACAGGGGTCCATTGACCCGGAACTTGGCCGGGCTGTGGGGATCGGTCATGACCCGCAGGCGGGCGGCCTCGGGCCGGGCATGGAAGCGCCAGGCCTGCGCATAGCCGAGGAAGAACCTCTGTTCCGCGGTGAAGCCATCAATGGGGGCGGGTTTTCCAGTCTTGGTCCACTGCCTCTTGAGGGCTTCGAAGGCGATCTTGAGGCCGCCCAGGTCGGCGATGTTCTCACCCAGCGTCAGACTGCCATTGAGCTTGAGTCCCGGCAGCGCCTCGAAGGCGCCGGCCTGCTGCACCACGAGGTCCGTGCGGGAAGCGTAGGCCTTTGCGTCTTCCTCCGTCCACCAGTCCTTCAGGTTGCCCTGGGCATCGTACTGGCGGCCCTCGTCGTCGAAGCCATGGGTCATTTCATGGCCGATCACCATGCCGATGCCGCCGTAGTTCACGGCATCGTCCGCCTGCGCGTCGAAGTATGGCGGCTGCAGGATCCCGGCCGGGAAGACGATCTCGTTCATGGTGGGGTCGTAGTAGGCGTTCACGGTCTGGGGTGTCATACCCCACTCATTGCGGTCGATCGGCTTGCCGAGCTTGGCCAGGCCCCGCTGGAACTCGAAGCGGGAAGCGGCCACGCAGTTGGCGAGAAAGGGACCCTTCTTGACTTCCAGCCGACGGTAGTCGCGCCAGGTGTCGGGGAACCCGATCTTGACATTGAAGGCGGCCAGCTTATCCACGGCCTTCTGCTTGGTGGGCCCGCTCATCCACTCGAGGCTCTCGATGCGCGCCTTGAGGGCCACGCGAAGGTTTCCCACGAGCTCGAGCATCCGGGCCTTGGCGGCCGGTCCGAAGGCCTTTTCGACATAGAGCTGGCCCACCAGCTCACCCAAGGCAAGGTCGGTGATGGCCTGGATCCGCTTCCAGCGGGCCTGCTGTTCCTTGGCCCCAGAGAGGACCTTGCCATAGAACTCGAAGCTCTCGTTCCCGAAGGCCTCGGGGAGCTCGCTGGCGGCCGCATGGAGCAGGTGCCAGCGGAGGTAGGTCTTCCATTGCAGCAGGGGAATGCTGGCCGCCATGCGGCCCAGCTCCTCGAAGAACTTCGGCTGGCGGATGAGCAGGGCCTTCTGGTCCGGAAGGCCGATGGCCTGGAAGTAGGCAGCCCACGGGAACCCCGGAGCCAGCTTCGCGAATGCTTCGGGGCTCAGCTTGTGGTAGGTGGCATGGGGATCCCGCCGTTCCACCTGGGTCATGGACGCTGAGGCAAGCCTGGTTTCCAGGCTCAGCACGACACCCGCATGCGCCTTCGCCAGGGGCTTGGATTCACCCAGGAGCTCGAACATCCGGGTCACGTGCTCGACGTATCGGGCACGCAGGTCCTTGGACTTGGCGTCCTCCAGGAGGTAGTAGTCGCGGTCAGGCAGGCCAAGGCCGCCCTGGCCCAGCTGGGCGATGTAGCTGGAACTGTCCATGTCGTCCTGGTCCACGCCGAACCGGAAGGCCGGATTCGCGAGGTCGTGGAGGATGGGGTCGTGCTGGCGGAGGTCGCGATGAAGGAAGCCGATCTCCCGGGCGAGCCCCCGGGCATCCTTCACCGCTTCCACCCGGGCCAGGAGGGGTTTGATGGGGCTCAGGCCCGCCTTCTCGATGGTCTTGAGGTCCATGCCCGAGGCATAGAAATCGCCCACCTTCTGGAGGGCGGAACCTTTGGGCGCCTTGGCGGCAGCGGCGGCTTCGAGGATTTCCTTCAGGGTCCTGCGGTTGGCTTCCCGCAGTTCATTCATCGCTCCCCAGGTGATCTGGTCGGCGGGAATGGGGTTGGACTCCAGCCACTTGCGGTTGGCGTGGAGGAAGAAGTCTTCGCAGGGCTTCACCCCTGGGTCCATGAATTCGGGATGGATCCCGCGGGCTGCGCTGCCCTGGGCGAACAGCCCTGAGGCCAGGCCAAGGAACAGGGCCGTCGTTCGTATGTTCATGCTGCACCTCGCGAGGGTCGGTAAGGACTCCCTGGATTCACGGATTCGAGCTGTTTCGGGAAAAGGATGGGTACCTGTTGTCCGTGTGCATGCCGGGTCCCTCGGCTTAGGCCTCACCAGATCGCAGGCCGGACCTGCTCGTCCCGCTTCATGGGCTGTCCGTCCTTGCAGCCAAAGGCTTCATAGAACTCGGGCAGGTTGGACAAGGGGCCATTGACCCGCTCGCGGCCCGGGCTGTGGGGATCGGTCTTGAGTCGGACGGCCAGTGCCGCTTCGCGGATGTGGTTCCGCCAGACGGTGGCGGCGCCAAGGAAGAAGCGCTGGGGCCCCGTGAAGCCGTCGATGGGCTCCGGGATCGCCTTGCCCTTCAGGCTGTTCTGGTAGGCGGCGAAGGCGATCTTCAGGCCGCCGATGTCGGCGATGTTCTCGCCCAGGGTGAGCTTGCCGTTCACGTGCTCGCCCTTGAGGGGTTCGTAGGCCTCGTACTGCTTCACCACCAGGTCGGTGCGGGCCTCGTAGGCCTTCTTGTCCGCCTCCGTCCACCAGTTCTTGAGGTTGCCCTCGGCATCGAACTGGCTGCCGCTGTCGTCGAAGCCGTGGGTCATCTCATGGCCGATGACGAAGCCCAGGGAGCCGTAGTTCACCGCGTCATCGGCCTTGGGATCGAAGAAGGGCGGCTGCAGGATGCCCGCCGGGAACACGATCTCGTTCATGGTGGGGTTGTAGTAGGCGTTCACGGTGGGGGGCGTCATGCCCCATTCCGTGCGGTCGATGGGCTTGCCCAGCTTGGCCAGGTTCTCGTGGATGCGGAAGGTCGCGGACCGGCGGACGTTGCCGAAGTAGTCATCGCGCTTCACCTCGAAGGCATAGGTCTTCCACTTGTCGGGGTAGCCGATCTTCACGCCAAAGGCATTCAGCTTCTTGATGGCCTGCTGCTTGGTGTCGGCGCCCATCCAGTCGAGACGGGTGATGCGTTCCCGCAGGGCAATGCGGAGAATCTCGATCATCTCCAGCACTTTGGCCTTGGCCTCGGGTGGGAAGGCCACCTTCACGTAGAGCTGGCCCAGGGCCTCGCCGAGGGTTCCATCCGTGACAGCCTCGACGCGCTTGGCCCGGGGTTCCTGTTCGGGAGTCCCGTTGAGGGTCCTGCCGTGGAATGCGAAGGATTCATCGCCGAAGGCCTTGGGCAGGAGACCGGCGGTGGCGTTGAGAAGGTGCCAGCGCAGGTAGGTGCGCCATTGCGGAGCGGGTACTTCAGCGGCGAGTTTTCCAAAGGCCTGGAAGAAGGAGGGCTGGCCCATACTCAAGTCCGCCTGTTGGACACCACGTGTCTTGAAGTAGCCCTTCCAGTCGAAGCCAGGGGCCTCCGCCGCCACCTGATCCAGGGTCCGCTTGTTGTAGGTCTTCTGGGGATTGCGAAGCTCCACGCGGGTCCACTGCGCCTGGGCCAGCCTGGTTTCCAGGCCCAGCACGACCTTGGCCCGGACTGCCGCCAGAGCTGGTCCATCGCCAGCCAATTCGAACATCTTGGCGACGTGGAGTTCGTACTTGGCGCGGATGTCCCGGCTGCGGGCATCCTCCTTGAGGTAGTAGTCGCGATCGGGCAGGCCGGTGCCGCCCTGGTTGAGATAGCCAAGGTACTGGGTGGACGCCTTGGCGTCCTGTCGCACGTGGAAGCTGAACCCCGCGGGAAGACCTTGGCCATGCAGGCTGGCGAGAAGTGCCGGCAGCTGCTTGGCGTCGTGCAGACCTTCGATGGCGGCCAGGGCGGGTTTGAGGGGCGCGAGGCCCCGGCGCTCGATGGCGCGTTCGTCCATGCCGGAGGCGTAGAAGTCGCCGACCTTTTGTTCGATGCTGCCCTTGGGCCAGGTGGTCTTCGCGCTGGTGCCTTCCAGGATCGTCTTGAGGATGGCGCGATTCCGTTCGCTCAGTTCCTCGAAGGCGCCGTAACGCGGCTTGTCTGCGGGGATGCTGTGGGCCTTGAGCCAGCCCCCGTTGGCGAAGGCATAGAAGTCCTCGCAGGGTTGGACCGTGGTGTCGAGATTCACGGGGTCGAGGCCCGGTTTGGACTGGGCCACCGTCGCCAGGGAGGCGAAGCCCAGGCAGAGACCAAGAGACGCCCGAAAAAGGAAAGTCATGATGAGCCTCGTAAGATGAGGCTAAAAGCCTAGCAGGAAGCCTTGCGAAGGGAAATGTGAATGACCTTTTCCACTTCCGCGTGTATTAAACCCTTTGCATCCAAAATTTGAATTCCATAGGTTCGATCGATCTTCGGCTCTTCCGCCAGCAGCTTCCGGATTTCTGCCAGCTCAGACACCTCCAGGCGGAAGGTGGCGCTGAGGGGGCCGCGGCCAGGCCTGCGGAACCGGATGGAGGCTGCCTTGTCCCAGACCACGTACTCGGGTCCCAGCAGCTTCATGAGCATGATCATGTAGAAGGGGTCCACCGCCGCGTAGAGGCTGCCTCCGAAGATGGTGCCCACGACGTTCCGGGTGCGCCAGGACAGCGGCAGGTGGACCCGAACCTCCCGCCAGTCGCTGGCGATGAAGGTGACGCGAGCCCCGGTGCCCCGATAGCAGGGCCAGAGATTGAAGCCCCAGCGGAAGAGGCGGGTACGCAGGGATTCCTTCAAGGTGGCTAGAACCGGACGGTGACGTTCTCGCCTTCCTTGATGTGGACCGTGTCGATGAAGCGCACCTGCCGTGCTCCGTAGGTGAGGATGAGGCTGGAGGTGCGCAGTCCATGGCCGAAGTGCAGCACGCCTTTGAGGAGGTTGCCGTGGGTGACACCGCAGGCTGCGAACACGATTTCCCTGCCGGGACACAGGTCGTCCGTGAAGTAGATGCGATTGAAATCCACGCCCATGGCCTCGGCCTTTTCGCGACTCGCCGTGTTGGTGTCCACCTTCAGGCGGCCCTGGATTTCGCCATTCAGGCACTTCAAGGCCGCGGCGGACAGCACGCCTTCGGGAGCACCTCCGGTGCCCATGACCGCGTGGATGCCAGTGCCGCTGACGGCGGTGCTGATGGCGGCGCTCAGGTCGCCATCGCCGATGAGCTGGATGCGGGCGCCCGCCTTGCGGATGTCCGCAATGAGCTGGGCGTGGCGTTCCCGGTCGAGGACTGTGACCGTGATCTCGGAGACCTGCCGGTCCAGGGATTTGGCGATGATCTGCAGGGTTTCATGAACGGGTGCGTCCAGGCTTACCTTGCCCTTGGCGGATGGACCGACCACCAGCTTCTCCATGTAGAGGTCCGGGGCATGCAGCAGCCCGCCCTTCTCGGTGGCCGCCAGCACGGCGATGGCGTTGGGCGCGCCCGTGGCACAGAGATTGGTGCCTTCGAGGGGATCCACCGCGATGTCCACTGCCGGGTGGTCGCCGTCCAGATCCGCTCCCATGCCCACCTTTTCACCGATGTACAGCATGGGCGCCTCGTCCCGTTCGCCTTCGCCGATGACGATGGTGCCATCCATGCGGACGGATTCCATGGCTGTGCGCATGGCTTCCACGGCCAGCTTGTCGCTGTGCTTGCGCCGGCCATGTCCGATGGACGTGGCGCAAGCGATGGCGGCCTGCTCCACCACACGAAGGAATTCGAGGGACAGGGTCTGTTCCATGATGGGGCTCCAGGGGCGAAGGGGGGTTGGTTCAGGCCAGGCGGTTGACGCTCTGGCGGATCCAGTCCAGGAAGGGCTCAGAGCCCTCCTCGACCGCAAACATGAGGATTTCCGGAACTTCGTAGGTGTGCAGATCCGTGATCACTTCCGAGACCTGGGGGAAGAGTTCCCGGGTGGTCTTGATGATCAGCAGGACCTCTTCGTCCAGGTGGGTTTCGCCCTTGAAGTAGTAGTAGCTCTTGATGCTGGGGACGATGTTCACGCAGACGGCGTAGGCCTGGTCCACCAGAGCTGCGGCGATGGTGAGGGCGGTTTCCTCGCTGCCACAGGTGGTCATGACGGTGCAGACATCGGTCATCGATGGGCTCCCCGCCCGGCGGACGGAACCCGTCATTGTAGCTTGGGTTATGGGACGTAGCGGATCACGAAAGAAATGTGTCCCCGGGTGGGAAGCCGCAACGGCACCGTTCCCTTCAATCGATTGGCCGTTCCCCTACTTCGCTTTCGACCCACCGGGGCGGGATTCGAACACACGGCTGCGCCGTGGGCCGGTTCCGCTTCGTCGTGCCAGAGGTGCAACCTTCGCGAGACCAAAGGGCGAGTGGGAGCGCCCTCCTGGGGGATGCGTCAGGTGGAGAGGCACCCCTCGACCTGAGCATCCTGGCGGGTTGGGCTGTGCCCCCACAGAAATGCCGACCCACCAGGCCGGGATTCGAACGCACCCGGCTTCGCCATGGGCCGGTCCTGTTCTGCGCGACATCTGGTCGCGCCTCGGCCAAGCCCACTCGGAGGTTCGACACCTCTCGCAGGCTTCCCGACCAGTAACAAGGGGGCCCGGAGGCCCCCTTGTTACTGGTCGGGGCGAGAGGATTCGAACCTCCGACCTCTCGGTCCCGAACCGAGCGCTCTACCAGGCTGAGCCACGCCCCGACGAAGGTTTGACTGTACTGGAAACAGCCAATGCCGTCCAGCGCGGCTATTCGGACTCCAGTCCGAGCCGGACGCGTTCTAGGCGGCGGGCTTCCAGAAGGCGCATGGCCCGGCGAAGGGGATCCGGATCCTTCGTGGGTTCGGGGGCTTCCATGGGGGGATCGCATGGCACGATCTGCAGGCCCATGAGGTTCAGGCCGAGGGCACATTGGATGCGGTCCCGCATTTGGGGCCAGACCACGATCGCCGCCTCCCGGAGGGGGGTGATGCGGGTCAGCTCCCAGCAACCCAGGACGAGGACTTCCCGCTCCACCCTCAAGGGCCGGGTCCAGTCCGCGAGGGCGGGTCCAACGACGAACCGCCAAGCCTGGCGCAACCGCGCTTCGGCCTTCTGGTTGGGCAGGCGCGCGCCGAGGGGGACCAGGCGGGGCGAGCGCCTCATGGCTTCCAGCGAGGGGGCGGCAGAGACGCGCAGGCCCGCTCCCCATTGAGAAGCAGGGGGCTCGCCAAGGTGGGCACCATCGTATTGGTTTCCACATCAAACAACGGCTGGAGCAGGTTGTGGAGGTTCCCGCCCTGGCGGAACAGCACCTCATCCACGGTGCGGACGCGACTTGCGGGGATGGTGTTGGCCTCGCACATGGTGATGACCTCATCCACGGTACTGGCCTGGGTCCGGGCTTCGATGAGCGCGACCAGTTCCTCCCGGTCCTTCACCCGGCCGCGGTTCTTCCGCCACTCCGGGCGGGCATCCAGATCCAGACCCAGCCACATGGCCAGCACTTCGAACTGACGGTTCCCGCCGACGCCGATGGCCACCTCGCCATCGCTGCAGCGGAAGGACTGATAGGGGACGATGTGGGGATGGGCGTTGCCCATGCGTTCCGGGGACTTGCCGGTCATGAGAGCCCCCGCAGCCACGTTGACCAGCCCGGCGAGGGCCGCTTCCATGAGCGGCACTTCGATGTGCATGGCTTCACCCGTGCGATCCCGATGCAGCAGTGCCGCCTGGATGCCGTTGGCGCAGTAGAGTCCCGCCAGCACATCCACCAGGGCCACACCCACCTTCATGGGACGCCCCTCCGGTTCCCCGGTGATGGCCATCCAGCCGCTTTCGGCCTGGATGATGAAGTCGTAGCCGGCGCGGCGCGAAGCCACCACATCCGAGGCAAACCCGCGCACGGAGGCCAGGATGAGCTTGGGGAACTTCGCGTGCAGCCGCTTCCAACCCAGACCCAGGCGATCGGCGGAATCGGCTCGGAAGTTCTCCACCAGCACATCGGCGTCCTTCAGCAGCTCGAAGAGCCGCGCCTTGCCTTCCTCGGTATGCAGGTCGACGGTGCTGCTGCGCTTGCCCCGGTTGGCACAGCGGAAATAGGCGCTTTCGCCCGTGTCGGATTCCTCGAAGGGAGGCCCCCAGCCCCTTGTGGGATCGCCCTCGGGCGGCTCCAGCTTCTGCACCTCGGCGCCAAAATCCGCCAACAGCTGGGTGGCGAAAGGGCCCGCGAGCACGCAGGACAGATCCACGATCCTGAAGTTGGACAGGGGCTTGAGCATTGGGGTTGGTCTCTCCAACCCTCAAGCCTACTTCATGTCTCCCGCGGGGCGGGCTCAGCTCGCGGCGACGAGCTGCCGATAGGCGGCGCCCAGGGTGGCGGCGATCTCTTCCGGGCTGCGACCGAGGAAATCCTGGCGCTGCATGAGGTGGACCAGCTGACCGTCCCGGAGGATGGCGGCCTGGGGGCTGGTGGGCAGGGCACCTTCGAAGTATTCCCGGGCCTGGGCCGTGGCTTCCTTTTCCATTCCGGCGAAGACGGTGACCAGCTGATCAAACTTCAGACCGTAGTTGCGCAGCGCATCGGTCACGCCGGGCCGGGCCCCGGCGGCGGCGCAGCCGCAGACGCTGTTCACTAGCAGCAGGGTGGTGCCTGGGCGCTGCAGGGCCTCGTCCACCTGGGCCGCGCTCATCAGCTGCCGGAAGCCCACCTGGACCAGTTCCTGACGCATCGGGGCGACCATGTCTTCGGGGTAGTTGCTCAAGGCATCCTCCGGGGGATGCAAAAGTTTACCAAACAAGTCAAGATTGATCCAGGTCACATTTCTGGAGGGCCCATGCGTCTAGTGCTGATCGGTGGAAGCCTGCGTTCTGCATCTTTCAATGCCCGGTTGTTGCGGCATCTCGCAGGAGAATTGACGGCACGGGAACATGAAGTATCCACCTTCACAGGTGACGCGCTGCGCCTGCCCCTCTACGAAGACGGTGTGGAACCAGGGCCGGAGGCCAGGGCTTTGCATGCCGCCCTGGCCGGGGCCCAGGGACTGGTCATCGTTTCGCCGGAGTACAACGCGGGCATTCCCGGCCATCTGAAGAATGTCGTGGACTGGCTCAGCACCATGAAGCCCAGCCCCTGGCCAGGCCTGCCCGTGCTGCTGTGCGCCGCGAGCCCCGGGGCCTTCGGCGGTGCTCGCGGGCTCATGGCCTGGCGGGCCACCCTCGCCAACATGGGCGCCCTGGCGATTCCAGAGGCGATCACCGTGCCCCACGCGGACCAGCAGCTCAATGACCAGGGCGCCCCCACGGATCCCCGCACCGCCAGCCTGGTGCCGAAGGTCCTCGAGGGGTTCCTGTCCCTGACGGCCAGGCTGCGCTCCTGATGGGGGTTCGTGCCATTCTGGGGATCTATTCGGAGCCGTCATGAAGGCCTTCTTCAAGAGCTTTTTCGCCTCTCTGCTGGCCCTGATGGTGGCCGGAGGCATGATCTTCGTCGGGTTCCTGGGCCTGGTGGCCATCCTCGGTTCTTCAGGCAAGCCCACTGTGCCCAGCAAGGCGGTGCTGGTCTTCGACCTGGATACCAGCCTGTCGGACGCGGAGCGTGACACGGAAGCCGGAGAGGCCTTGAACGAGGTTTTCGGCGGCGGCGGGGCCCACAGCCAGGCCCTTCCTGCGGCCATCGAGGCCCTGGACCGGGCGGGGAATGATGCCCGCATCACCGCGCTCTTCCTGACCGGCAACCTGCAGGGTGCCGGGCCCGCCCAACTCCGGGAACTGAGGGAGGCCATCCAGCGGTTCAAGGAGAAGAAGCCGGTGCTCGCCTACAACCTGGGCTGGAGCAAGCGGGACTACTACCTGGCCGCTGGCGCGACGACCGTGTTCATCAACCCATTCGGTGCGATGGAAGTGAACGGTCTGGCGAGTGAGCCCATGTTCTTCGGGGAGGCCCTCAAGAAATACGGCGTGGAAGTACAGGTCACCCGCGTGGGGAAGTTCAAGAGCGCCGTGGAGCCCTTTATTACCGACCACATGAGCGAGCCCAATCGAGTGCAGATGCAGATGCTGCTGGATGACCTCTGGGGCGAGTGGAAGGCCACGGTGGCCAAGGATCGAAAAAAATCGCCCTCGGAGCTTCAGGCCATCGCGGATGAGCAGGGGATCGTGGAATCGGAGGACGCCAAACGGCTCGGCCTGGTGGACCGCATCGCGCCCTACGACGAGGTGCTCGACGAATTGAAGAAGCTGGCTGGGAAGGAGAGCAAGGACAAGGACTTCCCCCAGATCACGCTCGCCACCTACGCAGGCATTCCTGGCGATGCGAAGCCCGGGAAGACGCGGATCGCCGTCCTGGTCGCCGAAGGCGAAATTGTGGACGGCGAGGGGCGGTCTCTGCAGGTGGGGGGTGAGCGGCTCAGCCGGGAGCTGAGGCGCCTGCGTCTGGATGGCCGGGTCAAGGCCGTCGTGCTGCGAGTGAACAGCCCCGGGGGCAGCGCCGCTGCTTCAGAGCTGATCCAGCGGGAGGTTGTGCTCACCAGGAAGGCGAAGCCGCTGGTGGTGTCCATGGGCCACTTGGCCGCCTCGGGTGGCTACTGGATCAGCACCTATGGCGACCGGATCTTTGCCGAGCCCACCACGATCACCGGATCCATCGGCGTGTTCGGGATGCTGCCCAACGTGAAGAAGCTGGCCAACGAGCATGGCATCACCTGGGACAGCGTGCAGACCGCGAAGCTGGCAAATCCCATGACCCTCGCCCGACCCAAGACGGAGGTCGAGCTCAACCGGATTCAGGGCGTGGTGGACCACATCTACGAGCAGTTCATCAGCAAGGTGGCCGACAGCCGCAAGATGAAGAAGGAGGCTGTCCACGAGATCGCCCAGGGCCGTGTCTGGTCGGGCCAGGAAGCACTGAAGCTGGGTCTGGTGGATGAGATTGGGGGCCTGGGCTCGGCCGTCAGGTACGCCGCCAAGATGGCCAAGGCCGAGAACGATTTCTATGTCGTTGGCCCCGAGCACGAACAGGATCCCTTCAAGGAACTACTCAAGAACCTTGGCCAGGGCAAATCCAGGAAGCTGGCCAAGGCTGGGCCGGTAGAAGTGCTGACGGAGGCGTTCAAGCTGCAGATGGAACGGCTTTCAGCCCTGAATGATCCGCGCGGCGTCTACGCCCGCATGCCTTTCGAGCTCGACCTGAAGTGAACTGGCCGTCCGCTTCGGGTCCGAACCAGCCAAGTCCGGAGGTGACCATGCTCGGGTCGAGACCCATGGCGGAATGGATCCAGGACTATTCGCGGAGCCACCAGCACCCTGTCAACCAGGCGTGTCACACCGTTGGAATTCCCCTGGTGACCCTGTCGGTGCTCGTGCTGCTGGCGGCGCCCCTGGTCCAGGGGCTTTGGAAGATGGGCCTGATGCTCTTCGGGGCGGGGTGGTTCTTCCAGTTCCTGGGCCATGCAGTCGAGGGGAAACCTCCCGAGTTCTTCAGGGACTGGCGGTTCCTGCTGGTAGGCCTCCGCTGGTGGTTCTCGAAGGTCACGGGGCACTCCACACCTCCCACTTGAGCAATGGCCCGGTGGTCACCGGACAGTTCAGGTAGGGCCCCACCCACGGCTATGCTGAAAGGCCATGGCCTCCTCCTCCTTCTTCTCGGCGATCGTCCTGCTGGTCCTGGTCACCGACCCCCTGGGCAACATCCCGGTCTTCATCGGGATCCTGCGCCAGGTGGACCCGGCACGGCGGCAGCGGATCATCATCCGCGAGGTTCTGTTCGCCTTCGTGATTCTGGTCTTCTTCGCGCTCTTCGGGCAGCACGTCCTGAGGCTCATGCACCTGACGGACACCTCCCTTGGCATCGCCGGCGGGGTGATCCTGTTCCTCATCGCGCTGAAGATGGTCTTCCCCCACCCTGAAGGGAGGGTCGACCACCCCATTCACGGGGAACCCTTCCTGGTGCCGCTGGCCATTCCCTTCATCGCCGGCCCCTCGGCCATCGCCACGGTATTGCTGCTGGTGAGCCGGGAGCCTCACCGGCTCTGGGAGTGGCTGGGCGCCCTGTCGGTGGCCATGGCCATTTCCGCGGTGGTGCTCGGGTCCGCGGAACGAATCGCGGATTTCCTGGGCGAGCGGGTCACCATGGCCTTCGAGCGGCTGATGGGCCTCGTGCTCACGGCGATCGCCATCGAGATGCTCCTGGCGGGCATCCAGAAGTTCGTCATCCAGCTCCGGGCCGTCTAGCTCCGTCCCTTCAGACTGAGCTCCAGCACGAACTCGGCCACAGGTTCGAAGGTTCCGTCCGGCAGTTTCACTGCGGCCTGGATGGCCATGGGCTCAGTGATCCGTTCCTCTGATTCCAGGGTCCGCTGGACCTGGTCGCGGATGGCCCGGCCGCCCTCGCAGATGAAATAGACATCCGATTCCGGGCGCTTGAGGAAGGTGGCCTGGAAGGACTTGAAGACCAGGGAGACCTGCTTGCCCGAGCGCTTGATCTGGTCCATGGCCAGCAGGCCGCCAGCGCAGTCGGCCCCGATGGCCAGGGCACCGAAGTACATGGAGCCGAGGTGGTTCTTCGACCAGCGCCGCAACGGGATGCGCACCACACAGCGGGTGTCGCCCAGTTCCACCACGCTGGGCCGCACCGAGGCCAGCAGGGGGATCTTCAGCCACCCGAACAGGCGCATGCTGAAGGTCTCCTTGAAGCGCTGCAGGCCGGTCGACATGGTTCAGTCTCCAACCTGATTGACATCCAGCAGGCCGGGAGGGGGATCCAGGTCCAGGTGGCGGTTGGGCAGGTCCAGGGTCCACCAGGACTTGATGTAGGGGATGTCCCGCTGGCCCGTGCGGCCGGGCCGCAGGTCGCGCATGATGACCATGTCGTAGCCCGCCGGACCCGGGTCGAGGCGCAGCACTTCGCCCACTTTGCGGCCGGCCACAAACACCTCGCAGCCGATCCACTGGTGCCGGAAGGTCTCACCTTCGTCCAGGGTCGCGGCTGATTCGGGCATCCACAGGGCCCAGCCTTTTAGGCCTTCCGCAGCGGTGCGGTCGGGCACATCCCGGAAGGCCAGGCAGGGCCTGTCCTGGTGCCAGCGGAAGATCCGGAGGCTGACCTCCCGGGCCGGGGGCGTCATGGGCGCCAGTTCCAGGTCCTGGTGGGGCGGTGCCAGCACCAACCCGGCCATGCCCTCCAGGCGTTCCGGTGCATCCATGACGGAGTGGAAAAGGAACTCGCCCTTCAGCCCCTGAATCTTCGCGAGATGGCCTGCGAGCAGCACCCTAGGCCTCGTCCCCGTCGTACAGCTCGAGGTCCACCGACAGGCCCGCCTTCTCGCCGGCGGTCTTGCAGAGGGTGCGAAGGGCCGAGATCATGCGCCCGTGCTTGCCGATGATGCGCCCGCGGTCGCGGGGATCGGCGTAGACCAGCACGTCCCGCCGCTTGCTTTCGCCGGCGATCTCGACCCGGAGCGCGTCCGGGTGGTCCAGCAGGGGGGTCAGCACTTCGCGCAGGAACGCTTCGAGGTTCATGGTTTTCTCCCGGATGAACAAAGAAAGCCGGACCTAGGCCCGGCTTCCGCAGATCGAGTTCGGGCTAGAGAATCTGGTTCTTCTTGAACAGGTCAAGCACGGTCTTGGAGGGCTGAGCGCCCTTCTGCAGCCAGGACTTGGCCTTCTCCACGTCGATGCGCACGGCTTCACCGGCGCCGGCGATGGGATTCACGAAACCCAGCACCTCGACGGCCCGGCCAGTGGGGATGCGGTCGTTCTCGGAAACGACGATGTGGTAGAACGGGCGCTTCTTGGCACCATTGCGAGCAAGACGGATCGAAAGCATGGGCACTCCCTGAGCAGGAAAGTGTATCGCGGAATGCCCCATAACCCAAGCTCTAATTAGAGTCCGAAGGCAGAGGAGGGGAAGCTTCCGGCCAGGACAGCCTGTCGTTCCAGGATGTTCCGCTGCAGCGTTGGCCAGCGGGGATGTTTTCGCACGCGGGCCAGGCAAGGTGAGCCCTCGTACCAGGCGGCGCAGCTGAAGCCCTGCACGAAGGAACGGGTGGCGCAGTCCACGCCGCTGTCGGCGTCGCCGAGCAGTGAATAGACCTCGGCTTCCTTGAACGTCCACTCGCCATCCGGAATGTGGAGCTTGCCGCGAATCTGGTCGAGTTCCCGCAGGCCCGCCAACCCATCCTCTGGCCTTCCTTCAAGGTAGGCCTGGTAGGCCCTGCAAAGGTCGCGGAACGGCGCCGGAGTCAGCCCGGAGCGGCTGCCGGAATGCATGAGGCCCAGGGCCTTCCCGGGATCGCCTTGGATCAGGGACAAGTAGCCTTGGTAGAAGAGAAGGCGGGCGTCCGAAGGATTCGCGTCCGTCTGGGTGAGATCATCCTCGAACCGCTTCAGGTCTCCGAGGTAGAGGTAGGTGGTTTCCGTGAACCAGGAAGAAGGCCTGGCCATGGGGCCGAGCAACCTGAGACGCCGGGCCAGGGCCCTGCGGGCCAGATCCAGCAAGCCCGAGGTCCGGCCGGCGTAGGCGACGCCCAGGTAGAGGTCCGCGGACCCTGGCCGGAGCTGGATGCCATCCCGGAGCACCTGCAGGGCCACGTTCTGGTTTCCCGTATCAGTCAGCATCATGGACCACAGGAAGGTGGCTCGAGGGAAGCCGGGGACCAGGCGTACGGCCTTCTCGAAGGCGCGGTGGGTTCGGGAATTCAATCCGATCCCGGACTGTTCGGGCTTCACCCAGAGGCTTCGGTAGAGATGGTCGCCGAGCATGGCCCAGACCGTGGCACACCCGGGTTCCGCGTCGGCCAGGGCCTGTGAGGCCTCCAGGTGTGCCACTGCGGTTGGATCATCCTGGATGGTCAGGCCGTCCAGCATGGTCCAGAACCGCTCCGGGGATGCCGGGACGAGCCGATCCAGGTGCTGGTCACGGAGGATGAGGGGCCAGCGCTCGATGAGCTGCTCGAGGACCTGCCTGGGCGGCTGGGAGAGGGTGGTATCTGTGTTCCAGGGCTGATCCATCAGGGTGCGCGACACGGTGTTCCATTCCAGTGTCAGGGCCAGGTCGGTGCCCTGTCGGCTGCCCCGGAACCGCAGCAGGCGGGTGCTGGCGGGCAGGCGATCGAGCATCTCCCTGGAGGGAAAAGCGGGCGCGTGGATGACCGTAGCCCCTGCCAGGACCTCCATGCAATCGGCCAGCAGGGCCTCCATACCCGGCCCGAGATCCCTGCCCTGATCCTCCAGGGGGGATGCGAGGATCAGCACCCGCTCGGGAGGCGGTGGTCCGGCGAGGAACACGCCCAATACTCCGAGTCCGACCACCGCCAGCGCCAGGAGGAGCCAGATCCTGGTCTGGCCCGAGGTCGGATGATGGGCAGCCATGCCTTGACCTAGAAGGGAAGGTTGGGGTTGCCGCCCATCTTCGCCATGCGCTGCATGCGGGCCATGAACTTGGGATCATTCATCTGGCCCATCATCTTCTTGGTCTCCACGAACTGTTTCAGGAGCTGGTTGATCTCGCTGACGGGGCGGCCGCAGCCTGCGGCGATGCGGCGCTTGCGCTTGCCGTCGAGCAGGTTGTGGTTGTCCCGCTCGGCGGGGGTCATGGAGTTGATGATGGCCTCCAGGTGTTTCACCCGCTTGTCCGTGGCGGCGCTGGCCATCTGGTCCTTCATCTCCTTGGTGATGCCAGGGAGGGGCAGCATGCCCATGATCTTGCTCATGGAGCCCAGCTTCTGCACCTGCTGGAATTGCTTGCGCATGTCCTCCAGGGTGAACTGGTTCTTGGCCAGGCGCCTGGCCATGACCTCCGCGTCCTTCTCGTCCAGCTTGTCCTTGGCGTGCTCGATGAGGCTCAGCACGTCGCCCATCCCCAGGATGCGCTGGGCCATGCGGTCGGGATGGAAACGCTGGAAGTCCTCCAGCTTTTCGCCCTCGCCCACGAATTTCAGGGGTTGGCCCGTGGCCTGTTTGATGCTGAAGGCCGCGCCGCCGCGGGTGTCTCCGTCGGTCTTGGTGAGGACGACGCCGGTAATCCCCAGCTTCTCGTGGAAGGCCGTGGCGCTGCGAACGGCGTCCTGGCCCGTCATGGCGTCCGCCACGAACAGGATCTCGTCCGGCGAGGTGGCCGCCTTGATCCGCGCCAGCTCCTCCATCAGCCCTTCATCCAGGTGCAGTCGACCCGCGGTGTCCAGCACCACCACGTCCCAGCCCTTCAGCCTCGCCTCGGCCACGGCCGCCCCACAGATGGCGACGGGATCCTTCTCCTCCGTGTGGAAGGAGGGCACACCTGCCTCCTTTGCCACGATGTGCAGCTGCTCGATGGCGGCCGGGCGGTAGACGTCGGCGGGCACCAGGATGGGGGAGCTGCCGAGCTTCTTGAGGTAGACCGCGAGCTTGCCGCAGGTGGTGGTCTTGCCGGCCCCCTGGAGGCCCACCATCATCACCACCGTCGGTGGTTTGGAGGCGAAGGCGATGGGGTGTTCCGGGGCCTGGCCGCCCATGATCTCCACCAGCTCCCGGTGGACGATGTCGATGAAGGCCTGGGTCGGGTTGAGCCCCTGCATGACCTTCGAACCCAGGGCCTTCTCCTTCACCCGCTGGAGGAAGGTTCGGGCCACGCTCACGTGGACGTCGGCCTCCAGGAGGGCCATGCGCACTTCACGCAGCACGGACTCGAGGTTGGCTTCCGTCAGCTTGGACTGTCCGCGAAGGGCCTTCATGGCCTGGCTGAGCTTCTGGGTGAGGCTGTCGAACATGGGACCCCGTGAGCCAAACGCTCATTCTACCGGCCGGGCCGGTCATTCTCCCGCAGGGATGTGGGATCTCAGGCATAATCTTGACCGATGGAGTCGGGATTATGTCCAACCGCCTTTCGGATAGCCTCAGTCCCTACTTGCTCCAGCACGCCCACAACCCCGTGGACTGGCAACCCTGGGATGAGGTGGCCTTGGCAAAGGCCAAAGCCGAGCAGAAACCCATCTTCCTGAGCATCGGCTACAGCGCCTGCCACTGGTGCCATGTCATGGAGCGGGAGAGCTTCGAAAACCCGGCGGTGGCCGAGGTGTTGAACGCGAATTTCGTGAGCATCAAGGTGGACCGGGAGGAGCGGCCGGACCTGGACGACCTCTACATGGACGCCGTGCAGACCCTCACGGGCCGAGGTGGCTGGCCCATGAGCGTGTGGCTCACGCCCGACCTGGAACCCTTCTACGGTGGCACCTACTTCCCTCCGGAGTCGCGGGGGGGCATGCCGGGCTTCATTCCCCTGCTGAAGCGCATCGCGGACCTGTGGCGGGAGGACCGGGACGGTGTGATCCAGCAGGCTGGCCACCTCACCACCGACCTGAAAAGGCAGGCGGCGGTGCAGGCCACCCAGGATGAACCTGAGGCTGATCTGCTGGATTCGGTGCTGGATCAGCTCCGTCGGACCTTCGACGCCCGCTGGGGCGGGTTCGGTCCCGCGCCGAAATTTCCTCAGCACATGGCGCTGGAATTGCTTCTGGCCAGGGGATCTGCCGCGGATCTGGCCATGGCCAAGCGCACGCTCGACGCCATGTGGGAAGGCGGTCTGTACGATCATCTGGGGGGTGGCTTCGCCCGCTACAGTGTGGATGCCCAATGGCTGGTGCCCCACTTCGAGAAGATGCTCTACGACAATGCCCAGCTGGCCTGCTGCTACCTGGCGGCCTTCCAGGCCACGGGCGAGCCGAGATACGCGGAGGTGGCCCGCGGTACCTTGGACTACCTGATGAGGGATCTTCGCGATCCCAGCGGAGGCTTCCATTCCAGCGAGGATGCGGATAGCGAAGGCGAAGAAGGGCGCTTCTACGTGTTCACACCCGAAGAAGTCCAGGCCGCCCTTGGCCGGGAGGACGGCGCGCGCTTTTGCGCGGCCTTCGGCATCACCCATGGTGGCAACTTCGAGCACGGTCGCAGCGTGGTGCATCGCTTCTCCTGCGCGGTCGGGGACCGTCTCTCCGAGGAGGAGGACCGGTCCCTGCGCGAACGACTCCGGCTCTGGCGGGACCGCCGGGTGAGGCCCGGCAAGGACGACAAGGTGCTGGCGGCCTGGAACGGGTTGGCCCTCTCGGCCCTGGCCCGGGGTCACCAGGTGCTGGGCGAGACGAGGTACCTGGAGGCGACCCAGGCCTGCGCCGCCTTCCTGTCCAAGGAGCTCTGGCGCGATGGCCGGCTGCTTCGGGTGTGGCGGCAGGGGCGGGCCCACACCGCGGGGTTCCTGGAGGATCATGCGGCGGTGATCGAGGGTCTGGTGGATCTCTTCGAATCGGATTTCGATCCGGCTTGGCTGCGGCGGGCGGAAACCCTCGGAGAGGCACTGCTGGCGAGCTTCCACGACCCGATTGATGGCGGATTCTACAGCACGGAAGCGGACCAGCCCGACCTGATCTTCCGGCAGAAACCGGGGTTCGACAACGCCATCCCGGGGGGCAACACGCTGGCAGCCAGAGCCCTGCTCCGCCTTTCACGCCACTTGCAGCGGGAGGACTTCCGCCTGGCGGCCGAAGGCACGCTCCGCTGCTTTGGAGCCTGGATGCGCCGGGCACCGCGGGCCTTCCTTGGCCTGCTGGGTGTGCTCGACCAGACCCTTCGGGAGCCCCTGGATGTGGCCCTCTCGGGCAATCCCGCCGATCCAGGCGTGCGGGCCATGCTTGACGAGGTGTATAAACGCTTCCTGCCAGGCCGGGTGCTTTCCGTTTCCGAGGATCAACTGTTGCCGCTGCACGATGGGCGCAGATCCGCCAGGGGACAAGCCCTGGCCTTCGTCTGCAGGGGTCGGACCTGCGCTCCACCGGTGAAAACCGCCGGAGGATTGGCGGGTCTGCTTGACTAGGCACACCTTGCGCTGTGATCCGGCGGCCTGGCCAGCGGGCTACACTTACTCTTCTAATCCAGCTCCGTACGGCCAAGATCCTGGAACGTTTGAGTTCCATGCGGGGCAATGTGGGAAAGGGCAACCATGAAGACGTTCACCCTCAAGACCGACCCCCTCACCGGCGAGGACTACAACGAGGTGTATCTGCGGGGTCGCCAGCTGCTCGCCGATTCCCATCTGAACAAGGCCTCGGCCTTTTCGAAGGAAGAGCGTTTGACGCTGGGACTGGATGGCATGCTCCGCGAGGGCGTCTCCACGCTTGCCACCCAGGCGGACCGGGCTTACGAGGCCTACGGTCGCAAGACCGATGACCTGGAGCGGTACATCTACCTGGCTGGCCTCCAGGATCGCAACGAAGTCCTCTTCTACCGGTTGCTCCTGGACCACCTGGACGAGATGGTGCCCATCGTCTACACCCCGACCGTAGGCCAGGCCTGCATGCAGATGAGCCACATCCAGCGACGCTATCGGGGCATCTACATCACGCCTGACAACATCGCGAACATCGACCAGATCTTCCAGGGGCTCTCCCAGCCCCTGGTGAACCTCATCGTGGTGACCGATGGCGAGCGCATCCTCGGCCTGGGCGACCTGGGATCGGATGGCATGGGCATCCCCGTGGGCAAGGTGAGCCTCTACGTGGCCGCCGGCGGCGTGCATCCGGCCGTGTGTCTCCCCATCAGCCTCGATGTGGGCACCAACAACCCCCGCCTGCTGGAAGACCCCCTGTACCTGGGCATCCGCCGGCCCCGCCTGCGGGGCGCGGAGTACGAGGGACTGGTGGAGAAATTCGTCCTCGGCGTGCGACGCAACTTCCCCGGAGCCCTGCTGCAGTGGGAGGACTTCGCCAAGCAGACCGCCTTCAAGAACCTGGATCGCTACCGCGAGCGCATCCTCTCCTTCAACGACGACATCCAGGGCACAGGCTCCACCGCCCTGGCGGCCCTGATGACGGCCATGCGCATCAAGAAGAGCCGTTTCCAGGACGAGCGTTACGTCATCGTGGGCATGGGCCAGGCGGGCACCGGCATCGCCATGAACATCCGGGCCATGTTGAAAGAGGAAGGGCTGTCCGACGCGGAGGCGCGGCAGCGCATCTTTGCGGTGGACATGCAGGGGCTGCTGATCGAGGGCGACCCGCTGCTGGAAGGGCCGCAGGTGCCTCTCGCCCAGTGCCGGGCGGCGGTGGAAGGGTGGCGCCTCGACGATCCCAGTCACATCGGCCTCCAGGACGTGGTGCGCAATGCCCATCCCACCGTGCTGATCGGCGTCACCGCCCAGCCTGGCCTCTTCAGCGAAGCGATCCTGAAGGAAACGGCCAAGCATACGGAACGTCCCATCGTGCTGGCGCTGTCCAATCCCACACACAAGTGCGAATGCTCGCCCGAGGCCGTGTGGAAGGCCACGGACGGCAAGGGCTTCGTGGCCACGGGCAGCCCCTTCGCGCCCATGGAATGGAAGGGGCGGACCCTGCAGGCCTCCCAGTGCAACAACATGTACATCTTCCCGGGGGTGGGCCTGGGCGCCCTGGTCTGCCGGTCCTCCCGCATCACGGATGGCATGTTCATGGCTGCCAGCAAGGCCATCAGCACCTTCGTGACGCCTGAGCAGGAGGCCATGGGCCTGCTGCTGCCCGAAATGAAGGACATCCGCAAGGTGAGCGCCGCAGTGGCCTTCGCGGTCGGACAGGAGGCCAGGAACTCCGGCTTGGGCCGACTGCTGGATGATGATCGGCTGGGCTTCATCGTCAGGCGGGCCCAGTGGGAACCGGCCTACATCTCCTATCGCCCTGGTTCAATTCGGCACGCCGATTGATACACCCAATTACCCCTTGAGCCGGGTCGTCTTCGGCCTAGTCTTGTGGAAGGAAGAGAGCTTCCTTCCTCCTGCGGGGCGGCCGTTTTCGCCAGCCCCTTCCGGCCCGAGCAACTGAGGCCGAGACTTCTGGGCACCCCTCGGGGTGCCCTTGGTTTATGGGTTGGGCTCTCAGCTCTGGGACCGCAAGACCGCCTCGGCAGATCGAGCCTGCTCCACGGTTGTGGTGCGGCCACCCTGAATCTACGCAGGCCAGAAGGAGCGCACCCTGCAACCAGCACCCTTGGAAGACTGCGTAAAAAAACAATCGCTCTTGCGACAGCCACGGTTGACTTCCCCCCGCACCTGAAACAAATTGGAACGCCGCCATTCCCGCATCAAAGCCAAGTCATTCCAGCCCACGAACCTCCATTCAGCCTGCCTTGGATTCCTGGGGGCCCCCTTGAAGGACTTCATCCTCCCCCTTTTCGCCCTGGTCGGAGGCATCCTCTCCTTGTGGGTGGATTTCAATGACAAGCGCAAGCGCTGGCTGGTCATCCTGGGCCTGGTCCTGACTGCGGCGACGACCATCATCTTCAACTTCTCGGAAAGCAGGGCGAAACAGGCAGAGCTCCAGCAGGCCAACCAGGAGAAGGCGGAGACACGGCAGGTGCTGCTGAACATCACGAAGAACGTCCAGGCGGTGGCCGACAAGATCGGTGTCCTGACTTCCCTGGGCTTCACCAGGGACAATGCGGCGGCCGCCTCCGGTCAGCAGATCGCCTCGGCCGTGAAAGCCAATGAGTTCTACTCCGAGGCGCTGGGCGGCCTGTCAGGTGGCCCCTCGCGTGACATCAAGGTGGAATATTTCCAGAAGAACGTGGACGGGGACCGGGTCAAGGAAGCCATCACGAAGTCGGGGATGCAGGTCACCCTGAAAAGCCCAGTAAATGATCTCGATACCAACTGCGTCTGGATCGGCGACAAGATCACGGCCGAGGAGGCCAAATTCGTCGCCTTCGCCCTCACACGGGCCGGGGTGAGCCTTGCGGCCGTGAAACGGTTCAAGAACGGTGGCGGTGCCAAGGAAAGGCTGATCGAGATCGGGACCGATCCTGACCTCATCCACCACTCCGTGCTCACTCCCCAGCAGATCAAAGCGCAGGTTGCCTACTGAGGGGGTCCCGGTACGAAGAAGGGCCCGGCAGCGCCGGGCCCTTCTTCGGGACAGGGATGGCTTCAGGCGGCGACGGTGCGACGGCTGCGGTGCATCACTTCGGCCTCGAGTTCGGCTTCGAGGGCCTGGACCTGGCGGAGGACGGCGAGGCCACGCGGCGAGCAGCTCATCTGGCGCTCGAGCTGGTTGAAGACTTCGTGCAGCCGATCAGCAGTGGTCCAGAAGGCCGGGTTGTGCTGTCGGGCTGAAGTGTCCATGTGCATGGTGGCTCCGTATTGCTTCCTGGACAACATGATCGTCTTTGTTGATGACTTAGGCTAGTGACAGTCATCACAAGAAATGTCACGAGTTACGAGGTTTTTTGTCACAATCGCCATGACAATTCACGAAGCCCTTGAATTACATGACATTCAAGTCTTCCATGGCCTCGATCAGGCCCTCCGGCTCGCCAGTAAATGACCGATGGCTACGGCCGCCGCGTCTGCCGCATCGGCGGCCAAGGGCTCCTTCAAGTTCAACAGGGTCATCACCATCTTGCCGACCTGGGCCTTGTCGGCCCACCCATAACCGCTGACCGCCTTCTTCACTTGCATGGGGTTGTAGTCGCCCACTGGCAGTCCGTGCAGGGCCGCCGTCAGCAGGATCCCGCCGCGAATCTGCCCGAGCTTCAAGGCCGTGGCGGCGTTCTTCTCGACAAAGGGTGACTCCACCGCCATGAAACCGGGACTGTGGGCTGCGACGGCCTCGGCCAGTCGCTCATGGATGCGGAGGATCCGCTGATCGAAGTCGGCCCCTCGCGGGCTGCGGATGACCCCGGCCTCCACCAGGGTCATGCGGGACCCGAAACGCTCCACCACGGCCCAGCCGCAGGCCAGGGAGCCGGGATCCACGCCCAGGCAGCGCACGGGCGTGGGCGCGACGATCATCGGCCCTTCCGTTTGCCCGTGCCCCTGACAGTGCCTTTGGGGGGTTTAGGGCTTGCTTCCCGGGACTTGCCGCTTGCGACGCGGGCCTTTTTCGGTGGGCGGCCGCTAGGGGCCGAATCCCTTCGGCTGCGCTCACCAATGATTTTCGCCGGACGATGGGTTCTCGGCTTTTCAAGATCTCCTTCGCGCAGGGTTGCGGGCGCTGCGAGCACTGGTACGAAGGTGAACACCTTGCCATGGGCGTCCTGCGCTTTCGCTTCAGTGACCCAGGCGCTGATGCGGCGCAGGTCCTCATCCACGGTAGTGATCTCCACTTCCACCGCGTCCCCGATGGTGAGCACAACCGTGCCCCTGAGGCCCGTGGCCTTGGTGCGGTGCTCATCCACCCAGAAGTTGCCGCCCAGGGCCGCCAGGGGCACGCCCACTTCCACAAAGGGGGACTCCAGGGTGATGAACACCACCTTGGCGGAATAGCCCTGGATGCGACCCTTGAAGCGCTGCCCGAGGCGGGATTTCATCAGGAGGCAGGCCTTCCACTTGTCGTTCTCGCGCTCGGCCTCCGTGGCCTTCTGCTCGGCATCACTGGCTCCCTTCGCCAGCACCGCGAGCTGGCTGTGCAGCCCTTCGGGCAGGGTCTGGCCACGCAGCACCTTGCGGAGCAGGCGATGGACGACGAGATCCGGGTAGCGCCGGATGGGGCTGGTGAAGTGGAGATAGTCCTGCAGCGCCAGGCCCGAGTGGCCGATATTGTCCACGCTGTATTCGGCCCGCTTGAGGCTGCGCAGCAGCAGCGTGTTGATCATGGCCTCCAGGGGGCCGCCCCGGATCTTGTCCAGCATGGCGTTGAGGCTTTCCGGGGTGGGCGTTTCCTTGGGCTTGAGCAGGCCGAAGGTGCGGGCCACTTCGGCGAAGATCTCCAGCTTCAGGACATCCGGTTCGTCATGGATGCGGTAGATGGTCGGAATCTTCTTGCGGGTGAAGAACCGCGCCACCGTTTCATTGGCCAGCAGCATGAACTCCTCGATCATGCGGTGCGCATCGTGGCGGGGGTAGGGACGGGCGTC
Source organism: uncultured Holophagaceae bacterium (assembly GCA_903884655.1). Classification (GTDB taxonomy): domain Bacteria; phylum Acidobacteriota; class Holophagae; order Holophagales; family Holophagaceae; genus Geothrix. The sequence continues at coordinate 18,087 of CAISFO010000033.1, read as the reverse complement.
CACGGGCCGACCCTCGGCATCGAAGATGAATTCGGCCTCCAGGGTGTCCAGGTTCATGGCGCCCCGGCCCAGGCGCGCCTGGGTGAGCCGCCGGGACAGCACCAGGGACTCATCGAGCAGGGCGCAGAGGGGCTCGCCCAGCTCGGCCCGCTTCCGCTTCGAAAGATCGATGCAGGCCTCCTTCACTTCGTCGTAGGTGAGGCGCTTCGCACTGCGGATGACGCTTTCCGACATCCGGGTCTCCACGACCTGCAGGTCCGGCGAGATCGTCATCCAGGCGGTCATGGTGAGCCGATCCACACCTTCCCGGAGGCTACAGAGATCCCCGCTGAGGCGCTCTGGAATCATGGGGATCGCTTCGTCGGGAAAGTAGACGGACGTGCCCCTCAGGCGGGCTTCCTCATCCAGCGGGCCGCCTTCTGTGACGTAGTGGCTCACGTCCGCGATGTGGACACCCAGGAGCCAGCCCCCGCCTTCCGATTTCGGAAGCACTTCCAGGCTGATGGCGTCATCGAAATCCTTGGCCGTGGGCGGGTCCACGGTGCAGGTGAGGGTCTCGCGCAGGTCCTCTCTCCCTTGGAGCCAATCGGCCAGGATGGCGGTGGGGAAGGGCGCCAGTTCCTGCATGACCGCATCCGGGAAGGCCGTGCGCAGGTTGAACAGGGCCGCCGTGAGCCGGTTCTCGATCTTCAGGTCGGTCTTCCTGCCGAGGCGGGCCACCACCATACCCTTCAGCTGCTTGGCCTCGGGGTCGGCATCCAGCTTCACGCTCACCAGCTCACCATCTTCGGCCAGATCCGTGGGCGGCACCGAGATGATCTGCGACAGCCGGGGTTCCAGCGGTACCACCCGCCAGCCCCAGGGCTGCTTCTGCAGGGTGCCGGGCAGGGGAATTTCCCCCCGCCCCTTGATCTCGAGCACCCGGGCCTTGAGGCGCCCATCCCAACCCTCTCCACAGATTTCAGCCACCACCCGGTCCCCGTGGATGGCACCCTTGGCATCCCGCCAGTCCACCAGCAGGTCCATGCCCGGACCCCTGGGTACACCCAGGAGCCTCAAGAAGCCGCCAGCGCCTTCCGGATGTCCAAGGAAGGCGGCTTCGAAGGTCTCGAAGGGCCGCAGACCCGGCGTCTGGGGTTTTGGCGCCCTGGGGGGTTCCCGCCGATCAGAGGTGCGCGAAGGCGCGCGGACTGGTAGGCGGGAAGCTGAGCGGCGGGACATGGCTTCAGGGTACAGCCTGCGGGAACTCCCTCAGGCTTTCTTTCCCTTCTTGGCAGGGACCCTGCCGAAGAGGACATCGAGCTGATGGTGGACCTTCTTGCTCTCGGGATCCAGCACGAGCAGGCGGTAGAGCCACCTGGCCCTGCCGGCCTTGTCCCCCTGCGCCTCCAGGTAGGAGGGCGTGGAGATCACGGCATCCACCCACTTGGTCTTCTCGCCCTTGCCGGCCTTGTATTCCAATATCTGGTCGGCTTCGCTCTTCAACTTGTCCTCCATGACCTTGACCAGGGAGACATAGATCTCACCGTCGCGTTTGGAGACATCCACGAATGTCTGGAAAAACTTCGCCCATTTGGGGTCATCGACAAGCTCCTTTTCCACACCGAGCACCAGATCCAGCTCCTGGCGTTCTCCCGGATCCAAGGCGGGCTTGGCCTTCAGCTCCTTGATGCGGTCCACATTTTCATCGAGCACTTGTTTCGCCCGGAGGCCCGCCTGGTTGTAATAGTCCACCATCTTCTTGAAGGGTTCCTTGACGGCTTCATAGCTCTCGTCAGCCAGAGACTTGGCGGCCTTGGCATACTCCAGGGCCTTTTCCCAGGCGCCCGCCGAATCCGCCGCCTCGGCGGCCAGGCGGTAGGCTGCGGCCAGGTCCAGGTTCGTCGTGCAGCCCTGCACGAGGGTCTGGTTGTTGGTCTTGTCGAAGGCGGGTCGGGTTGCGGGAAGCAGGGCTTCCGCTCGAGTCATGGCTTCGGGGTAACTCAGCTCGGTCATCAGCTGCTCGACAGCTGGTCGTGCAGCCTTCACCCGGTCGCCCAGGGAGGGAGCCTGGGCCACCAAGGCGATGGGAAGGAGCAAGAAGGAGAGGAAGGCGGATTTGCGCATCGTTTCAGCCAGTGATGATTTTGGGGGGAGTTCCCCTAAGAATCCTTCATTGTTCCGGGATCGCCTGGTCATAGCTAGCCCTCGTTGACGGAGTGTATAGGAGATCAGCTGGGCCTCTCCGGTCGAGACTTCGCGCGGGAACGTCGCCCAGGTTTCTCCACTCCCGCCCGGATTCCCGTCAGCTGGACGCTTTCCGGCAGGATGGTGGCGTCGTCGACCCGGGTGATGCGCTGCCATCGCGGATGGATTCCGGGTTGCAGCAGGCGAGGCGAAAACAGCGGTGAAGCGGCCGGTCCAGGAAGGGTTTGGCCGGCGGGACTTTCGGCTGGTCGCTGACATAGGGCTTCGTGGTTCCAGCGTATAGCATGGAGGCATGGACCTGGTTCTGCTCCGACTCTCTGCCCTCGGCGACATCCTCCGGGTGATGCCTGCCTGGGCGAACCTCCACGGAGCTTTTCCTGAGACCCGCTTCCGGGCTGTGGTCGAGGACCGCCATGCCTTCCTGTTGGAGCCACTGCCCTGGCTTGAACCGGTCATCGTGCGCCGGAAGAAGCTCTCCAGCCCCTTTTCGGCCCTGGGGGAGCTCAAGCGGGTGGCCGCGCTGGTGCGGGATGGGGAGGCCAGCCTCGACTTCCACGGCATCCTCAAGGCCGCCCTCATTCCCAAGCTGGCGGCCATCCCCGAACGCTGGGGCGATGGGGTCACCAAGGAATTCGCCGGATCCATGCAAAACCACCCACTGCCCTTCCTCCACCAGACTCGGTACGACCAGGCCCTGGGGCTGGCGGAAGCCTTCGGTCGGAGCAGGGGGGTGGAGGGCCTTAGCCGGTTCAGCCCGGTCCTGCGCACGGTTCCACTCCCTGACCCCGGCACCGTCTGGACTCAGACCCAGCAACCCCGGATCGTGCTGGTGCCAGGGGCTTCCCGGCGCGGCGCCATCAAGCGCTGGCCCCTTCGGCACTGGGTCACCCTGGCGCAGCGCCTGCGGGCAACCTGTGATCTGCGCTGGTCCCTGGGGCCCGAGGAAGATGACCTGCGGGCCTGGCTGCCCGAGGTGACAGAGGTTGAGGCCCTGCCACGTCTGGCGTTCTGGCAGTTGGCCTCGGCTCTCCGTCAGGCCGACGGCGTGGTGGCTCCGGACACTGGGGTGCTTCACCTGGCGGTGGTGCTGGGGGTTCCCACCTTGGGGCTCTATGGCTCCAGCGATCCTGTGGTGGCTGGGCTCCCGGTCGGTGCCGGGCGGATTCTCCGCACCGGCATCTCCTGCTCGCCCTGCCGGGAACGGGCCTGCCTGCGACGGCAGTGCCTGCAGGAGTTGGAGCCCGAGGAGGTCCTGACAGCGCTGATCAACCTGCTGCCGGTCAGTGGAGGTTGAACTTGAACTTTCCCTCGTGGCACTCCAGGCATTTCACGACCGGGGGCTGATGCTGGCGGTGGCATTCCGTACAGGCGAGCTCACCCAGGTGCGAATCATGGGGATTGGGCTTCGCATCCTTGGTGAGCGCCTTCATGGCCGGGTAATCCCCATGGCAGGTCATGCAGGAGTCTGAAGCCACCGCCTTTTTGGTGGGTTTCTCTTCCTGGTGGCAGTCATAGCAGTGCACGCCAGCCTTGGCGTGGTGGGAGGGAAGGCTGCGTGCGGCCGAGTCCTGGGCTGCGGCGGGGAGAACCGAAACAACTCCAAGCAGGAGGACGACACGGACATCGACACGAGTCATTCGGAAATCCTTGCTCAAAGCTGATGGGTGATGGAGTGGGACTGGAGCTATCTCAATAGTACGTTGGTTATCGAACTTCCGAGAACCCCCTGGTTGCAAAGGCAATAGGAACCACGGGACTTCAGGCCGTCCACTGCCGTTTCGGTGCCAGATCATCCCCATGGACAGGCCACCCAGGGGATTCCTCTGGGCTCACATCCAACCTTGGCTGGTCGCCGACCCCCCCAAGCTGTTCCCGGGGGGATCTGATCCCGTTCAGGGTGGGATCCCGAGGATTACCCTGGGGGCATGGTCACTTGAGGTTGAATTTGTACTTACCTTCGTGGCATTCCAGGCACTTGACCAGCGGGGGATTGTGTTGCCGGTGGCATTCCGTGCAGGCGATCTCCCCTTGATGGGAATCGTGCGGGTTCGGCTTGGCTCCCTTCGTCAAGGCCTTCATGGCCGGGTAGTCGCCGTGACACGTCATGCACGATTCAGAAGCAACGGCCTTCTTGGTGGGTTTTTCCTCCTGGTGGCAGTCATGGCAGTGGACGCCAGCCTTGACATGGTAGGGCGGGAGCCTGAACCCCTTCGTGTCCTGGGACAGGCAAGGCAGAGCACAGAGCAATGCGCAGAGCGTAAGGACGGACCCTCGGAAGGTCATCATGGTGGGTTCCCCGGGATTCCAGCGGCAAGTGACCGCAAGGTAAGGAATAGTCTAGAGGATTCTGATGCTCATCTTGAACAACCTTCAAGGCAATAATTTCGGGTGAAGATGTCTGGCGCCATTTCATGAATGGCGTGACCGGTATCACGATTGCCACCCGATTACTGGCCTGTGCCCGCAGCGGGCGTAGGATCATGACTTGTAGGGCATCTATGCTTCCGCCCAGATTCCAACCCATGCCGCGGTTGCCGAATCAGGGGTGTTTCGCCTCCAAAATGCCGGATCGACGCATCAACTGAACAAGGAATCCCAATGTCCAGGAAATACACGAATCTTCTCCCAGGACTCGTTGTTGCCGCGATCCTCGTCTCTCCCTGTGTGGTTCGGGCCCAGACCGCCCAGATTCGAGCCAAGGTTCCCGCCTCGATTCCCGCCTATCAGCCCTCCGTTACGGTGAAGGGCCCCATCGACATTCCAACCGCGGACGAGCTGTCCGACCTTGGAGAGGAATGGTCGAGTGCATTCAAGAAGGTGCATGCTGAGGCCAATCTTGTCTTCAGGTCCCAGCTCACCAGGGATGCGATCAAGAGCTTCGTGAATGGCACCAGTCCTCTGGTCCTGGCCGCGCGGGAGATGAGCCCCGAGGAGACTCAGGCCTTCCAGGCCAAGTTCGCGTACATGCCCATGCGCATTCCGGTGTGTCTGGACGCCAACATCGTCTTCGTCAACAAGAACAACCCGATCTCGTCGATCAGCATCGAGCAGCTCGACGCCATCTATTCCAAGTCCAGGCTGGGTGGTGCCAAGGCCCCGGCCCTCGTCTGGGGCGACCTGGGCCTGAAGGGCGAGTGGGCCAAGCTCCCCATCAATGCCTATGCCCGGGCGGAGGGAACTGCCACGCGGGCCTCCTTTGCCGACAAGGCGATGCTGAAAGGTGAATTCCGCACGGGGATCATTGATCGACCCGACCCATCTGCGCTTGCCGAGGCGGTCATGACGGATCAGGCGGGCATCGCGTTTGGAACCATGGCCTCCTGGTATTTCGCCAACAAAGTGATCCCCGTGGTTCCTTACCATGGTGAGGATGCGCGCTTCCCGAGCCAGGAAGCGGTTACCACAAGCAAATACCCCATGCCCCGGTTGTTCTATGCCTACCTGAACCGCGCTCCCGGCCAGCCTCTGCCGCCCGCGATCAACGAAGTCATCCACTTCCTGTTGACCCAGGACGGGCAGAACGCCGTGGCTGATTCGGGGCTCCTCCCTGGACCCCCCGAGTTCATCGCCATCGCGCTCAGGCGGCTGAGCCGCTGATCGGTTTCCTTCAGCCCCGACGCCAGCCCACTGTGCCGTCCTTGCGGTCCTCCAGGACGATGCCCATCGCCTTGAGCTGATCGCGCACCCGGTCGGCTTCGGCCCAGTTCCTGGTGGCCTTGGCGACCCTGCGGGCCTCGATGAGGGCTTCCACCTCGGCATCAAGGCTGAGTGCCTCCCGGGGCCAGGCTGCGAAGATGGCGTCCGTTTCATCGAGGAAAGCCAGTACCTCCTCCCGCTCCTCGCGGGTGAGGGCCACATGGTCATCCTGGGCATTGAGATCACTGATGAGGGTGAAGATCGCGGCCAGGGCCTCCGGCGTGTTGAGGTCGTCGGCCATGGCCGCCCAGAAGATTTCCCGGGCCTGGCCCAGGCGGGCGAGCGGTTCGAGGGTCTCCTTCCAGGGGCCGCTGCCAGCCTGCCCCTCCCCCTCCATGCGCTTCCGGAAGGCGCGGATGCGCCTGAGGGAGTTCTCTGCCGCCCGGAGGCCTTCGAAGCTGAAGTTCAGCACCTTCCGGTAGTGGTTGCTCTGGATGGCGTAGCGCAGCGCGATGGGGTCCACCCCCTTGGCGACCAGATCGTGGAGCGTGAAAAAATTGCCCAGGCTCTTGGCCATCTTCTGGCCCTCGACCATGAGGAACTCGCCGTGCACCCAGTGGTTCACCCATCGGTGGCCCAGGCTGCCCTCGCTCTGGGCGATCTCATTTTCGTGGTGCGGGAAGATGAGGTCCACGCCACCGCTGTGGATGTCCAGGCGTTCGCCCAGCAGTTCCAGACCCATGGCCGAGCATTCGATGTGCCAGCCGGGGCGGCCCGGTCCCCAGGGGCTGTCCCACCAGGGTTCACCGGGCTTTGCGGATTTCCAGAGCACGAAGTCGGTGACGGAATCGCGCTCGTATTCATCGGCGTCGACGGAGGCCCCGGCCTGCATGCCCTCCCGGTCCAGGTGGGCGAGGCAGCCGTACTGGGGGAGCCCGGCGATGCGGTAGTAGACACTGCCCTCCCGGACATAGGCCAGGTCCTTCGCTTCCAGATCCTGGATCAGCCGGATCATCTGGGGGAGGTAGGCCGTGGCCCTCGGCAGGAAGTCCGCCTTCTGGATGCGGAGGGTGTCGAGGTCCTCGAGAAAGATGGCGGTGAACCGGTCCGTCAACGCCTTCATGGCGGCATGCCGGGAATCGTTGGAAGCATCGGCCGGCAGGGCACCTTGGGAATCACGGATGATCTTGTCCTCCACATCCGTGATGTTCATGCAGTGCCGGACCTGGAGGCCGGCCGTCCGGAACGTGCGCTTGAGCAGATCCTGGAACAGGAAGGTGCGTAAATTTCCAATGTGTGCGTAGTTGTATACCGTGGGGCCGCATGTGTAGAGTGAGATGCGACCTTCCTGCACCGGGATCACTGGCTCGACCTTGCGAGTCAGGGTATTGAACAGGGAAAGGGTCCGCCGCATCGTGGTCATGCCTCTAGGAAACCATCTTTTCATCCTCAGTCCAAAGCCCCGGTGTTCCCATGCATCTTTTCGGCGGCAGGAAGCAGGAAGCAGCCCTCGCTGACCGGGACCAGCGTCTGCAGGTCCTGGAGGCCGAATGCCGGTCCCTGCAGTCCCGCCTCGAAGGCACTCAGGAACTGGTGCGCCACCTGGATCAGGACCGGGATCTCCTGCTGGGCGCCCTGGAGTACATGCGGCCAGGGAAGGAAACCCTGTCCATGGCTCAGGTGATGCAGGACGTGTGCTTCAAGCCACTGGGTCTGGCCTGTTTCTATGTGGCCGTGGCGGACTGGGAGGTGGACCAGCTCCGTTTCATCCTCTACCACGAAGGCGGGAAGACCAGGAACCACCCACCCCGGCGCTTATCCGATGGGTCCGGCCTTTCGGCCAAGGTGCTTGCGAGCCGGCAGCCCATCTACATCCGCACGATCGAGGAGGGCCAGGCTGCCGGGGCCCTGCTGACTGCAGCGGAACAGGCGACAGGCCTCATCCCCCACACGTGGTTCGGGGTACCCCTGGGGTGGGGACCGCGTCCGGCCGGATTGGTGAGTTTTCAGAGCTTCCAGACCGATGCCTTCAGCGAACCCAGGAGGCGGGTGATGCAGGCCCTGGCGGCCTTGTTGTCGACCTGCATGGCCAGGTAGAGCTCATAACAAAACCCCACGGTGCGGCGCGAGGGGTGCCGGGCGAGCCAGGCAAGGAAGGCGAGTGGCAGCGTATCGGGTACTACGCGAAACGGAGGCTCCGGCTCTGCGAGCCGGGGGCGAGCAGGAGCGGCGCACTGCGCCGCGATAGCTGGAGCTGACGCAGCATGGCCCTCCGTCTGACGCCACGCCGTGCGTGGCTCCCGCTCGCAAGCTCGCGGAGCCGGAGCCTCCCCGCCGCCCCTCGCCCGGAGGGATGGCGCCAGCCGGGCGCTCCGCGGCGTCAGGTCCCTTGAGCAACGAACCACGTTGCCCTGCGGGCCCTTCCTTGCGGTGCATCCCGGCTGGTGCCATCGCAGCATCGTCGGGTTTTGTTATGAGCTCTTAGGTTCAGGAACCCTGAATCAGCGCCAGCAGATCGTCCGGCAGCACCCGGGCCCGGTTATCGGACCCGGCCACCAGGTGGACGCTTTCACCTTCGGCCAGTAGCATTCCGTCCCGTTCGATCCGGTACCCGAACACCACGCGCCGCCGCCCCTTCTCCAAGAGGGAAGTGCGCACCTGAACCAGCTCGTCGTAGCGCGCAGGGGAACGGAAACGCACGCGGATCTCGTTCACCACCAGGCGGACGCCGCGGCTTTCCCATTCCGCATAGCTCTGCCCGAGTTGGCGCAGGAAGTCGCTGCGCCCCAGTTCCATCCAGACCGGGTAGGTCGCGTGGTGGACGATGCCCATGGCGTCGGTTTCGGCATAGCGGACTCGGAGTTCGGTCAGGGATTCCATATTGGGATTATCCACCACTCTGACTAGCCCCAGATCGGACAGCGCACTGCGCTGTCCTCCCGCTCCCGCTGCGCTGCGCTTGCGATCGCGGATGGGGCCCCGTGGTGGACGATGCCCATGGAGTCGGTTTCGGCATAGCGGACTCGGAGTTCAGTCAGGGATTCCATCCGCTGAGCGTACACGAAGAAGCCCCGCCGAGGCGGGGCTTGAAGTTGCACGGACCGGGCTCCCGGTTACTCGACGGTGACGCGGACGTGATCGCCCTTGTCCGTGGTGATCTCCAGCAGCAGGTCGCCCGCTTTTGCGTCGGACAACAGTTTCTGGAGTGCTTCGGGCTTCATGCCCTTCTTGGTTTCGCCGTTGATCTTGATGTCCCCGTCGCCGGCCATGTCGAGCACGCCCTTGGCCAGGCTGATGGGCAGGCGGATGTGGACTTCCGTGGGGCCGTCAGCGGACTTCTCCTTGGTGTGGTGCTGCATCAGGTTCTTGGAGACGATGTCCACCTTGATGAACCGCGCACTCTGCGCGGCCAAAGGAAGGCTGAGGCCGGCCGCCAGGGCCAGCGGAATCATGATGGCGCGCATGGGCGGCCTCCTGGAAGAAATGGGCTTCGGCATTTGCCGGGTCGCATGGGATTACGGGAACCCAGGTCCCGGGATTAGCCTGGGTATGCTGGACCCTGGAACAAAGTCGCGGTTCCTTCCATCTCACCTTCAACGGTCAACCCGCCCCACCCTGGAGCCCCAGCATGAAACCACTTGTCGCACTGCTCTTGATCGCCGCCCCGCTGGCCGCCCAGGGACCCGTCCGCTGGGAGCATGATTTCCAGTCCGCCCTCCGGCGCGCCAAGGCCGAGAATAAGGTCATCTTCATGGACCTCTGGACCGAATGGTGTGGTCCCTGCCAATACCTCCAGAAGAACGTGTTCCCCAGCGCCGAGGGCCAGGCCGCCCTGGCCAAAGTGGTTCCCTTCTCGGCACTCGTCGAAAAGAGGGACCGGACCCCATTGCCAGAGGGCAGCAAACTGGCAGAAACGTTCAAGCTGACAGCCTTCCCCACGCTTGTGATCCTCGATTCCGGGGGGAAGGAAGTGCGTCGCCAGGTTGGCATGTTCCGCACTGGCGCCGAGTTCGCGGCCTGGTTGAACACGAAATAGCTGGAGCCTAGAGGTCCTTCACCCCAGCCGGCGTCTGGGGCGGCTTGGGCAGCCGCTGCCTGAGGCCCTCCAGTTCGTCCTGCTGGGCGCCCATGCTGGGACGGGGTGGCGGTGGGGGTGGCGGCTTCTTGGGATTGGGTGGCGGCGGCGTGGCGTCCTGCACCAGAGTCTGCAGGTCGTGGGTGGCTTCTGGTTGGCCCGGCTGCTCCAGCAGCAGCCGCTCCAGTAGCGCCCTGGCCTCGGTGGGGCGCTGGGTTTCCTTGTAGGCCCGGGAGGCCAACAGCAAGGCTGGAGCGCGCCAGGCTGGAACAGGTCTGGGGGAGCCCTGGCCCACCAGGGGCGAGAGGACCTTCAAGGCATCCTCGGGGAATCCCGTCCGCAGGTCAATCTGGGCCGCCAGCAGCACATGGGCGGGCTTGGCATCTGCGGGGCGCCAGCGACGGGCTCCGGCCAGATCGCCACCCTCGAGGGCCCTCTGCGCCAGCCAGGCCTTCACACCCGCTGGTGCCCAGCCCGTGCCAGGAGTCTGCCCAGCAAGGGGCATCGCCAGACCCGCTACGAAGAGCAGGATGGGGCGCCACTTGGTGAGGGGTTTTCCCGCCGAGGCCAGCCACACCATGAGTCCAATCAGAGCCAGCCCAGCCCCCACCTCCGGGTGGGCGGGCTGCAGGGAGCGGCTGGCTGGCAGAGGCAGCCTTCCGGCGGCCAGGGCCTGAAGCCCTGCGGCCGCGTCCTCACCATCCCTGAATACCTGTCCACCGGTGGCCTCGGCCAGGCGGGTCAGGAACTCCGGATGGGCGGTGCTGACCAAAGGCTCCGCGCCTCTGGCCGTGGCCCCTGGGCCGGGCGGAACGGAATGGGGCTGGCCATCCCCGAAGGCCAAGACGCAGACCGGGATCCGCCCCTTCTTCAACGGTGTGACGGCGCGGTTCAAGGCCTCTTCCGGAGCCTCCCAGGTCTCTTCGCCATCGCTCAGGAGGAGGATCACCGCCGGCAGGTCCGCCTCTACCTGGGCGGCCACCTGCGGCAGGCCACGCCCGAGGCTGGTGCCGGGGGAACCCACTTCGCCGGGTGCCACGGCCCTCAGCGCCTCGCGCAGCAGCGAGCGGTCCTCGCCCGGAGGCTGGACGGGAGTGGCATCCCCTGTAATCAGGTCCAGGCTCCACCGCAGGCCGGATTGGGGCCGGGACCAGATGCGGTCGAGGGTGGCCACCGCGGCCTCCCAGCGAGTTCGGCCTGCCACATCCGGCACTGTCATGGAACGGCTGGCATCCAGTACCACGTGCACCGTGAGTCGAGGGAACTCGGGCAGGCCCCAGCGGGGTTCCGCCAGGCCAAGCCCGAGGCCCGCGACCAGCAGGGCCATGCCCATGCCCTGCCAGATTGGACGCTGGCCCACCACCTGCACGCCCAATCCTGGCCTGAGATGGGCGCGCAAAGCCAGCAGGAGCAACACCAGGACCCCCACCCCCGCAGGCACCAGGATCCAGGGATGGGAGAAGGGCAGGTTCATGGTCCCTCCACCCAGGCAGGTCGGGGCTGGCCGCGCTTGAAAGCCAGGTCGCCGGCGAGGGGAAGGGCGAACAGGGCCGCCGCCAGCAGGCACCAGCCGGCCAGGGACCGGCCTTCCGTGGGCGGGTCCACGGGCAGGAGGGTCTTTTCCAGCTGGTCCACCGAAGCCAGGCTCCGGGCAAGACCGCCTGGATCCTCGGCATTGAAGGATTCGCCGCCGGTGAGGTGAGCCACCTGCTGGAGGGTGGTGTGGTCCACTTCCACATGGAGCCGAGCGAAGCCGCCCCCTTCCAAGGGCACGAGGCTCTCGCCATCGGTGCCCATGGCCACGGCATGAATGCGGATGCCGTTGCGCTGGGCCTCTTCGGCGGCCTCCTGAGGAGTGACCCGGCCCCGGTTCTGCACACCGTCGGTGAGCAGCAGGATCACGCGACTGCGGGCCGGGCTGTCTTCCAGGCGGCGCACCGCGGTCATGAGGGCTGAGCCGATGGCCGTGCCGTCGTCGCGGCTATCCAGATCCAGTCGGGCCAGCATGCGCAGCAGCCGCGAATGATCCGAGGTGAGGGGACTCAGGGTCACGGGATGGGCACTAAAGAGGATGAGGGCGAAGCGGTCGTCGGGTCGCCGCAGGACAAATTGCGCAAGGGTTCGGCGGGCGGCGTGCCAGCGGTCCTCATCAGGCTTGTCGAAGATGCGCATGCTGCTGCTGCCATCCATGACCACGGCGAAATCCACCACGGGTGCCATGCCGCGGATCGGCGAGCGCCACTCCGGCCCGGCGGCGGCAAGGGCGAGGGCCAGAGCAAGCAGCACGGGGATCCAATGGGAGCTGTGTCGAGCCAGGGCACTGGCGGGGCGGGAAGCGGGGATTCCCCAGCGGTAGATGACCCGCCAGGACCAGAGGACCAGCGGCATGGCCACCAGCAGCAGGAGGGGGTGGCGAAGCGCGATCACGACTGGCCCCGGCCAGGAGGGCGCTCTTCCAGGGCTGAAACCAGAGGTTCCAGGGCGGGAAAGGGGGGCTCGCTGAAGCCGAATCGGGCGGCATCCAGGCTCTGCGCCCACTCGGCCCAGGGCCCCAGCTTGCGGGCCTGGAACTCTGCCGGACCCCAGGTGCGGGCGACTTCACCAAAGCGGGCCGCCAGCAGCTCCCGCCCAAGCTGATGGAGACGATCGAGGGTGGCCCGCTCCCGGTCCCTGGGCGGCCACTGGCGCCGGAAGGCGAGGAGAGCCTGGTGCAGGTGACGTCTGTCGGCGCCCAAGCGCCAGCGGTGGATCCCCCAGGCGGCCAGGCCCAGCGGGGGCACCAGGAGCAGGCTCGCCCAGCCCCAGGGAAAGGGGATGGCCGGAAGCAGATCCTCGTTGCCGCCGCCGAAGCCCACCCAGGGTCCGCCGTAGGGAACGCTGCGTGGAACCTCGAGGCGAAGTTCAGGGCTGCGCTGGCCGTTGCCCAGGTCGAGGGCCGGAATCATGGCGATCCCAGGTTCCAGCGCCTGAACCTGGAAACGCCAGCCGTGGCCATCCGGCAGGGGTTCCATGGCGCGCAGCCGCAGGGGCCCCAGGTGGTCCTCCACCGTCGGCCGGGGCAGGGCGGGTTTAAGAGGATCGTCCTCGCGAAGCTCCAGGACCTGCAGCTCCCCAAGCTTCAACCCGGTAGGGGAATTCCAGGTGGGGGCGGCACCTGCGAAGAGCGCCCCCAGGAGCAGCAGAAGGCCCGTCTTTCCCGCGCTCGGACGTTGCCTGGAGCCTCCGAGCCAGCACCAATGACTGGAGATTCGCACCGCCATCAGGCGCCTCCGGCCCGCAGCCACCCGTTCAGTTTCACCACCGGGTCGTCCATGAGGTCCCAGCGCTGCCGCTCGATGGCCGCGGAGAAGCCCGGTTCGGGCCAGGTCATGCCATGGCGGTCCGAGGGGTGCTCGGGTTGGAACCACACCAGCCGGTGCCGGGTGGCCAGCGGCTTGAGGAGCGGAGCCAGACCCTGCAGGCCCGCTCCATTGCTGAAGAGCCAGAGCCGGTGCCCCTTGCCATGCTCGCCCCAGTGACCCATGGCCTCCCGCCAGGAGGCCTCGGTGGGGATGGAAGGGCCCCGTTCCGCGAGGGTCTCCAGGATGCGCAGGCCGTGGATGCGGCCCCGCTTGGGGGCGATGCGTAAGGCGGGCGTGCGGCTGTCGCCGGGCACGATCAGCCCGAGCCGGTCCCCCGTGGCCTGCAGGGTGGCCACGGCCGCGCCGCAGAGCTCCAGGGCCCAGCGAAGGGGCGACACAGGGTCACCCAGGAACATGGAGGGCGAGGGATCCACCACCAGCCAGAGCACCAGATCACGGCTGCTCTCGAAGCGCTTCATGATCGGTTCGCCCGTTCGGGCGGTCAGCGGCCAGTTGATGAAGCGCGGATCGTCGCCGGGCACATAGGGCCGGTTTTCCACGAAGGTGAGGCCGGCGCCCTTGATCTTGGATGGATGCAGGCCTTCAGTGCCTCCGCCCAGCCGCCCGCGCAGTCGCAGCGGCAGGCGCCGCAGGCGGGCGAGGAAGCGGGCGGGAAGGGGCATGGGTGGTCAGTATGGCGGAATTCAGCCCTGAGTCCCCGGTCCTTCGTCCGTCTGGTGGCGGCCTTCATCCGCGTCTCCTCTTTGCCTTTGAGCCGTTCTGCTTTGAGCGGCCACCCTGCACCGAGCCGCACATGAAGGCTGAGGACTGTCCCTACCACTTCACCCGCACCCGATAAGTCAGCGTGGCGCTGCCTTCCGCTGGCACCATGACCTTGAAGCGGGCCGTGCCAGAGGCTTCCTTGGTAAAGGCGTGGCTGCTTTGCAGCACCTCCCAGTCGCCGGGCATGGGTTCCAGCAGGCTCACGATGATAGGTTCCTTCTTGGCGTTCTTCAGCTCCACCTCGAAGGCCGATTCGTGTACGTTGCTGAATTTTCCCTGGCGGCCCAGGCTCTTGAAGTCCGTCTGCTTCCGCCTCGCGGTGACATCGAAGGCGTCGCCCAGCTTGAGGCGAACGGTCTCGTTCTTTGGGGTATGGTCCACGTGGTCTTCGCCCACGAACTGGGCCCGCCCCTCACTGTCGCGCTTGTAGACGCGGATGACGCCCTTGGGCAGCGGCATGCCGAGGTGGCTCGGCTCCTTGTTGTCGAATTCCATGAAGACACCCACCTTCTGCTTGTCGCCCAGCTCGCCGTAGCTGCCCGAGTAGTAGTAGCTCTGGCCCTGCAGCAGGTACTCCTTGCGGGCTGGCACGGCACTGGCGCTGAGCAGGGCCACCTGCTTGGTCTGGTTTACGGCCAAGGTGGTGGGACGATCCAGCGTGTACAGGTGATACTCGAACAGGCTTTCCTCGGCCATCTGTGGAGCAGCGGCTTTCTTCCTCATTTCGGACATGACAGCTCCGGCGACCAGGTCCCGACGGGGTTCCCGGGCCCGGTTCACGTCCCCGGCTACCAGTTGCAGCCTGGCATTGGGATAGGCGGCACCACTCTGATTGGTGAGCGTCACCCAGCCGCTGAGGTCCAGCACCTTCTCGTCGGGGGACAGGTTGGCCACATAGTCGGCGCGCCAGGAGAGTCCCCCGGTCAGGTAGCTCAGCTCCAGCTGCTGGGCCTTCTCGGTACCGCTGTTGAGGCTGATGACGAGCGTGGGACGGGCCCGCAGGTTGCCTGGCACCTTCGGGAACACAAGGCGGCCCGGGGCGCTGGTCTCGATGCGGTCGGCGAATTGCAGCACCGTTCCACCATTCGTGGCCAACACGATGGCTTCCTCCCGGAGCTCCCTGGACCCGGCACCCTCGGCATTGGGTATGGTTCTCACCACCGTCACCTTTTCGCCCACGTACTTCTCCAGGAGTTTCTGGGGCGTGAGCAGGTCGAAGTCGAAGTTCTGTTCCGCCACCCAGAAGTCCTTCGGGTGGGTGAGGTTCCGCAGGAGGGCCGTCTCGGGCCGGATCTGGGCAGAGACCTCCTGGAAGGCCAGGCGGGCTTCTCCCTTGGGCAGCCACACCTCCCGGTTGTCCTTCACCAGGGCCAGGTTCTCGTTGTAGATGGTCAGGGCCAGGGCCTTCTGGTCCTTCAGTGTCGTGGGGGTCTCCTGGGCCACGAGCAGGGCGGGCAAAGCGGCGATGAGAAGGGTGGGTCGCATGGTGCCTCCGGCATGTCTGGTGAAGGGCTGGCCTCGACAGGGCCCGATACCAGGACATGCCGTGTGGGAGGACATCCTTTCATCTTTCCTCACCACAAAGCGTCAGCTTGGCGGTACGGCGAGATCATCGGGCAGGGTAGGTCCGTTCTCCGAAAAAGGCCGTGCCGATGCGGATCTGGTCGGAACCCGCCGCGATGGCGGCATCGAGGTCGCTGCTCATGCCCATGCTCAGGCGCAGGGACTGGCCGAGTTCCTGCTGCAGCCTGTCCCGCAGGCTCGCCAGGTGGGCGAAGGCGCTCCCATCCTCGGGCGGCGGAATGGCCATGAGCCCGCGCAGGGGAAGCCGGGCATCCCCATCCAGAGCTGAGAGCAGCGCGGGGAGATCCGACTCGCTGCAGCCTCCCAATTTGGTGGCTTCGTCCCAGAGGTCCACCTGGATCCAGATGGGGCGAACCAGGTCCAGCTCCTCCGCGAGGTGGCGCAGCCTCAGGACGAGCTCGGGACGGTCGAGGCTCTGGATTTCGGAGAAATGCTCAAGGGCTGGCCTGGCCTTGTTCCGTTGCAGGGGGCCCAGCAGGACAAAGGCGAGCTTCGGCAAGGCCATGGCCTTGTCCGAACCCTCCTGGACATAGTTCTCCCCGAACCGCGTGAACCCGAGGGCAGCCGCCTCGCGGATCAGAGGGAGTGGCTGCTTCTTCGACACCGGCAGCAACTCGACGCTGGCAGGTTCGCGACCGGCTGAATTGCAGGCGCGCTGGATGCGGACCCGCAGGCCCTCGATGCGATCCGCCAGGTTCACGGCAGGAAGAGGGTCCGCTGGCAGGACTCGCAGGTGAGGAGCGTCTTGCCCTCCTTCAGCTGGAAGAGGATGGGACCGCGCAGCTTCACATTGCAGCCCGAGCAGGCGCCATTCTCGACAGGCACCACGGCCCGGCCTTGGCGGGCGCCTGCGAGGCGGTGGAAGCGGGTCACCTCGGCGGCGGTCAGTTTGGCCTCCAGGGTTGACTTCTTAGACAGAAGCTTCTTCCGGCCCTCGACCTGGTTGGCGTGTTCGTCCAGGAAGACCGCGTGGAGTTCATCGAACTGGGCCTGGGCAGCCGCCCGTTCGGTCTCCAGGAAGGCAAGGGCCTCCTCCAGGGTCAGCACCAGGGACTCAAGGGCCTTGAGGGGCTTGGAGACAGAAGCCTTGAGGCGCTCCTTTTCGTCCAGCTCGCGGATGGCGGCAGTGTAATGAACCTTCTGGCTGGTGGTCTTCACCGCGGCCCGGGCCCGCTCTTCGTCCTTCTGGGCCTGGGTCAGCTCCTTCGACTTGACCTGGATCTGCGCACGGGCAGTCTCCAGAGCCTTGGTCTTTTCGGCGATCTGCTTTTCGGTCGCCTTGACCCTGGCATCCAAGGCGGCCAAATCCGGTGGAAGGGCCGAGAGCTCTCGGTTGATGGTCACCAAATAGTCCAGCGTGGCCTGAAGATCGCGAAGAATGACGAGGTTTTCCATAGATTGAGGCTACACCCCCACTGGCGAGGTGTTGTCGGTTTCTAGATTAAATTGTAATCGGAAGAAAATCTTATTATCTAAACTAAGATTATGGCGCCTGATCAGGAATTTGGCTTGACTGCCCTTAGGCCAGGTGCAAGACTGTTGGCACTCGCTGTTGGTGAGTGCTAACAGCTTCTTTCGTTCCCAACCATCCTCATCAAGGAGGTCCCATGGCCATCCAGCCCCTATCCGACCGCGTCGTGCTGAAGCGCGTCGACGCCGCCGAAACCGTCAAGGGCGGCATCATCATCCCCGACACCGCCAAGGAAAAGCCCATGGAGGCCGAAGTGGTGGCCGTCGGCGAGGGCAAGATCAACGAGAACGGCACCCGCAATCCCATGTCCGTGAAGGCTGGCAACAAGGTGCTGATCGGCAAGTACAGCGGCACGGAAGTGAAGATCGAAGGCGTCGATCACGTGATCGTGCGCGAGGACGAAATCCTCGCGATCGTCAGCTAACGACCCCCAAACCGAGACCAAGGAGACACACATGGCCAAGTCCATCATCTATGCCGAAGACGCCCGCCAGGCCATCCTGCGCGGCGTGAACAAGCTCGCCGACGCGGTGCAGGTCACCCTCGGCCCCAAAGGCCGCAACGTCCTCATCGAGAAGAAATTCGGCTCCCCGCTCATGACCAAGGACGGCGTCACCGTCGCCAAAGAGATCGAGCTCAAGGACCGCCACGAGAACATGGGTGCCCAGCTGGTGCGTGAGGTCGCCTCCAAGACCTCCGACATCGCCGGCGACGGCACCACCACCGCCACCGTGCTGGCCCGCGCCATCTATCGCGAGGGCATCAAGGCCGTCGTGAGCGGCGCCAACACCATGGAAATCAAGAAGGGCATCGACCTCGCGGTCGAGACCGTCGTGAAGGCCATTGACGAGATCAAGAAGCCCGTCGAAGGCAACGCCATCGCCCAGGTCGGCACCATCTCCGCCAACGGCGACGAAGAGATCGGCCGCATCATCGCCGAGGCCATGGGCAAGGTCGGCAAGGATGGCGTCATCACCGTCGAGGAAGCCAAGGGCCGTGATACCGAGCTG
>CAISFO010000032.1 GCA_903884655.1 uncultured Holophagaceae bacterium | reverse complement strand
GAACTGGCCGCCTTCTGGCGCGTGAACCAGGCATCCACCTGCTGCAGGGCGTCCCGGTGCGCGGCGGCCTGTTCGAAGGCGGCGGCCTCGGCGGCCTTCCACATGGCCGCCTCCAGCCGCGCTTTCAGCTCATCGCGCTTGCCCTCCAGGAAGAGTCGCGCCTCCTTGGCCTGCTCCCGGTAGGTCTCCTGGCTCACGGCGGCAATGCAGGGCGCCGTGCAGCGGTGCAGCTGGTACTTGAGGCAGGCCCGGCCCCGCTTGCCGTCGATGTCGATGTCGCAGTCCCGGATCTGGAAAAAGCGGTAGACCAGCTCCGCCGTGCGGTAGGCCGTGCTCGCGGGAAAGAAGGGCCCGAAGTAGAGGCTGCCGTCCTTGCGGAGCTTGCGGGTGACGTAGACCTTGGGGTAGGCCTCCTTCCAGGTGAGCTTCACGTAGGGATAGCTCTTGTCATCCCGCAACAGGATGTTGAAAGGCGGAAAGTGCTCCTTGATGAGGTTGTTCTCAAGGACCAGGGCCTCCAGCTCCGTTTCGCAGACGATGAGCTCCACGTCCCAGATGCGGGCCACCAGGCGCCGGGTCTTGGCATCCAGTCGCTTCTGTTGGAAGTAGGACTTCACGCGGTTCCGCAGCACCTTGGCCTTGCCCACGTAGAGCAGGTTGCCGCCCTCATCCCGGTAGAGGTAGCAGCCCGGGCGCGTGGGCAGGTCCCCCAGCTTGCGCTTCAGGAAGGGGGACTTCTCGAGGTTCGTGCGGACGGCCGCCACCTGATGGCTCAGGAAGGATCCTTGGGCTTGGCCTTCTTCTGGAACACCAGAAAGGCGACCAGGGCCAGGGGGCCAAGCACCATCAGGGAAATGACGAGTTCGTCAGGCATGGACGATCCTTCAACGGGAACGGGTCAAGAACATCACCAAGAAGATGGGGAGCAGGAGCAGACCCAGCATCACCCAGCTGCGGCCATGGGCAAAGTTTAGGGTCCAGCCCAGGCCCAGGCGTTTGGGCACCCAGATGGCCGGATCGTCAGGATTAACGTAGAAGAGCCCCCAGCGGTAGCACTCGGCGTCGGGGGTCTCCTGGCCAGCCTGTTTCATGGAGCGGACCATCAACCCGATGCCGAAACCAATCAGAAGCAGGAAGCTGGCCATGCTGAGCGCGAGTCCAGCGTTGCCCAGGCGGACGACGGCCATGGGTGCCAGCATCAGGACCTGCAGGCCCACGACGGTGCAGCCCCGCAAGGGCGCCAGCGCGGACGCCTTCCGTCCTTCCGGATCCTGGGAAGTCCCGGCGAAGGCCCAGCCCGTGCAGAGGAGCACCAGCCAACCGATCGCAGGGATGGCGAGGACCATCACCAGATAGGTGCCATGCGGGGTCCAGCAGTTGGCCCGTCCAACGGCATCGAAGTGGGTGGGCAGGAGATCAGGCAGCCCTGCCAACATCCCATGCAGGAAGCCCAGCACCGCCAGACTGCCGGCCAGGGGGGCCAGATCCCACGGGGAGAACCAGCCAGTGCGGGGAGCAGCCTCGGGCATCATGGTCCCCAATCTACCCTTCGTCTTGTCACACTGGAAGCATGCTGAACCTGGAATCCTTCCCTGTCGGCCCCCTGGGCTGCAACTGTTCCCTGCTCTGGGAACCTTCCACGGGCCTCGGTGTGGTGGTGGATCCTGGCGGGGATGGCCCGAAAATCCGCAAGCGCGTCGAAGCCCTCGGCTTCAAGGTCCTGGCCTTGCTGCACACCCATGCCCACTTCGATCATGTGGGTGCCACCCGCGAGCTGCAGGATCTCTGGCAATGCCCGGCACACCTGCATGGCGACGATGGCTTCCTCATCGATGCTCTGGCCCAGCAGACCGGCATGTTCGGGATGCCCGCCATCCCGCAGCCCGAGATGGTGGAGCTGAACGCCGGGGACCGGCACCTCGACCTGACCACCCTCCACACGCCGGGTCACACCCCCGGATCCTGCTGCTTCCAGGGTGACTTCGCCAAGGGGAAGGTGCTGCTGGCCGGGGACACGCTCTTCCGCGGCGGCGTCGGCCGCACGGACCTTTGGGGTGGCAATTGGGACCTGCTGGAACAGAGCATCCACCGGGAGCTCTACGTCCTCGATGGAAGCACCCTGGTCATTCCCGGCCATGGCCCTGCCACCACCATCGGGGAAGAGGCGGCGAGCAATCCCTTCGTGCGGAAGTGACCTAGTGGCCGAACCGGAACACGGCGCTCACCGCCAGCCAGGTGATGGCGTCGTAGCCCAGGCCATCGGGCCCGTTCTTGTCCATGGCCACGCTGTTGAGGTGGGCCTCCAGGCTGAAGACCCGGTTGAAGGAGTAGCCGCCACCGATGCGGAAGCCGCCGCGTCCGGACTGGGTGAGCTCGATGTCCGGTGAGTAGGAAACCTTGGAGGTGGCCTTCACCTGGTTCACGTTCAACCCCACCAGGAAGTAGCCACCCCGGCTGGGGGAGTCGGCATTGAAGACATAGTCTGCCCCGAACTGGCCCACGCCGAAGGTGTTCTGGCGGGTGGTGCCGAAGAGCCTGCCCGGGTAGTGCTGTTCCTTGCTCGCAAAGCCGTTGGCGTTGGCGACAAGCCGGATCTGGTGGTGGCGGGACAGGTTGAAATCGATGTGGCCGCCGAGATGGATGCCCGCACCCTCGTTGGCCCCGAGGAAGGTGCCATCGGAGGCCTTCTGTCGGCAAAGTCTCCCGTGGGCATGCTCAGCCCCACCTGGAGGCCCCCGTTGATGGGTGCCGATTGGGCGCCCAGTACCGTCGCTGCCACCATGGCCAGGACGAACGTGGTTTTGCGCATGGTACCTCCCGGTCTGGGCCCGGGGCCCGGGCCGCAGCCAAGCATAGCCGAGAAGCAGGTTGTCTTTTATCTCCCCTGCAGTGGCATCATGGGGCATCCCCAGGAGCTTCCATGGATAACCTGCTCGTGTCCTCGCTCGGATGTTTTGGGCCAGCCAGTCTCTTCCTGGTGGTCTGGATTCTCAGCTGTCTCAAGGTCATCAACGAGTACGAACGGGCCGTGGTCTTCACCCTCGGCAAGGTGAGCGACACCCCCAAGGGACCCGGCCTGGTCTTCATCTGGCGGCCCTTCCAGAAGGCCGTGATCGTGTCGCTGCGCACCACGGTCCTGGAGGTGCCCAGCCAGGACATCATCACCCGCGACAACGTGAGCCTGAAGGTCAGTGCGGTCGTCTACTCCAAGGTGCTGGACCCCAAGCAGGCCATCGTGGGCGTGGAAAACTACTACTACGCCACCAGCCAGATCGCCCAGACTACCCTGCGGTCCATCCTGGGTGAGGTGAGCCTGGACGAGCTGCTGGCGGACCGGGAGAAGCTCAGCGTGCGGCTGCGGGAGATCATCGACCGCTCCACCGAGCCCTGGGGCGTGCAGGTGAACAGCGTCGAGCTCAAGAGCGTGGATCTGCCTGAGCAGATCCAGCGGGCCATGGGCAAGCAGGCCGAGGCCGAGCGGGAGAAGCGGGCCAAGGTCATCGCCGCCGAAGGCGAACTGATGGCCTCGACCCAGCTGCTGGAAGCCGCCAACAAGATCAGCCAGAACCCCACCGCCATCCAGATGCGCTACCTGCAGACCCTCACGGAGATCGCCGTGGAGAAGAACAGCACCATCGTCTTCCCCCTGCCCATGGAGCTCATGAAGGCCTTCGAGAAATTTACGAAGGAGTAGCGGGCTTCCAACCCCGCCAAGCTGCGGCCTCCGCCTTCGCCAAGGTGGCGGCCGCGGTGTGGCCCGGGCCATAGGCGAGGGCATCCACGGCGTCCGCAAGCTGCTCCAGCGCTTCCTGCCGTTCGGGGCGGAGGGTTCCCAGCCGCAGCAACCAGGAACGGGCCGTATCGCCAGGCTGGCTGGGCACGTAGCCTCGGGTGCGCCTCAGGAGCGGCCGCAGGGCCGCGACGCGGCCGGGACCCACGGGCGCTGGACGCCATAGGCCCCGGCCTCGCCACAGCAGCCAGCTGAGCACGGCGAGTCCCAGGACCCATTCCACGGTCTTGGAGGGCGCTTTCCAATGCCACTCCCAGCCCTGGAGCCGGGTCTGCAGCCAGGAAAATCCGGCCAGCTGGTCCTGATCCGAGAACCGCACCACATAGCGGTCCCAGCGGTAACGGAAGGCATCAGCCCAGCGTTCGAGGGCCTGCATCCCCTGGCTTTCTGCCGCCAGGGCTGCTGCACCCTGGGGCGTCGGATCCGAGGTCCACCACCGCCCCTCATGCCAGTACTGCACCCAGCTGTGGGCCTCGTTCTGGCTCACCCGGAAGTAGCCGCCTTCGGGGATCCATGGCCCCAGCCGGTAGCCGTTGACCACCCGGGCGGGAACCCCCCGGGCCCGCAGCATCAAGGCCATGGCCGAGGCGAAGTACTCGCAGTGGCCTGCCTGGGTGCGATCCAGAAAATCCTCCAGGGGATTGGCGGCCTTGCCCGAGGGATTGTCGAGGGTGTATTTGAACTGGCGAAGGGCCGTCTCCAGAACCCGGGCGAGCTGGGGCACGGGCAGAATGGCCGGGGCGAAGCGGAGACTGGCCCGGCGGGCCGACGCATGCTCCGGCTCCAGCCGGGTGAGAAGGTCATAGCGGCGGGAGGAAAGCAGGGGTTCGCGGCTGTCCACCGGAGCAGTGGTCCAGGTCACCTGGAGGGGGATGGTGCGTGCCCTCGGAAACCGCCAGCGGCGGCTGGCGCCTGGTCCCGCCGTGATGGGGGCATCCGGCGGTTCCAGGCCCATCAGCCCCGCAGGCAAGGTCAGGATGCCCTGGGGGGTCGCCGTGAAGAGGAATTCCGCGCGGCGGTGCAAGGCTGGCGATCCGGGCGCGAAGAGGGGTGGTCGGGTGAGGTCGGCGGGTTCCCAGCGCTGGCCCTGGATGGCTTCCAGGGTGACCCCGGGCAGGAGTTCCAGCCCCCGGGACCATTGAGGATTCATGCGTGGATCGAGGCCTGGAGGAGGCGCGATCCGTACCGCCACTTCCGGGTTGGGCTCGATCGGACCTCCGCCGGACAGGTCCAGGCGGTCACCCAGGCCCGCCTGTCCGAGCGTCCGCGTGCCTCCGAGGAGCAGGCCCGGGCGCAGGCCCAGGTTCAGGCGAGGCAGGATGAGGAAGACGCCCGTGCCGAAGAGCAGGGCCATCCCCACCCAGCCGGGGACCTGGGCATAGGGTGGCCGGGCCAGGGCGCCCTGGCGCAGCGCGGCGGAAGGCTCCCAGCTGAGTTGCAGCAGCACCAGGGTGGCGGCGCAGAACCAGGCCAGCATCCAGACCAGGAAGGCGATATCGGTGGTGCCCATGGCTGTGGTCAGGAAGAGCATGAAGCCCATCAGCAGGAGCTGGCGCCGGTGGGCCGACTCCCGGGGCAGGATCAGCCTGACCCCCGCCAGCATGAACAGGGTATGGATGGCCGCCGTGAACAGGCCGCGGCCCCGGGCCAGTTCGGCCAGGAAGAAGACCAGCGCCCCGATTTCCAGCCAGCGGTGGAACCGGCCCAGGTCCCAGGCGAAGAGTTCCACCACCAGGGCCGCCACCAGGGGCACGACCATGACCCACAATTCACCCGGGTCGTAGATGCCGGTGGACAGAGTGGCGCCGAACGCGAGCCAGAGGGGCAGGTGGTCGATCCAGCGGCCCCACTTCATGGCCACACCCAGCTCCCCAGCACCACGGGCCTGGAAGCTCCCGTCACTTCCGGCAGGTTGCCGGGCAGGCCCAGGGCACAGGCGGCCCCGAGCAGGGCCCAGCTGATGGCCTCCCGGGCGCCGGGAGGGAAACCGGTGTCATCCTCGAGCGCCACCGCGAACCGCGAGGCCAGCTCGGCGCGGACCCTCTGGTGGCGGGCACCGCCTCCGCTGACCAGTCCCTCTAAGCCTGCTGGCAAGATCCCCAGACGCTGGGCTTCGCTGGCGATGGAAGCGGCGGTGAAGGCGGCCAGGGTGGCCAGGCGATCCGGCAAGGGCAGGGATTCCAGGGCAGAAAGCTCCTGTTCGAACCAGGCCCTGCCGAACATCTCCCGGCCCGTGGATTTCGGCGGGGGGAGCAGGAAATAGGGATGTCCTAGCCACTGGGTCAGGAGCGGATCCGAGACGCTGCCTCCCGCGGCGCCACCCTCTGGATCGAAGCTGCAATCCAGCCACCGCTGGGCCGCCAGGTCCAGCAGGGACATGCCGGGTCCCGTGTCCCAGGCCCGCAGGGACTGTCCATCCCAGAACGCCAGGTTGGCGATGCCACCCAGGTTGAGGGCGAGCCAGGGTTGCGCCCCGTGTAGCCAGCGCTCGGGCAGCGGCACCAGCGGTGCACCCTGGCCGCCCACGGCGAGGTCCCGGCGCCGAAGATCCCAGACCACGGGACAACCCAGGGCCTCGACCAACACATAGGGGTCCGCCAGCTGCAGGCTGGCACCCTGGAGTGGATGGTGCTGGACCGTCTGGCCATGCAGGGCGGCGAGGTCAGGAACGGTCCCCAGGGCCTCGCAGAGGGCCTTCGCCGCCAGGGCGTGGTGATCCCCCAGGCTGCGCTGGAGAATGCAGAGTCCGGCCGGATCCAGCTGATTCGAGGCGGCAGCGAGCACCTGGCCCCGCAGGGGCGCAGGATAGGCCACCGCATGGTGCCCCAGGCACCGGCGGAAGGGTCGGCCGCTGTCGAAGGCCTGCGGGTCCACCTCGATAAGGACTGCGTCCACGCCATCCGCACTGGTGCCCGACATCAGGCCCAGCACGCGCCAGGGCCGGTCCTCCAGGATGGGGATATGAGGCAGCATGCAGTCGATGATGCCAGGAAGTACCGGTGGGCATCGGTTCCGGATACCCTTTGGGCGTCAGGAGTCCCCATGACCACCCTCATCGTCCTTCTCGTCATCGGAGCCGTGCTGTATTTCATCCTGCGCGGACGCCAGGACCAGCCCGAACAGCTGGGCGCCGCCCGCCGGGCCCTGCCCACCGGGCCGCTGGAACCCCACACCTTTGCCTGTCCCTATCCCAAATGCCCAACCTGCGGCGCCTCCGGAGACAAGATGAAGCAGGAATGGGATGGGCTTCGTTCCGTGAAGTGGTCCTGCGGCTACTGCAGTGCCGTGGCCGGGGTCCAGAACCTCAAGGACGAGGAGCTGCCTCCTTCGGCCCGCCGGCAGCTGGGCCTCGATGGCCCCATGCAGGGCTCCATGCCCATGCAGCAGGGCGGCTACGGCCAGCCCGGTGGCGGCATGGGCGGCCTGCTCACGGGCATGATGATCGGCAGCATGATGGGCGGCGAGCACCATCACCATGACCGTTCGGGTGAGGACGGCTGGACCGGAGGCTCCTCTGAGGGTGGTTCCTCCAGCGACTGGGGCGAATCCAACTCCAGCGACTGGGGTGACTCCGGCGGCGGCGATTCTGGCGGTGGCGATTCCGGCGGGGATTGGTAGGCGATCCAACCTCCAGCTTTGCAAAGGCCGGAACCTTGTCGGGCGCTGGCCCTGAGACCCGGGGTTCTGGCTGAAGCCAGGACGGGTCTTTCCACTTCAGTCCACAGGAATGATCATCGCGGTGTGCCTGTTGCTCCCCAGATTGTCAAAACATGCATCCCAAAATGAGCACGATTAACTCTAAGATACGAAAGCTGGTTAGGCAAAGCGGAAAATTGATGATGCAACCATCGCGATATTCCACTTCGGATTTTTTCATTGATTAAGTCCCTGTCCTGATCATCATTTGTCATCTTCCTCTCTTTCCATTTGGCCATCCGTTGGTGGCCATTCCTTGGGAGCGGCCGACATGAGCCGTCGCTTGCGATTTTTGTCTTTGCTGCTTGTGTCCGGCGCCGTGCTGTCGGCCCAGACCACGGGGGCCCTGCAGGGCCAGGTCTCTGATTCCAAGGGGAGGTCCATCGCTGGAGCCAAGGTCGTCATTACCGGAGCGGGCCTTCAAGGTGGACGCACTACCACAACGGACGAAACGGGAGCATTCCGGTTCGGACTGCTGCCCCCGGGACCCTGTCTCCTCACCGTGACCAAGGAGGGGCTCAACACCGTCAAGGCCCAGGTCCTGGTGGGGCTGGACAAGACGGCCTCGCTGAACCTGAGCATGGCACCCATCGCCGCAGCGGTGGTGGAGGTCCAGGATCTGGCGACCACGGTGGACACCCAGGGCACGACCGCAGGGATGAACTACACCAGTGAGACCATTGGCGTGCTTCCCATGGCGAGGGATTATGGGACGATCGCGACCCTGGCCCCTGGTGTGACCCAGGACACCACTGGCTTGAAGATCTATGGTGCCTCGGGTGTGGAGAACAACTGGGTGGTGGACGGCATCAACACGACCAATGTGGAATTCGGCAAGCAGGGCAAGAAGATCCCCATGGAATTCGTGAAGGAATTCCAGGTGAAGACGGGTGGCTATGAAGCCGAGTATGGGAAGGCCACCGGCGGCATCATCAATGTGATCACCAAGAGTGGTGGCAACGAGTTCACCGGCGACCTCTTCTACTACCTGGAGAGCAAGGGGCTGCAGGCCTCGAACAAGCACGCGGGCCAGACCCTTGGCGGTGGCGCGTTCCAGCCGCTCCCTGTGGGGTATCGGACCGCAGACTATGGATTCGATGTTGGTGGGTACATTGTCAAGGACAAGCTCTGGTTCTTTGTGGCCTATGACCGCAAGAACCACTCCGAAGACAACCAGGTGCAGACGGGTCCAGCCAAGGGATTGATCGCACCCCTGGACCAGACCACGGACCTCTTTTCTGGCAAGCTCACGTGGCTCCTCGCTCCTGGACATACGCTCGTGGCGTCCTTCATCGGCGACCCGGAGAAGGATAGCGGGGCCGTGAAATCTCCCATGGGCCCCCGACCCACCTGGGATGGCACAACGAAGATCGGCGGAACGGATCTGAGTCTGCGGTACGAAGTGGTGGGTGATTCCTGGTTCGGCCAACTCCAGGCCAGCAAGCACCGCGAGACCAATACCACCCTCGGTGGCATCGGGGCCAATCAGATTCAGTACATCAACAGTGCCGACTCCAGCCAGAGCGGTGGCTTCGGTCGCTGGGATGTCAAGGACTTCACCCGGGACAACTACTCGGGCAGCATCACCAAGATGTTCGACCTGGGCGGACACCACGAGCTCAAGGCCGGGTTCGATCTCCAGAAGGACGTGGCGGATGCCAGCCGGAATTTCTCCGGTGGCCAGCTTGTCTACAACAACGGTACGACCGGCGGTGTCACGAACTATGACCACTACTACTGGACGACGGGCAATGCCAATGACGGTCTGTCCAGCGGGTCTTTCGTCTTGTCCGAATGGAATGCCCCTGCGGTGACCTACTCGCCCCATTCCCAGCACAACAGCCAGGCCTTCTACATCCAGGACAAGTACTCCCCTACGTCCAAGCTGACGATCAATGTGGGCATTCGCAATGACAAGACCGACATCATCAACAACCTCGGCCAGACGGCCCTCTCCCTGAAGAACGAGTGGGCGCCCAGGTTGGGGCTCGTCTATGACTGGAAGGGCAAAGGCCAGGACAAGATCTACCTGAGCCTGAGCCGCTTCTATGAGCAGCTGCCCATGGACCTGGTCCTGCGGTCTTTCAATCTTGAGCGCAATCCGGATGTTTTCAACACGGACCCGACCAGTCTGGTACCCACACCCTCGACCTCGGCCAGCAACCCCATTTCCAATCCAGTCATTCACGGCGGACCGGAACCCGTGGATCGGGACGTGAAGGGTGAGTACACCGACCAGTGCATCCTCGGCGTGGAAACCACCCTGGGCGATAAATTTGTCCTGGGCGCCAAGTACATCCGGAGCTATTTCGGCCGGGTCATCGAGGACAGCCTCGACAACACCAGTCCGGTGGGAAACTACAACATCGTCAATCCAGGCATGAGCCATGACGTGGGAATGCAGTACCCCAAGGCCGTGCGGGACTACAAGGGAGTCGAGTTCTCCTTCCAGCGGAAGATGGCTGATCACTACACCTACTCGGTTTCGTACCTGTGGAGCGAATCGGTGGGCAACTACGAAGGCGGGTTCGGTGGAGTCGGATCGGTCAACGGCGCGGGCCAGCTGGATCCGAACATCACGGCGGCCTTCGATCTCTTGGCCTTCACCGTCAACAGCTATGGCCCCTTGAGCGGGGATCGGAAGCACCAGCTCAAGGCCAACGGATCCTATGAGTTTCCCGAGTGGGGGCTGAGCATTGGTGCCTCTGCCTTCTACCTTTCCGGAACCCCCATCTCGGCCATGGGTGCCTCAGATCTCGATCCCTACTTCTACACCGGACGCTGGGAGCTCTTTCATTTCCCCCGTGGTTCCCAGGGAAGGACCCCGGATACCACCCAGCTCGATCTGAATCTGGTGTACACCAAGTCCATTTCCAAGTTGGTGACGCTGCGGGCCATGTTGGATATCACCAATGTTCTGGATGCTCAGACGACCACCGCGGTCGACCAGCGGTTCGATCGCGTGAATGGCTCGGTGCTCGAGGCGAACCCGACTTTCAAGAACCCCGTCGCCTATCAGCTGCCCAGGTCCATCCGACTTGGAGTCCGGTTGAGCTTCTGAACCAACAGCATGACAAGACAAAGCGGCCCTCCCGGGGGCCGCTACTTTTTTTTACAGCACCTTCGGCACCACGAAATAGCCCCGGTCCTGGGTGGGTGCGTTGGCCAGGGCTTCGGCCTGGGTGAAGGTGTCGCGGGGCACATCCTCGCGGCGGGGCAGGGGACGGCCCAGGCCGGCGA
This sequence comes from uncultured Holophagaceae bacterium, assembly GCA_903884655.1. Classification (GTDB taxonomy): domain Bacteria; phylum Acidobacteriota; class Holophagae; order Holophagales; family Holophagaceae; genus Geothrix. The sequence goes on along the minus strand of CAISFO010000032.1, from coordinate 29,072 downwards.
GCATGGGCTCGACCTCGTCCAGGGGCAGCTCGTCGAGGCTGGCGGCATGGGTAAGCATCTGCGTCATGGCCAGCCGCATGGGCTCGATCTCCTCTTCCCGCAGGCTCAAGTGGGCCAGGGCCGCGCAGCGCAGGACATCCTCTCGGGTCACTTCCATCTCAGGCTCCCAGTTTCAAATCCGCGTCGGCGTTCTGGCTCCAAGGGTTCACCTCGGGTTCCAGCAGCGCGCCCGCGGCGGCGATCATGGCGCCGTTGTCGGTGCAGAGGCGGGGCTCGGGGATGGCCAGGACCAGACCGATCCTGGCGGCCAGGGTGGCGGCATCGGTCCGCAGTCTGGAGTTGCAGGCGACGCCGCCACTGATCACGAGGCTCTGGGCACCTTGAGATTCCGCCCACTCGGGAACGGGTTTGAGCAGCCAGGTGGCGATGGCCTCCTGGAGGGCGAGGCAAAGGGCCTGCACTTCGGGATCGGCCGGTCCGGCTTCCGCCAGGCGCGGATTCCGCTCGATCCGCAGCTTGACGCCGGTTTTCAGACCGGAAAAACTCCAGGAGGCCTTGCCATCCCTGAATTTCGGCGGCGTGAACCGCTCGGCGCCCTTGAGTGCCGTCTGGGCGCAGGCATCCACCAGGGGGCCACCAGGGTAGCCCAGGTTCAGCATGCGGGCGGTCTTGTCGAAGGCCTCCCCGGCGGCATCGTCGCGGGTCTTCTGGAGCAGCTGCAGCGAGGTCCAGTCCTTCGCGAGGTACAAATGGGTATGGCCGCCGGAGACCAGCAGCACGAGGGCCGGGAAGGGCAGGTCCGGCGCGACGAACCGGGCGGCGTTGAGGTGGCCCAGCAGGTGGTGGACCCCCACCCAGGGAATGTGCTGGCGCCAAGCCACGGCCTTGCTCGCACTGAAGGTGGCCAGCAGGCTGCCCACCAGGCCGGGCCCTTGAGTCACGGCGATGCGGTCCAGATCCGCCAGACCGATGCCGGCCTGGGCCAGGGCCCCGGCCATGACCGCGCGGGCCTGCAGCAGGTGTTCACGGGCGGCCAACTCGGGCACGACGCCGCCGAAGGGGCCATGGATGGCGTCCTGGCTTTCCCGCACCAGGGAGCGCAGGACGGGACCGGCAGGTGTCTCCTCCACCACGGCGGCGGAGCAGTCGTCGCAGGAGGATTCCAGGCCCAGGACCAGCATCTGCCAAGTGTATCCTGACCCTTCATGAACCTTGCCCCCACGCGCATCCAGCTGAACCGCCCCCTGCCGCCCCTGACCTACCTGGCACCCGAGGGGCTGCCGGTGGGTGTGCGGGTACGGGTGAAGGTGCGGAACAGCCAGGCGGTGGGCCTGGCCATGGGGCCCGAACCCGAACCACCCGCGGCCAAGCTGCGGCCCATCGAAGGCGTGCTGGATCCCTTTCCCCTGCTGCCCGCGAAGCTGCGGGAGCTCCATGCCTTCGCCGCCCGCTACTACGGCTGTCTGGAGGCCCACCTGCTACCGCTGAGCCTGCCCCAGGCCCTGCTTCCCCACTGGGAGGCAGACGAGGATGGACAGCGGTTGTCCTTTCACCGCGAGCGCGGCGCCTGGGGTGCGCTTGCGGATCTGGGCGAGGCCTGGCACCAAGATCCCTCCATCCTGCCCACCCTGCTGCATCGCACCGCCCTGCGCGGCTCAGGCTTCACCGAAGTCCGACTCACGGGCGCGCCCCATCCGCCGAGGGTGACCCCATCCCAGGCGAAGGTGCTGCTGATCCTTGAAGATTCCGGTGGAGCGCTCATGGAGCCGGAGCTGCTGGAGTCGGCGGGGGTAGGTGCCTCCGTGCTGGGCACCTTGGAGAAACGTGGCCTCGTGACTCGCATGAAGCGGGTGGACCTGCTGGGCCAGCGGCGCGAGGCGGGTGTGGACCGCACCGTCACGTTGAACCAGGAGCAGCGGCTGGCGCTGGAGGCCGTGCCTATGGGTACTTTCGGCGTGCACCTGCTCCACGGCGTCACCGGCTCCGGCAAGACCGAGGTGTATCTGGCTCTGGCGGAACGGGTGCTGGCGGCGGGGCGGCGGGTGCTGTGGCTGGTGCCCGAGATCGGCCTCACGGCCCGGCTGCTGGATCGCCTGGAGGCCCGCTTCCCCGGCCGCATCGCCGTGGGGCACGCGGGTCTGAACGTGGGCGAGAAGCAGGGTGACGTGGTGCGCCTGCTCTTCAACGGCGCCGATCTGTTCGTGGGGGTGCGGAATGCCGTCCTGGCGCCACTCCGTGACATCGGGCTCATCATCGTGGACGAGGAGCACGAGAGCTCCTACAAGTCGGAAGAGCACCCGCGCATCCATGCCCGGGACCTGGCCATCAAGCGCGCCCAGCTCGAGGGCTGCCCCATCGTGCTGGGCAGCGCCACGCCCAGCCTCGAAAGCTGGCAGGCGGCCCGGAGCGGACGCTACCAGCTGCTGCAGCTGCGGGAGCGCCCCCTCGGCATCTCGCTGCCCAGGGTCGAGATCGTGGATCTGCGGGACGCCTACCGGCAGATGCGGCGCAAGGTCATCCTGGCGCCGCCCTTGTTGAAGGCCCTCACCGAGACCCTGGCCAGGGGCGAGCAGTCACTGCTGCTGCTGAACCGGAGGGGCTACGAGAACTTCTGGATGTGCCGGGCCTGCGGCCGGACCCTGGGTTGTCCCCACTGCGCCATCTCCCTCACCTACCATCGCGGCGACTTCCGCCTGCGCTGCCACCTCTGCGGCCATGAGACCGTGCCACCGGAGGCCTGCCCCGACTGTGGCGCCGACCACCTGCGCGGGGTCGGCGAAGGCACCGAACAGGTCGAGGAGCACCTGCGCCAGCTCTTCCCGGGAGCCCGGATCCTGCGCCTGGATCGGGATACCACCCGGCGCCGCGGCTCCTTCGAGGCGGGGCTGCTGGCGGCCGAGCAGGGCGAGGTGGACATCCTGGTGGGCACCCAGATGCTGGCCAAGGGCCACAACCTGCCGGGCCTCACCCTGGTGGGCGTCATCAACGCCGACCAGGGCCTGAAGGTGGCGGACTTCCGGGCCGCCGAGCACACGTTTCAATTACTCACCCAGGTGGCCGGGCGGGCGGGCCGGGCCGATCTGCCGGGCCGCGTGATCCTCCAGACCTATTCCCCCGAGCATCCGGCCATCGTCCATGCCCTGGCCCAGGATTTCGAAGGTTTCGCGGCCTCGGAGTTGCCCTTCCGCGAAGGTCTGGGCTACCCGCCCTTCACGGCGCTGTCCCTCTACCGCGCCGAGGCGGACACCCCGCGGGAAGCCCGCGAGGCCCTCGACGGTTTTCGACAGCGATTGTCGGTACCAGGTCTGCGGGTCCTCGGGCCCCTCGAGGCCGCCGTCCCGCGCATCCGGGACCAATGGCGCATGCACCTCCTCCTGAAAGGCACCCGCGGCGCCCTCAGCGAAGTCCTCGCCCGGCATCCCCTGGATCCCACCGGCCCGGTCAGCCTGGACCGGGACCCGGTGCAGTTTGGGTAGGGACGTCATAGCCGGGACGAAACGACTAAAAAATATACATATCCTGAAATACATTTCTGCTATCGGGCTAACCGTGTATTGTAAATAAAGAAATAATAGAACAAAAAAAATAATAACTGGCAAGGGGTGGGGCTCACATCCTGTCAGTTGTTTCAAAGGATCACTTATGCAGCGAGCCCGCTGGCCAAGATCTGGATATTCCATGATCGAATTGCTTGTGGTTCTGGCAATTCTTGGAATTCTTACAGCCGTGGTTCTTAGCTACAAATCCGACAAGAATGGCCCGGCGGTCAAAGGCGCGCTCAATGGAATATTTGGCGCACTCGCAGAAGCGCGAACTACCGCCCGGGGTTCAGGGCAAACGGTCACATTGACACCCTCCGGGACCGGATCATCAGCTGTCCTGAACTACCAGGCTGCACTCTCGGGTGGAGGTTCAGCCATGGTCTCTTCATCACTCACTGTGACCTGGGCAGCAGCTCAGGGGCAATACAGCCATGCATCAGATGCAAGTGTGGCTAGATTCTGCATGGTGGATATGGACGGATCAACATCGATCGGTAGTGCTGCCATCACCAGCCTGAAATCCAACCTTCAGTCAACATCAATAAATAGCACGAACATTTTCAAGAGTTCGATTTGGACACAAAGTCTCTTTGATTCGACAAAGCCGTTCCTATTCAATAGTAATGGAACAACGAACTCTGAAGGTTTCGCGCTAGTTGTTTCAGCGCAGAGTGGTCAAGCCCTTTCCGATGGGCCAGTCGGGGTCATTTTGGTGAATTCATCTGGAAATATTTACAGGTATTACCGTTCCAATTCCGCTGCTGCTTGGTTGAAATTATGATCATCGATTTCAAGAACAACTTTAATCAAAAACACAATATGGGATTCAGCATGATCGAATTCCTATTGGCCGCCTTCATTCTCTCGGTGGGGTTGCTGGGACTCGCCAGCCTGCAAGTCATGGCCATTTCGCAAGCCAGCAATGGCCGCGGCAGGACGACCGCAGCCTATATTGCCAACGTTGTGCTGCAACGTGCGCAGATGGAGGGGCAGCACTACTATTTGGCGAAATCGAATTCGTTAACTCCGGCGATGACTGCGGTATTTACCGCATCTCCATCGACCGCACTGGTAAACCAGCCATACGGCGGGTTCAATATAGACGGGGTCCAAGTCACTGACAGTTCCAATAATCCAATCGCGGGATTGGCCACTTTGGTCCCAGATGTTAACAAACGGAATACTGTTTTTACAGCCACTTGGACCAGACGTGCCTATGCCGGTACTGCACCGGCATCCCTCTCACAAACTCAGGAATTCGTTGTCAACCTGACTTGGGTTGAAGGTGCACAAAACAAATATTTGAGCCTAAGTCGTGACATCCGGTATTAAACCTTAGCTTTGATCGCTGGAAGGTAATATTGCCATGGATTGGTTGACGAATCAATGCGACAAGAATCACCCTACCGAGCGGGCCTTTTCCCTCGTCGAATTATTGGTTGCTCTCGTTTTTACTTCACTGCTGATGGCCGGGATGGCCAAGGTCTTTCAGTCCTCAGTAAAGACCTATAACGCCACCAATGAAACATTGGGTGCACAGCGGACCAATCGCTGGGCCATGGATCAGCTTTCAGATGATCTATCTCAAGCAGGGTTGGTCTTTCCTGACCGGGCACTTCCTACTTTTATCCTCAATGGAAGTGAGCCGCTGTTTTCAATCACACCTGGGGCCTCGGTGGCCGGGGTCACACGAGTCAGCGATAGCGATCCAAGCGCCACTCAGGCAGAAACTGTCACCGCGGATGCCATTCAGTTCCTGATGGACGTTCCACTGGCGTTAACCGGTACCTGGACCACGGCCACTGCTGGCAACGAGACGAATCCAGGGGGCACGCCAACTTCAGCACCCACCAGTGCGGCCATCACCTTCACACTCGGTGCTTATACCGATCTCAAGGCCGGTGACGTCATGGTGATTCTTGACAGTGGGGAATCAGGTAAGTGGGAACATCCTGTGATCACCGGGGCAGCCAACCCGGTCGTTTTCGAAACGGACACAACAAAATTGGCTAACTACACTTCAATACCCACAAATCCTGGCATTGCACTTTCCCACAATGCCGGAGTTCCGGTTTATTTCATTCGCCCGGCGCAGCTTGTTCGCTACTCCGTGCAAGCCGTCGCGCTGGATCCAGCAAACAGCGCCATCAAGCTGCCTTGCCTGGTCAGGCAGCAAGCCAATTATCCCACTTCCGGAAGCGTGGACTGGACGACTGTGTCAACCCAGATCATCGCTGAAAACGTTGATGGTTTCAGGGTGGACCTAAGTTTTGACGGTGGGACAACTTGGGCCAGAACCACCGGAGTCACACCCCCAACCACCTGGGGTACGATACAGACCAATGCAAACAACCAATTGAGTACGGCCGGATTGGCTGGGTTCACGTCCATCACGGATGCCACCAATCCTGACTGGTATCGAGGCATCAACTGTCTGATCAGGATAGATCTCACGACCAGGGCACCCATCCGGCGGGAGGAGTTCAGTGCCACGGCAGGAGTCCGTGCCTACAAACTCAGGACACAGACGTTGATGATCTCACCGAGAAATTTCGGCTATGGCAAATGATTTTACCAATTTGGCCGAGGATGATTCTGATGAACAAACACAAAGACAACACGTTTTGGCGAACCCAGCAGGGTGGCATCACGATTCTTACCACCCTCGGATTGCTTGTTCTGCTGACCGTCATGGTCATGACGCTAAGCAAGAACTCCATTCGGGAATTGTCCATTTCAGGGACCGTCTGGCAGGCCACCAAAGCCAGTGAGGCGGCCGAAGCGGGCCTGGACTGGTTCATTCTCTGGACCAACAAGGACAATGCGTCTGGTGCGACTTCCCAGGATCGCGATCGGTTGCTGGCGGCGTTTCAGCAACTCAATACCAGCGGCACTTGGCAGTCTAGTTCCTACCTCTTGAACTCCAGCAACACCTGGGATCGTGCCTTTGCCGTGCGCTCCACTGAAAAATCCACGGCTTCCGACATGGTTTTCTCCAATGCTGGTACGGACTTCAAGCAAGCCTTGACGGGAAATGTCACCCTCCAGTCGTTCGATGTCATGTGCCGATACCTTGGTGATCCCGCTGTGGGGACGGTATCTGGTGCCGCAGGCGGATTGGGCCACACCGCGGGTAACACCACGGGTCGGACTGGGCGGTCCATGAATCTCTATCAGGTTCAAAGCCAAGGCAAAGCGAGCGTTCCCACGGGGTCGTCATCTTACATCCGCTACACCACCATCAGGGAAATGTACCTCGGCGTCACACCCTGAGTGGCTCATTGGAACCATGGCACTAACCCGGTCCTGAAAATTGAGGTGACTCATGAACATTTGGCCCATCAGAACCCTCCTGCTGCTTACCACGATGACGCTCGGGCTTCAGGCCCAATTGGATACTCGTCTTCAGCAGAGCCAGACGGATGTACTGGATGTCTATACCGGCAGCAACGCCGTCAGTGCCCCCCCAGAAATCCTCACGCTGATCGACAACTCTCAGTCCATGTGTGGTGTGTACTGGAGCCGGTACTACTACGCCAATGCGGATTCCACCAATCAAAACTCCCAAACCGGGCAAAGTTGGCACAACAATCCATGGGGAATTGGTGCTGGAGATTTCAATAACCGCCTGGTACCCGTGGTGTACCTCTCAGGGACCTCCGCTGCAAACGTACTTGTCTGGGTGAATCTGCATTTAAGTGGGGGTGGCACGAATACATCCATAGGTTCGGTCGTTTCAGGCCTACAGAATGGCCTACTGATTAAACCGAATGGGGATCCCGTTCAGGTCGCCGATGTCGCCACTTGGAATGATCCCAAGCTGTGGGTCCAGCGGGCCAGCCACGTGCGGTTCTCATTTTATTCAGTTAATGCGGCCAAGACCTACACCTATACCTTGACCAATGGGACAACCAACACCTACCCGGTGGGCAATATCAATATCAAACCTCGGCCATATTCGGCTGGGGCCTACTTAGGATCTGCGGCTGCGATCACCACCAACGACAACATCCGTGTGGTGGATATCCCCCTGCCCTGGGCTGTCTTCGATGTGGGAATTACGACCGATGAAAATCTGAGAACCCTCGCCCACAATACGGCCCCGGTCTGGCCAGCAGCTGCGTATACCCAGGCCAAGTCCAACCATCACCCTCAGCACTACCTTGTCTATGATCCTGTTCCGGACGCCACGGGTGCGGCTACTTCAGCCGCGCAGTACTATGATGTGGACTCAGTTTGGTCCCAAGGCTATGGTGTCACTGACGGCATTATGTTGGCTTGGACATCAGGCCAACCTGCTAACGCCAAAGGCAAGATCGGCTACATGCACTACAACGCCGACTATCTGGCCTGGGTAGCCTTCGGCAAGGATGTGCGCAATCAAGCAGGTGCAGGCACCTACATCAATGGCATGGTGGACACCTACACGGGGAGCAACGATGGCGGTTATTCGGTGATGGATGCCCGGTACACCACCGACGGTGGAGACGGTGGGGCAGCCTGGAATAACTCCCTGCCAAACATGACCCGCGTGCAGGCTGTCAAGCGATGTGTGCTGGAGACCTGGGTCGCCAACCAGAGAACCGTGAATTGGGCTACTCGGTTTTTGTATGGAGACAACGGTACCTCCAGCTATTCATCAGCCAATGGCGGGTCCGCAGGGCAAAGAAAAGCACTCAAGTTTGCACAAGCAACAGATTCGTCCGCACCCGACACTAACCTCCAGTTCATCATGACCACCTATCCTGTTTCAGATACTCCGCTGGTGGCGGCGGTCATGAATGCATATGGACAGATTGCCAATTCCGCAAATAGCCTTTTTCCCGCCAACCCCGCAACCTGTACTCAGAGCTTTCTGATCATCATGTCCGACGGGGCCCCGACCGATTCCGGGAATGGGGATCCCTACTCGACCGGGATCACGAACGGAAATACCACGGTAAATGCCGCCGGTGCGAGTGACATCAAGGGTGGGACTGACTGCAATATATACACCCTGGCCGCGGTCGCGGCACACTACTCTGGATCCACCGCGTCGGCACCCACGGATTCGAACAGCCCCAAAATTGCTGTGCCATGGTTGATCACGGACCGACCCACTGGCACCACTCGGCGGATCAGCACCATGACTATCGGGGTATGCCTAGAGGGTGTGCTGACAGACACCTATGGGGCCAAGAAGGGCATGTACTCGGCCGCACTCTATGGTTGGGAAAAGAACAACAATCCATGGAACATCAAAGCTGGTGATGTCGGCTATAACCCGCCAGCCTCCTTTGATCCCACCAACCCTTTGGCCAACGACAAGACGAAAAACCCCTTCTTCTTTGATGCCAATGACCCAGACAAACTGTCCTCGGCCCTCTACACAGCCGTTGCCCAGGCCCGAACCGCAACCGATACCATGGGCGCGCCGGTGGCACCCTTGGTGGGCCTCAGCGTTGGCAAGCAGACCTATATCGGCACTTTCGTTACCAACCAGACGGGCATCTGGAGTGGAGATCTCCTCATGGCGGGCCTCTCCGTGAGCGGAAGTTCCATTTCCATCCTTGACCAACAAGGCACTGCCCTTGCTGCCACCACCGGTCTGAATGCGGGCAATGCCGCCTGGTCCGCTGCCCACTCGATCGCCAACATTGTGGGAGGTTGGCAAGCCCGAAAAATCTACACCCTCACACCTGGTAGCTCTGGAACATTCACCAACACGCTGTTGGCGTGGAACGAAAGCCTATCGACCACGACTGTGCCGAACTCCATGCTCAATGTGCCTGACGATGTAACCCGACGCAGTTTGATACGCTACGTGATGGGGGCTAGCGCATCAGCTCAGGCCGATCCTGCTGCGACCACGAGCATCGCCTCGTTCCGCAGTGATCTCATGGGGGACATCATCAACAGCACCCCCTTGGTCATGGAGTTTCCGCTCTCCAAGGTTCCTTCCGGTGGGCTCCTGGCAACGTTTGTTTCGGATGTGGGGCCCTCCCTTGCAAATACACGCTTTCGTCTAATTATTGTGGGCGACAATCAAGGTCTGCTTCATGGCTTCGGAGAAGTAAGTGGTATTCCGACCACCACTGGGACAACCGCAGGTGGAAGAGCCATCGTTACTGGGGTGGTTGAGGGACAAGTGGATGAATTGTGGGCCTTCCTGCCACCGGATCTACTGTCTGGACTACAGGCATGGCGAAACGGTTCGGTGCACCGTTACCTTGTGGATGGATCTCCAACACTCTATCTCTACGAGAATGGCACTCCGAATGGCTTGATCGATGGCACTGATTATGTCCGCATTCTATTTGGACTCGGAAAGGGAGGTCGAAGCTACTACTGTCTGACCTTCACGGGGAATGACCCCGCCCAGCCCAGCATCGCCTGGAAGATTCGACCTGACGAGATCGGTCCCACAGACGTTTCATCCCCCAATGTTTCACTCAAGACCATGGGGTTCAGTTCCAGCACCCCAACCCTGGCCCGAATCCTGGATGGCACTACCCTGAAGGATGTCTTCCTGATTGGTGGGGGCCTGACCACGATTGATGTTGATACTGCCTTCTCCGCCGCAACCAATGCTTCACCACCGGGCTACGGATCTGGGACAACCCTTGGGCGTTCCGTTCTCGCCTTGAGTGTCACCGACGGGTCGGTGGTCAAAGTCTGGGATTTTGTCAACAATTCGGCCCTGAAAACAGCCTTTCCAAGCATGGGTTGTATCCCCGCTTCAGTCACTCCTGTAGAGGCCATTGCCAATAGCTTTTCAACGCAAAGGGTCTATTTCACGGATGGGTCAGGGGGCGCCTATGTTCTGGGTGCCACTTCCTCTTCTGGTTCGAGGACGGATACCAATGCCCTTTCATCCTGGTCTGTTAGGCATCTTTATACTCCCAAGAACACTGGTACGGCGGTCAGTGTGCCCCCGGTGGTCTTCAGCATGCCCTATGGCTATCCTGTTACACGTACCACAGCGCCGACTGCGACTGTTCCCTGCTTCGGTGTGATTTTCGGATCCGGCGACAGGAATGATCCGCTGGATTTCGATACTGTCAATCCTGGAGGCGGAGGCACGAGCTACGGAAACCGGCTCGTTATGATCCTGGACCGACAGGATAGTGCCGATATCACAGGGGTCCTTGGCAAAGTGGATACGTTCGGATACCGCGATGATGATCTCGCAGATTTGTCGCCTATTACCAGTGCTTCAGGAACGGCGGTGGATCCATCAAATGCTTCGTACTACCTAAAGACCAAGAGCGGCTATGTCCTAAATTTCAATACGGGCCAAGCACGCACACCTGTCCCAGCCAAGACCTATCAACAGTACGTCTATCAGAAAGAAGTGACCCCCCCCCTTGTCCTTAACAAAGTCCTCTTCTTTACTACTTTCCAACCAAGTCTTTCCTCTGGTGCGTGCAATGGTGCAGGTATATCCAATACGTATGTGATGACTGACGTGATCAATCCTGTCTTTTCCGGCGGAACACAAAGCATTGATGCGAGCCACAGTAGCGGTATATATATTCAATTCAATGATATTCCCAGCGCTCTTGCAAGTGTTGGCTTGGCCGGTGTCCTACAGGCAGGAGAGGTAAGGAATGGTTCGACCGGCTCTGGTACCATTGGCACGGCTCCCATATCAGGAAGACCTCCTTCCAACATGGTGAAACCCCGTGGTTGGCGGATTATTCGCTGATTTTGCATCTCCAGCCAATTGGGGCCCGCAAGGGCCCCTTTTCGTGGGAGGGCGCTGGAGGTGGTACGCTGGCATGTGTCAGATCCCTCCCCCATCGCCCGTCTTCGCCCGAAAAAGGCCTTTGGCCAGAACTTTCTGGTGAACGAAGGGGCCATCGCCACCATCGTGGGTGCGGCCCTGGCGACCCAGGCTTCACGCCTGTTGGAGATCGGCCCCGGCCCTGGCGTATTGACCGAGCGGCTGCTGGCGGATGGCCGACCCCTTTGGGCCGTGGACCTGGATCCGGAGGCCTGCGAGCTGCTCCAGGGCCGGTTCGCGGACCAGACCCACTTCCACCTGCTGCAGGGCGATGCTGTCCGGATCGGCTTGCCGGAGGGCGAGGCCTGGTCCGTGGTCGGCAACCTCCCCTACAACGCCGCCACGCCCATCCTGGCGCGGCTGCTGACGGAGGATATCGCCTGGGAGCGCATGGTGCTCATGTTCCAGCTGGAGGTGGCGCAGAAGCTCATGGGTGTGCCCGGCACCAAGGCCTACGGGCCGCTGTCCGTGCTGGCCCAGCTCTGCGCCCGGCTCACGCGCCTGGTGAAGCTGGGGCCCGGCTCCTTCCGCCCCGCCCCCAAGGTGGACTCGGCCGTGGTGCAGTTCGAGCCCCGGGCGGACGCGCCCAGCCTGGCCGAGCGTCGGGCCCTGCTCACCGTGCTGCACCGCTCCTTCGCCCATCGCCGGAAGACCCTGGCCAACAACTGGCAGGGGACTTTGTCAGCAGAAGCGCTGAGCGGGGTCGGCCTAGTTTCATCCCTGCGTGCGGAAGTGATCACGCCTGCGGCATGGCTGTTGGCTACGAGAAAATTGTTGCTTCATCATCCGGAGGTGTTCCCATCGCAATTGCCCTAGTGCCCGAATTCGAAGACTGGACCAAGGTCCCCGCCGCCGACGAGCTGCGGCTCATCCCCATCGGCGGACTGGGTGAGTTCGGCATGAACGCCCTGGTGGTGCACAGCGCCCGCAGCCTCTTCCTGGTGGACTGCGGCCAGCTCTTCCCTTCGGACGACCAGCCCGGCATCGATTCCATCGTGCCGGACTTCGCCTACCTCGAACCCTTCGCGGACCAACTCCAGGCCGTGCTGCTCACCCACGGCCACGAGGATCACATCGGCGCGCTGCCCTACTTCCTGCGCCGCTGGCCGGTGCCGGTGTACGGCACGGCCTTCACCCTGGGCTTGCTGGAGAACAAGCTCCGGGAGCACGGCCTGGATACCGGCCTGCTCCGCACCGTGCGGGACTACGGCTGCGTGAAGGTCGGCGATGGCGAGATCGAGGCGGAATGGATTCCCGTCACCCACAGCATTCCTGACGCCTGCGCCCTGGCCCTGCACACGCCCCAGGGCGTGCTGGTGCACTCGGGCGACTTCAAGCTCGATCCGGAGCCGCCGGACGGCCGGTTCACCGGCATGGACCGTCTGCGGGCCCTGGGCGACGCCGGGGTGCGCCTGCTCCTGGCGGATTCCACCAATGTGGGTCGGCCCGGCCGGTCCCCTTCGGAATCGGTCTGCCGGGAAGGCCTTGAAGCGGCCTTCGAGCAGACCAAGGGGCGGCTGTTTGTCACCACCTTCAGCTCCAACATCCATCGGCTTCAGACCGCGATCGATCTGGCCTACGAGTTCCGTCGCCACGTGGTGCTGCTGGGCCGCAGCCTGGATCGGAACCTCACCCTGGCCCGGTCGCTCAAGAAGCTGGACCTGCCTGACGACATCCTCATCGACACCAAGGACGCCCACCTTTTCCGCAAGAACGAACTGCTGGTGCTCTGCACCGGCAGCCAGGGCGAGCCCATGAGTGGCCTGGCCCGCCTGCTCCGGCGTGAGGTGAAGGGCCTGCCCATGGAACCGGGCGACCGCCTGGTGGTGAGCGCCCGGGCCATCCCCGGCAACGAAGTGTCCATCTCGCGCATGCTGGACGCGGCGGAGCGCCTGGGGGCGGAGACTTCCATCGAGGGCCTGGGCCCGGTCCACGCTTCCGGCCACGGCAGCCGCGACGAGCTGGCGGATCTGATCAAGGCTGTTCGGCCGGCGCAGATGGTGCCGGTACACGGCACCTACCGGAACCTGCGGGCCCACGGGAAGCTGGCCGCCGAACTGGGCTGGAAGCCCGAATGCATCTCCCTGCTGGACGGGGGGCTCTGCCTGCGGCTGTTCAAGGATGGCCGAGTGGACCTGCCGGGCTCCGTGCCCGTGGGGAAGTGCTTCGTCCACGAAGGCGTGGACCACATGGTGGATGCCCGGGTGGTGCAGGACCGCCTCATCCTGCAGGAGGACGGCGTGGTCTTCGCCACCTTGCTCGTGGACCCACAGACGGGCGAGCTGGCGGCGACCCCCACCATCCTCAGCCGCGGCTTCGTGATGTTGTCGGATGACGAGGCCTATGCCGAGCTGCTGGCAGGGGTGGCCCGCAAGACCTACGACGAGGCCCCGCCCGAGGTGCGCAAGAATGCGGAGGCCCTCCGCGACACCCTGCGTCTGGCCCTGCGGAGGATCATCCGCAAGACCACCCAGACCCGGCCGCTGGTGATCCCGGTGATCCTGGAGGCGCCGTCGGCATGAACCTCGAAGAAGCGGGCTACGGCAGGTTCCGCCGCCCGCCAGGACGCAGCCCCGGGCGGTTGCCGAGGCCTTCACGCAGGGCCTCCACCATCCGGCGCTGCATCTCCTCCACGTGCAGGATCAGCCGGACCTGCTGGGCGGGGCTCAGCCGGGCGCGGATGTCCTCTTCGAAGCGGACCTTGAGGTCCGCCTGCTGGCGGCGCAGGTCCACGAACTGTTCCAGGAGCGGGCGGACCTTGGTGTTCTTCTCCTCTTCCGTTCCGGGGCCCAGCAGGATGTCGTTGAACCGCCGCCGGATCTGGTGGATCTGCTGGGTCCGTTCGTCCCGTTCCCGGTCATAGCGGGACCAGCGCTCCACCACCACCCGGGCCTGCTCCTCGGGCAGACCCACGGACTGCTGGAGCTGTTCCAGGCGGAAGCGGACCAGCGGGCGGCCTTCCCCGGCCTGGGCAAGGCCCGGCAGGGTGGCCGTGGCAAGGGCGGCGAGCAGCAGGAGGGGGCGCAGCATGATCACCTCGGCGACGACGGAGGGGCATCCAGATGCTTCAAGAGTGCCTTCATTTCTTCGGGAGTGAGCGCCTGGAGCTGGGCGGCATCCTCGTCCTGGTCCCGGAAGGGCGTGTCTGAAAGGCTGGTGGAGGATTCCGGAACTTCCGCCGGGTGAGGAGGAAGAGTGGCTTCGACGTATGGCGTGCGGTTGGCCCGTCCGGCCCAGAAGGCCCCGGCGCCCACGGCCATCAGCACCGCGGCGGCGGCGGCCCAGGCCAAGGGCTGCAGCCGGTGCTGGAGCCGGGACCGGGCGGGGAGCTTCCGCAGCACCCGGTCCGGGAGCCGATCGAAGTAGCCCGCGGGAGCCAGTGCCTCCGGGACCTCCTCCTGGGCGAGGTAGGCGACCCGGGCTTCCGAGCAGGCGCGGCAGATCTGCATGTGAGCCTCCGCAGCGGCGCCGGGTTCGAGGGGATTCAGGAGAACGGCGTCCATGGTGGTGGAACAGGGCTCAGAACGGGAGAAGGTCTGGGTCATGGGCGGCCTCCTTTCACCTGGCGGGTCAGATTCTGGATGGCATGGAAGATGTGGGCCTTCACGCTGCCCACGGAGGTGCCCATCTCCTGGGCGATGCGCTCGTATTTCCAGTCGTATTGCAGCTTCAAGGTCAGGGCCTGCTTCTGGCGCTTGGGCAGGTTGGGCAGGGCTTCGTGGAGCAGTCGCCGGGCCTCCTGGTCGAGTACGGCGGTCATCTGGGTCTCCTCGATGCGAAGGGCCGGGTGTTCGAAGGTGGTGCCCTCTGGGCCATCCAGGCTCTCGTGCTCCTTGGCCACCCGCTCCCGGTAGTTCAGGGCCTGGCGGGTGGCGATGGTGATGAGCCAGGTCCGGAAGGAAGACTCGAAGCGAAAGCCGGGCAGGGCGCGGAACACCCGGATGAAGGTCTCCTGGACGGCATCATCGGCGTCCTGGTGGTTTTTCAGGATGGAAAAGGCCTTGCCGTAGACATCCCGGGAAAAGAGGCGCACCAGGGAGCCGAAGGCAATCTGGTCACCCTGCTGGGCCCTCTCCACCCAGGCCAGCACCTCCGGGGTGTGGTACGGCGAGCCCGGATCGGGAGTCCGATCGGCGGTCGCTGGGGCCGTCTGGGTCATGAAGCACTCACTCAAGGTGGCAGAGGCCATCATGTTAGGCTCCGGCGGCCCGGGGCAAGCACAATCGGCCGTCCATGGATGGACCCGGCAGGGCATCCTGGGGTTGAATGGAAATGATGTAAGCCTTCAATCTTGAGTCCCCAGTCTTCAGGAGTTCCAGTGCGCGACCGCGTGACCCCCCTTCTTTCCGAAACCCAGATTCGAACCCGGGTCCAGGAACTGGGAGCCCAACTCACCAGCGATTACGCTGGGAAGGAACTTGTGGTCATCGGCCTGCTCAACGGGGTATTCCCGTTCATCGCCGACCTGGTGCGGGCCATGGAACTGGAACTGGACGTGAGCTTCATGCAAGTCACCAGCTACGGCGGAGGCATGCACAGCACGGGCGAAGTCCACATCCTCAAGGACCTCGACCAGAGCATCCAGGGGCGGCATGCCCTGGTGGTGGAGGACATCGTGGACACGGGCCTCACCCTGTTCAAAGTGAGCAACCTGCTCAAGGACCGGGAACCCCTGAGCCTGAAGATCTGCACCCTGCTGGACAAGCCCAGCCGCCGCAAGGTGGCGGTTCCGGTGGACTACGTCGGCTTCACCATCGAGGACCACTTCGTCGTGGGCTATGGCCTGGACCTCGACGGCAAGCTCAGGAACCTGCCCTACGTCGGTGTGTACCATCCCTAGCGTCAGTGGGTTGGAACGCAGAGGACACAGAGAACCACAGAGGACACAGAGGAAAAGAGGAAAAAGGCAAAGAGCGGGGACGCCATGGAGTTGAATTTGAGCGAGGAGATTTCAGGCGAAAACGGACCTTTCGCAGAATTGACGCGGTCGGTAATCAGAGCCGGGATCGAGGTTCAGAAACGTCTTGGGCCCTGGCTGCTCGAGTCGGCATACGAATCATGCCTGGCCCATGAATTGGTGTTGGTTGGACATGCCGTGCAAAGGCAAGTCACTGTGCCTATCCGGTACCGGGAGTTGGTGGTGCCTAATGCCTTTAGGCTAGATCTACTAGTCGATGACATGCTGGTAGTGGAATTGAAAGTGGCTGAGGCCATCACCAAAGAACATGAAGCCCAGGTGCTTAGTTACCTGCGGTTCTCCGAGAAACCCGTGGGATTGCTCATGAACTTCGCTCTTCAGCCACTTGCCAAGCGCGGTATCAGGAGGTTCCTCCTGACCTTTCCTTCTTCCTCTGTGTGATTTCTGTGTCCTCTGTGTTCCGCTTTTATCTTTTATCTTTGATGCTCGTGATTGCTGTCGCCTGCGGGTATCACCGTCTGGACCGGCAGCAGCGGGCGGCGCCTTGGGCGAAGAAGGGCGAGACCATCCGCCTTGCGCGATTCCGGAACCTGACCCCGCGATTGGGCCTGGAGGACCGCTTTACCAAGGCTCTGGAGAACCGGCTGGTGGCGGCCAGCCCCTGGCGGATGGTGGTCCAGGGAGAGGCCTCCCGGTGGGTCCTGCAGGGCACCCTAGAATCCTACAGTTCCCGTCCCATCGGGCTGGCCCTGGGCACGGTCGGCAACAAGGCCAGCGCCGGGACGGCCTCACGGGTGGAAGTGGCAGTGGTGGCCAGCGTGGAACTGCTGGATGGCCAGACAGGCGTGGTGGTCCTGTCCCGCCGGGGCCTGACCTTCTCGAACCAGTACCGGGTGGATCAGAACTTCGCCAGTTTCGATAGCCGCGAAGTGCAAGTGATCGAAAGCCTGGCGGACGATTTCGCCGAAAGCTTTCTCACCCAGCTGCTGGAAGGCATCGACTGATGGCCGCGCCCGCAGTCTGGCAGAACCATGCCTTCGCCCTGGTGCACGGGGAGGATGGCGATGGGCGGCGGGAGGCCGTCTCGTCCTGGAAGCAGAAGCACGTCGATCCCGAATGGGCCGATTTCTCGCTCACCATCTGCTCGGAAGGCTGTCCCTGGCCTGAGGTGATCGCCGCCCTCCAGGAGGCGGCCCCCTTGGGGGTCGAAGCCCGCACCGTGATCGTGCCCGCCGCGGACAACCTGTTTTCCAAGGCCAAGGAACTGCCGCCTCCGGTGAAGACGCTCCTGGAGAAGCCGCCCGCAGGCGTCAACCTGCTGCTGGTGGCCTGGACGACGCTGCCTGCGGCGCCGGGCAAGGCCCTGGGCGCCAAGCCCTGGACGGACTGGAATAAGGCCGGAAGAATCCTGAAGGTGGGCGCCCTAGATCCCATGGATATTCCGGGCTTCCTGGAGGCGGAAGCGCGATCCCTGGGACTGCAGTTCCAGGGCGCTGCCGCCACCCTGCTGGCCCAGCGCCAGGGCGGGCAGCCGGGGCTCCTCAAGCGGGCCTTGGAGGTGCTGGACCTGCTGGCCGAGGACCGGCGCGTGACCGAGGACATGGTGGACCAGGTCACCTTCCGGCTGGCGGGACAGCGGGCCTTCGCCTGGTCTGGCGCCTGGCAGAAGGGGGATGCCGCCGGGGCCCTCCGGGCCCTGCGGCTGGCGCTGGAGGATGGCGATGAACCGCTCATGATGCTGGGGCAGGTCCGCCGGGAAGTGGATCGGCTGCTCAGGCTTGCCGAAGCCGAGGCGGCCGGACTGAAGGGCAGCGAGGTGCTCGGCGCCCTTGGGCTCTCCCCCAAGCAGGCCTTCCTGCTGGATGGCTACCGCAATGCCCTGGTCAAGCTCAAACCCCGGGGTGTCAAGGCGCTGCTCAGCCGGGTCAACCAGTGCGAGCGGGACCTGAAGGGCATGGCCCTGTCCCGCAGTGAGGCACCGCTGCTGGCTCTGACCCTGGCCCTCTGCAGGGCCTGGGCGCGCTGAAGCCAGGGCTGGGTCCCTGGAGGACAGTGGGCCTGGACCCTGGAATCACCAGGTAACGTGTCGTTGGTCAAGTTATGAAAAAAAAGACAAAATTTTGATTTTCAATGGCACTTATCCAATGTCGCCTGTTCTCCGATAGAGCGGATAGATGAGCATTGCTATGCGGAGGATGAATGCTTGAGTCAACAAGGAGACAGACTCATTCCGGGCAGTACCGCAAACCTGGCAGGGTGGACGATGATCGCTTCAAGCGACTCCTGGAACACCTGCCCGTGGGTGTCTACCGGACCACCCTGGACGGAAAGATCATCGAAGGCAATGCGGCCCTGCTCTCCATGCTTGGTTTGAAATCCGAGCAGCAGCTATGGGCCTTCAACGTGAATCAGTTCTACGTCCATGAGCAGGATCGGATCCAGCACCTGGAGCGGCTGTCCCTTGATCCCACCTATTTCAGCGAGTTCCAGTTCCGGACCTATGACGGGCGCATCATCTGGGTTCGGGACTGCCCCCGCGTCATCCTGGACGAGGAAGGGCTCGTGAAGTACTACGACGGCATCATCATTGATATCACTGCCATGAAGTCCTACGAACTCGAGCGTGAATGGCTCATCCACGAATTGAAGCAGGCTGCCGAAAACATCCAGACCCTTTCCGGACTGCTGCCCATCTGCGCCGCCTGCAAAAAGATCCGCGATGACAAAGGCTATTGGGAGGCTGTGGATGGGTACCTGTTGAAGCACTCCAACATCAGGGTCAGCCATGGCATCTGCCCTGACTGCAGGGATGAGCTGTACCCAGAATTTGGCCATAAGCCTGCCACTGGACGCGAGTAGGCAGCTCATTCAGGGTTGGCCGGGCGAACCGGACATTGATCACTTGAGCGGGAGATCCTCTGGGCGGATCATGAAGGGCTGATTCCGGAGGGCCCATGTCTGAATGCGTCATACCCACCCTGACTTCCCTGGAGGTGGTGGCATCCAAATCCGTCCTCCCCGGCGGCTGGAAGGCGGACTTGTCCAACCTGAAGGTCCTTGACCTCACGCTCCCGGTGACGGAGCTGCTGCGCCGCACCACCAGCCGGCTGCCCCAGGACGTCATCGATGCCATCGTGAAGGGCCGGGACGCGGAAGAAGAAGGCAGCCGCGCCTTCAACACCCTCAACGACATGGTGCGGAACATCAACTTGTCAGACGGCCAGGTGACGCCGCTCTGCCAGGACACGGGCTCCATCATTTTCTGGGTGCGCCATCCCTTCGGGCTGAGCCAGCTTGCTGCCCGGAAGCAGATCCGCGCTGCCGTGGTCCAGGCCACCAAGAATGTCTGGCTGCGGCCCAACTGCGTGGAATCCCTCAGTGGCAAGAACTCAGGCAACAACATGGATCCCTTCCATGAGCACCACCCGGCCATCCACTTCGAGGAGTGGGACAAGCCGGAGATCGAGATCTCCGTCATGCAGAAGGGCGGCGGCTGCGAGAACGTGGGCGCCCAGTACCGGCTGCCGGATGCCACCATCGGCGCGGGCCGCGACATCAAGGGCGTGCGCAAATGCATCATCGACGCCGTGGTGAAGGCCCAGGGTCAGGGCTGCAGCCCTGGCATCCTCGGCGTCGCCATCGGCGGTGATCGGGTCACGGGCTACGAGAAGAGCAAGGAGCTCATCCTGCGCAAGCTGGGGACCGCCAATGCCGATCCCAAGATGGACGCCTTCGAGAAGGAACTCACGAACGACCTGAACACCCTGGGCATCGGTCCCATGGGCTACGGCGGCAACACCACCGTGCTGGGCGTGATGGTGGAGGAGATGTACCGCCACCCCGCCAGCTTCTACGTGAGCATCAGCTACATGTGCTGGAGCAGCCGGCGCGGGACGCTGACCATCGGCACCAACGGCGAACCCTCCTTCGACTGATCGCGAGGCATCCCATGATCCGACTCACCACCCCCATCACCGAAGACCAGATCCGTCAGCTCAAGGTGGGCGACGAGGTGCTGCTCAACGGCCGTGTCGTCCTCAGCCGGGACATCGGCCACAAGTTCATGAAGGAACAGAAGCCCGAGTGGCTGAAGCCCATCCTCGAGAACATGGTCATCTACCACTGTGGGCCGGTGGTCCGGAAGAATGAGGATGGCACCTGGTCCTTCGTGGCCGCGGGCCCCACCACCAGCATCCGCGAAGAGCCCTACCAGGCTGATGTCATCGAGACCTACAAGGTGCGTGGCGTCATCGGCAAGGGCGGCATGGGCAAGAAGACCAGCGAGGGCCTGCAGAAGTCCGGGGCCGTCTACCTCCACGCCACGGGCGGGGCGGGAAGCCTGCTGGCCGAGCGCGTGAAGCGCGTGGTCGATGTGAAGATGCTCGAGGAGTTCGGCAGCCCCGAGGCCTTCTGGATCATCGAGGTGGAGGACTTCCCCCTGGTGGTCACCATGGACAGCCATGGCGGCAGCCTCCACGAGATCGTCCTGGCCCAGAGCCAGGAGCGCGCCAAGGCGCTGACAAGCTGACCTTCCACAAACTGAAGCTGGTCGCGGAAGGCACGGAATTCCACAGAAGACGCAGAAGGACTGCTCTGGCGGCTTTCAGTGTCTTCGGCGATTTTCATTGCCTTCCACCACTGGCGCTTTTCCATTGTGCCAATCGCGGAGAAGACCTCTCGCGATAGGCTGGAACGATGCTCCAGACCTACCACCAACTCCGCCTTGACCTGGCTTCCACCCTGGCCGGGTTCCTGGAGCCGGAGGAGGCGCAGGCCGAAAGCGTCCGCTGGTTCGAGGATGGCCTAGGCCGTTCCCGGAGCTGGCTGGCCGCTCACGGGGCAGAGCCGGTGCCGGCAGCGGAGCGCCTGCGCGTCTTCGAGTGGCTCCGTCGCCGCGAGACGGGTGAACCCTGGGCCTACATCGCGGGCTGGTGCCTTTTCCGGGGACGGCGATTCCAGGTCACGCCCGAAACCCTGATCCCCAGACCGGAAACCGAACTCCTGGTGGAAGCCGCCCTGGACGTGGGCCAGCGACTCGGGGTGGAGCGGTGTGTGGATGTGGGCACCGGCAGCGGCATCATTGCAGTCAGCCTGGCCCTCGAGACGGAGTGGCACCTGTCCGCCTCGGATCTGAGTCCCGGGGCCCTGGTGGTGGCGAGGAAGAATGCCCAGGCCCTGGTGGCAGAGGTCCAATTCATTGAGGGAAATCTTCTGGAGCGAGTACCGGATCCACTGGGCCTGGTCGTGGCGAACCTGCCCTACGTGGATCCGGCCGACGGGTCCACCCTGCAGCGGGAACTTTCCTTCGAACCTGCCACGGCCCTCTTTGCCCCTGACGCCGGACTGGCCCTCACCACCACCTTGCTGTCGCAGGCCAGGGCCAGGAAGGCGCCTGCCTGCCTGCTGGAGATCGGTGCTGGCCAGGGGGGTGAGTTGTGCCGGCGGGCCATGGGGCATGGATGGGGCAAAGCCATGATCCATCAGGATCTTGCGGGGCACGACCGAATTCTGGTCGCCCTGGCTTGAGGGTTTGGCACTGTCCTCGCCCAGAAAGGGTCTGGAGGTGCCCAATGCGGAAAATGCTGCCTATCGTCCTGGTACTTGCGGGGATCGGCTGCTCCATTCCCAAGCGCCATGACGAGAACCTGGTGAAGAAGCCGGCGATTCCCCTGGTGGCTGAAGCTCCGACGGCCGCGCCCCTCAGCGAAGGCAGCCTCTGGCGGGACCGCCCGATGATCGCCGACCTGCGGGCTTTCCGGGTCAATGACCTGGTGACGTTGAAGATCAGCGAGACCACCAATGCCATCAGCAAGGCGGATGTCACCACCAGTCGTGCGGGCAGCAACAAGTTGAGCAGCCCCAACCTGTTCGGGGCGCTGGCAGGGTTCGGGATCGGCAGCAGCCAGTCTGACAAGTCCACCAGCACGACTAACAAGTACGCAGGAACCGGGACTACCGGCCGCAGCGCCACCTTCACCACGACCATCACGGCGCGCGTGGTCAAGGTCGTGGGCAATGGGAACCTCATCTTCGAGGGCTACCGGGACATCCAGCTGAACAATGAGACCCAGCGCCTGTACGTGGCCGGCATGCTGGATCCCCACATGCTGGACGCCACCAACACCATCACCTCCGGCCAGGTCGCCGAGTTGCGCATCGGCTATGGCGGCCAGGGCGTCGTGGACGAGACCCTGAAGCCGGGCTACATCAGCCGGTTGCTTGCCTACATCTGGCCCTTCTAGGAGGCTCCCGTGCGCATCGCAGTCCTGTTCCTCGCCGCCATGGCCCTTTTCGGGGCTGAGCTCGTCAAGCCGGAGCTGGCAAAACCGGAGAAGAAGATCGAATCCAAGCTCCGGGATGTGGCCCGCCTCCAGGGGGTTCGGGGCAACCAGCTCCTGGGCTATGGCATGGTGGTGGGGCTGGACGGGACCGGCGACAAGGACCAGACCAAGTTCACCACCCAGTCCCTCACGAACCTCATGTCCCGCCAGGGGCTGACGGTGAACCCGACCACCGTCAAGGTCAAGAATGTGGCCGCAGTCATGGTCACGGCCGAGCTGCCTCCCTTCGCTCGAGCCGGGTCCCGGCTGGATGTGACCGTCTCCAGTACCGGAGATGCCAAATCTCTGGCGGGAGGAACGTTGCTTATGACCGCTCTGCAGGGTCCCGATGGACAGACCTATGCGGTGGCCCAGGGGCCCCTTCTGGTGGGCGGGTTCAGTGCCTCCGCAGGCGGCAACTCGGTGACCAAGAACCACCCCACGGTGGGACGCGTGCCAGACGGCGGCATCATCGAGCGCGAGATCGGGGGGGACTTCAACGGCCGCTCATCCTTGCGGTATGCCTTGATGGAGGAAGACTTCACCACCGCCATCCGCGTGGTCCATGCCATCAACGAGGAGCTTGGTGAAAAACTTGCCTATCCTCTGGATTCCCGAACGGTCGAGTTGAAGATTCCCAAGGAGTTCCAGGGGCGGGCCGTGGAACTGGTGGCCCGGTTGGAGAACCTGAGTGTCCAGCTGCAGCCCAGGGCTCGGGTGGTGGTCAACGAACGCACGGGCACAGTGGTCCTGGGCTCGGATGTGCGCATTGGCGCGGTGAGCATAGTCCAGGGCGGACTGAGCATCATGGTCAGTTCCAAGCCTCTCGTGAGCCAGCCCGCCCCGTTCAGCCAGGGTAAAACGGTCACTGCCACCAAGAAGGATGTGGCCGTGAAGGAGGACAAGCCCAAGACCCTCAACGTCGAGCCTGGCGTGAGTGTAGGCAAGTTGGCTGAAATGTTGAACGCAATGGAAGTTAGTCCACGTGATATCGTGGCCATCCTCCAAGCCATCAAGGAAGCTGGCGCCCTTCAGGCCGAGCTGAGGATCCTGTGATCAGCCCGGGACTTCCAACCGTGGATCCCCTGGGCCAGGCCCAAGGGGCCAAGACCCTGCCTGACCCGGAAGAGAAGACGGACAAGGCCGCGCGGCAGTTTGAAGGCCTCTTGATGAGCCTGGTCTTCCAGACCATGAGGAAGACGGTTCAGCCCTCCGGGTTGTTCGGGGACTCGGGATCCACTCGGTCCACCTATGAGTATTTGATGGACCAGGCCGTGGTGGACCGTGCCGTTTCCGCGGGGCACGGCTGGGGCCTTGCCGATCGCCTGAAAGCCAGCTGGGCCCGCCATGAAACACACAACCTCAAAAAAGAACTCCCAGTGAGTTGAAGGTTCTTGGCAAACTGCCGATAGAGCCTTGTCGAGGTAAATCATGCGCATCAGCGGCAAATCGGGCAGTGTTGGCAGCACCCAGAGCGTCACCGGGCCCAAAGCCTCCGTCTCGCCTGCGTCCGCTCCAATCTCCCCATCCTCCGCCACGGATGCCGTCCAGGTATCTTCTGCCGCCCGGCTTGTGGCCGTCGCCCAGGAGGCCTTGTCCGGGGTTCCGGACATTCGGACGGACAAGGTGGAGGCCATCAAGAGCCAGTTGGACGCTGACGCATACAATCCCGATGGAGAGGCCGTGGCCGAAGGGCTCATCAAGGAACATCTGGCGCAAGGTCGCCATTCCTAGCCCCGAGGCTCTCGTTGTGAGGGCATGATCAGTCCCCTGGGACAGCGCCAGATCCTCCAGACCGCCGCAGTCGAGACGGTCAGACAGGCGATGGAAGGCGCCCAGCAGGTCCAGCGGGAACAGGCACGCAAACACTCCTTCGACGCGAAACTGGCCGAGGCCATGCTCGAGGTGCCGGACGTGTCCGAACCGGATGCGCTGAAGCTGACGGAACAGGGTGCCCATGAGCAGCCCAAGCAACAGGGACAGGGGACCGGAGCCTCCGCGGAGGCTGTTCCAGAAGGCACCTTGGAATCCCCGGCAGAGGGTGCCGGGCCACACGTCGACCTCTTGGCCTGAGGCTTGCCCAGGAATCCGGAGGAGGCCTTCCATGCTGCATGCGGTGCCCGAACTTCTGGATGCGCTTGAGGCCAAGCTGGTTGCAGGAGAGGACCCCGCCCCCCTGCTGTCCAACATCCGGTGGTCCGAGCTGGTGTGGTGGCCTGAAGACCTGAAGAGCGCGATGGTGCTCAAGCAACGAATTGCCAGCGTCCAGTCCCTCTTGATGGGGCTCCAATCGCCCTTGCGTGCGACCCTTGCCAACCTTTCGGGTTCTGAATCCTACGGGCGGGATGGCCTGCCCAGGGAATCAACACTGCTCTCGCCCCGCCTGGGGGGGAAGGTCTAGCCATGCCTGGACTCACTTCAAGCCTCTTCGTCGGGTTGTCGGGTCTTCAGGCCCAGCAGTCCGCGCTCAACGTGGTCGGCCATAACATCGCGAACGTCAACACCCCTGGGTACTCTCGCGAAACCGCCAACCTGACCTCGAACCAGTCCCTCGTGCAGGGGCAGGCCTATTTTGGGACAGGCGTTTCACTCAGTGATGTGACCAGTATCCGCGCCAAGTTTCTGGACTTGCAGATCGCCCAGGAAACCGCAGCTCAGACGGGTGCCAATGACCGTTCATCAGGCGTGAGCGCGGTCGCTTCGACGCTGGGAGATACCAGCAGCACCGGCCTTGCGGCGGAAATCCAGTCCTTCTTCCAGGGGTTCCAGGATTTGGCCGCCAATCCGCAAAGCAGCGCCGTTCGCACGAGCGTGGTGAGTGGCGCCCAGAACATGATCAACAGCCTCCAGACGAACTACCAGCTGCTGACCCAGCAGCGGGGCAACGCCAACCAGGCTGTGGGGAGCCTGGTCAATCAGGTGAACACCCTGACTGCCCAGATCGCCCAGCTGAACCAGCAGATCAACAGCGTGGGATCCCAGGGGGCGAACAACGGCGCGATCGATCAGCGCACCTCCCTCACCAACCAGCTCTCCAAGCTGGTGGGAATCAATGTCATCGAAGGAACCCATGGCGAGTACCAAATCACGCTTGATTCGGGGGCCGCGACCCTGGTCAGTGGGACCAGCTCCTTCAATCTCCAGACGGCACCAGGTGGCCCACCAGACAATTTTTCCACGGTGCAATCGGTCATGAACGGCACGACCGTGGATGTGACGGGCAGCATCAAGAATGGCCAGCTGGGGGCGCAGCTGGATCTGAGGGACAACATCTATGTCGGGTTTCAGCGCCAGCTGGACCAGATCGCGGCAGGTGTCGCGGGGCAAGTCAACCTGTTGAACCGGGCTGGGTATGCTGCCGATGGCGTTACGACTGGCGTGGACTTCTTTCAGGTGACTGGCGCGCCCAATTCTGCCGTCACAGGTCTCCCACCAGGCATTTCGGAATTCAACAATTACCAGGGTATGGTCAACTCCCTGACTGTGAACGCGGCGGTGGTCGGGGACCCGTCCCTCATCGCAGCCGCCAAGGCTCCCGGCTCCTCAGGTGATAACACCAATGCCAATCTCATCGCCAATCTGCAATTTGCCACGAAGACGGTAGATACCAACTCAGATGGTTACGGGGACCCAGGTACCTATAACGATGCGATTGCCAACCTTGTCAGTGATGTTGGCAACAAGTCTCAGACCTACCAGGCTCAGAACACCACTCAGCAGAATCTCGTCTCAGCCCTGCAGACCCAGCGCGACCAGATTTCGGGAGTTTCCTTGGACGAGGAGGCGGCGAACATGATGCGTCTTCAGAGTGGCTACCAGGCCTCGGCCCGCTTCATCAACGTGATCAACCAGCTTACGCAGGGGCTGATCACCCAGTTTGGTGCCTGACCCCAAATCCTGGGGAGCAGCCTCGACATGACAGGTGAACCATGAGCGTGAGAATGCCCACCACCAACAACAACCGCCAGGCCCTCCTCGATCTCCAGCGGACGCAGGAACAGTTGGCTGTGGATTCCACGCGGATCTCGACTGGAAACCGGATCAACAGTCCCGGGGATGATCCCACGGGCAGCGCCCTCATTCTGGATTTCACCAATTCAATCCAGGCCAACACGCATTTCCTTCAGCAGGCCACCGCGGCGGATTCAATGCTGCAATCCGCCAGCGATGCCTTCACCTCCATCATCGGCGAGGTCAACAATCTGCAGGTGCTGGCCCAGCAGGGCCTGAGTTCCGCCAATACACCCGATGGCATTGCGGCTCTGGCGGCCCAGGTGCAGGCGTCCCGTTCGAATCTCCTTTCCCTGGCCAACACTCAGTCCCAGGGCAAATATGTATTCGCAGGCACGCAGACGACCACCGTTCCGTTCACCGATACGGCGCCGCCCGCTGGCGCTGTCACCTACTCCGGGGACTCGGGTACCATCAGCCTCGGGGTGACCCCGACGACCTCGGTGGTCACCAACGTTCCGGGGAACACACTGTTCTTTGGTGCGGGTGGGCAAGGATCGAGCACCGATCTCTTTCAGGCTGTGAACGACCTTTACAACGGCCTGTCCACCAACAATGCGGCCCTGGTCCAGACGGCGACCACGAACCTCTCGGGCATCATGAGCAACCTGTATCAGCAGCAGGCCACGGTTGGCGGCAGGCAATCAGGGCTGGCCGACCTGCAGACCACCATCTCCGGGGTGAACCTCAGCCTCCAGGGGGTCCAGAACAGCCTTCAGGGTACGGACTATGCCCAGACCATCTCCGAGTACTCGAACCTGAACACGGTTCAGTCGGCGACCTTGAGCACCATGGCGAAGAACAACAACAACAACCTGTTCAACTACCTGACCTGAGCCTTGGCTCCAAGGATGGCGGCGGCTTATCGACTAGGCTCAGCCAGGCGGAGATGCTCCGTCAGGGCTGCCAGGGATCGCGTCCGGTGAGCTGCACCCTTGGCGGATTTCACGGCGCGGGTGCCACCGGTGCGTTTCAGTTCCCTGATGTTGAGACGATCCTCCGGCAGGGGTGGGAGCAGACCTAGCATCGCATTGGTGGGGGCGAAATCCTTGCTGGAGGCGTTGGCAAGGTAGTGCAGGAGACTGCCCAGCATCGTGAGACGCGGAAAGGCCATGGGAGGAAGGCCGCAAAGGGCACGGTTGGCGGAAAAGGCCGCTGCCAGGCCGCCCGCGGCGGATTCCAGATAGCCTTCCACCCCGGAGATCTGTCCAGCCAGCCAAAGATTCGGGATTGATTTGACAGCCAATGTCGAATCCAGGACGAGAGGGGCCTGGACGTAGGTGTTTCGGTGGATGCTGCCGTACCGGGCGAACTCGGCCTGTGCCAGGCCAGGAATGAGTCGGAAGACTTCTCTTTGTGCACCCCATTTGAGGCGCGTCTGGAAGCCGACGAGGTTGAAGTGTTCTCCGGCGAGGGTGTCCTGCCGCAGCTGCACGACGGCATGGGGCCAGCGTCCGGTTCTCGGGTCATCCAGCCCAACGGGTTTCATGGGGCCGTGGCGGAGGGTTTCCCGTCCCCGGTCCGCCATCACTTCGATCGGCAGGCAGGCTTCGAAATAGGGCGTGTCCGCATGGCTCAACGGGACCCGTTCCGAGGCCAGGAGAGCATCCAGGAAACGCTCGTATTCGTCCTTGTCGAGAGGGCAGTTGATGAAATCGGCGCCACCCTTGTCATAGCGGGCGGCCATCCAGGCGATGTCCATGTCGATACAGTCCCGTTCGACGATGGGCGCGATGGCGTCGTAGAAGTGCAGGCGGCCACTGCCTGTGATCGAGGCCAGCCAGTCCGCCAGAGGGTCAGGGGTGAGTGGTCCTGTCGCGAGGATGGTGGGCTGGCTCAGATCGGGGACGCTTATTTGGGCTTCCTCCCACTGGATGTTCGGATGTTCCTTGAGGTTCTTGGTGACAGACCGGGAGAAGGCTTCGCGGTCCACGGCCAGGCTGTTGCCCGCCGGTACACGAGTGGCTTCGGCACAACGCAGGACCAGCGAGTCCATCCTCTGCAACTCGGCCTTCAGGATCCCTGTGGCGGAGTTGGGGTCGTCGCTCTTGAAGGAGTTCGAGCAGACCATTTCCGCGGCCTGGTCGGTGGTGTGGGCCGGGGTCGTCCAGCGCGGACGCATTTCGGTCAGTCGGACCCGGTGGCCCCTGGAGGCCAGTTGCCAGGCGGCTTCGGACCCTGCCAGCCCCGCTCCGATGACATGGATCAAATGATCTCCCTGCTGGGGGATATCCTACGGCAAACCCGCGGAAACCCTAGCACTCAGGCAGTCCTTGGAAATTTGGGGTTGCTCTTTTTCCGTGGGGTGTTAGTCTGAATGTCCTGCGCAGTTGAGGCTGTGGGGTGCAGGAGTGGCTGAGAGGCTGTTCCGGACTATGTGGAAGCATATGGTGGGCGTCTTTGAAAACCGGATAGAAGATAGGAAGCCTTTGAGGGTTCTGTTGGGCGTCTAAGGATGTCGGGCAGAATTCAGAACAATTTTTCGACCAGAGCATTTTTTCCAAGGCCACGAGAGT
>CAISFO010000031.1 GCA_903884655.1 uncultured Holophagaceae bacterium | reverse complement strand
CTCCTGGGGCCGGAAAGCCACCCAAAAGGTGGGCCGGGGCGATGGACAAAACCTGTCCACTCCGCCACAACCCCGATTCCCATCAACCACTCCGCTCACCCTGCCACGCTCCTTTCAAACTGACCCAACCCGATAATCAGGTCGTGCGATGCCTTTCGGCTGGCGCCGACGACTACGTCCTGAAGCCGCTTTCCCCTCAGGTCTACATCGAGAAGCTCTGGCGTCTCTACCTGCGATCCCGGAGCTGAACCGTGACCTGGTTGTCGCCGGATGCATGGCTGGTCCTGCTGTTGTGGGCCCTTGGGGTCCTGGTGGCGCAGCTGGTCCTGATGCTGATCGTCGGGGCCTGGATGCAGGTGCGACACGAACGCTGGAATCGGATGCGCATTGCCTGCCACCAGAAGTGGGAGCAGGACATCGTGCACTACCTGTATGGCGGCGGGCAGGAGGCCATGCCCTTCGGCAATCTGAGGCCCGAGGAGCGCCGTCTCTTCATCCCCTTTCTGCTGCGGGTGCTCGGAACCCTCGCCGGGAGCGAGGGCGAGGCCGTCCGGGGCCTCTACCACCGCATGGAACTCTTCCAGGGCCTCGAGCGACGCTTGCGCGCCCGGCGGCCGAAGCTCAGGGCCTTGGCGGCCCTTGAAGTGGGGACGTTCCAGGTGGAAGCCCATTTCAGCCGCTTGCAGGAACTCCTCCACGACCCGGTTCCCCATGTGGCCCATGCTGCCGCCCGGGGTCTGGGCAATACCCAGCGCACTGCGTATTTCGAACCAGTCATGGAGTGGGTCCTCGGCCAGGAAGTCTTCCAGCTGGAGCGCCTCCTTTGGATCCTGGAGGGCTTCGGCGCCGACTTCATGCGCTGGCTGGAAGGGCGCATGGATGCCAAGCGGGATCCCGACCTGCGCGAATGGATGATCTACGCCCTGTTGGCGGCCTCCACCCGCCGGGTGGAGGATCCTTTCCGCCTGATCGCCATGCTGGAAGTGGACAACACGAATGTGGAAGCCGCGGCCATCAAGGCCCTGGGCGCCCTAGGGCTTCCAGATACCCTCTGCTTCGTGATGCCGGCCGCCCACCACCCCTCCTGGGTCATCCGGGCCCAGGCCGCCAAAGCCATCGGCGTGCTGGCGGGGCCGGGCGGTGTCCCGCACCTGCTGGATCTGATCTGCGATCCCGTCTTCGAAGTGCGCCGCAATGCGGCCCTGGCCCTGTCTCATCTGGGACCTGCCGGTGTGGGGGCCCTGCGCTTTCTCGCCGAGGATCCCTTCGCGGATGGCTTCGCCAGAGACCTGGCCCTTGAGCGTCTGCAGTGGATCGGTCCGGAGGCATCGCGGTGATCGATCGCCTGCTCACCTCCCTGCTGCTGCTGAACCAGTGGGGCATCCTGCTCTATTTTCTGGCCATGAACGTGACCCATTTCGTGCTGATCCTGCGGGCCTATTTCGCCACCCGGCGCTACCAGGCGGAGATGGAAGTTGACCAGCTCGAGGACTACTTCGACAGCATCCACATCAAACCCATCACCCTCATCTGCCCGGCCTACAATGAAAGCGCCGGGGTGGTGGCCTCGGTCAACAGCCTGCTGGGACTGCGCTACCCGGAATTCCAGGTGGTCGTGGTGAACGACGGTTCCAGGGACGACACGCTGGACAAGCTCATCGAGGCCTTCCGCCTCCGTCCGTCCCAGCGAGTCATCCGCCAGGTGCTGCCCACAGGCAAGGTCCTCGGGGTCTATGAAAGCGCCTTCCTCCCGCGCCTGATGGTGGTGGACAAGGAGAATGGCGGCAAGGCCGATGCCCTGAACTGCGGGCTGAACGTGGCCACCTACCCCCTGGTCTGTTGCATGGACGGCGACAGCCTCCTGGAGAATGACGCACTCCTGCGAGTGACCCGGCCCTTCCTGGACCAGCCTCATGTAGTGGCCACGGCTGGCGTGATCCGCCCTCTGAACGGTTGCCGGGTCACGCCCATGGGAATCCGCGGGATCTTCATGCCCGAGA
Source organism: uncultured Holophagaceae bacterium (assembly GCA_903884655.1). Lineage (GTDB taxonomy): Bacteria > Acidobacteriota > Holophagae > Holophagales > Holophagaceae > Geothrix. The sequence continues at coordinate 1,557 of CAISFO010000031.1, read as the reverse complement.
GCTGGCTGGCCCGGATGCAGGTGGTGGAGTACCTCCGGTCCTTTCTCTTTGGCCGCATGGGTCTGTCCGATATCGGCAGCCTCTTCATCGTCAGCGGTGCCTTCGGCGTGTTCCGCCGGAATCTACTGATAGAGATCGGCGGTTTCCACAAGACCATCGGTGAGGATTTTGAACTCGTGGTGCGTCTGCACCACCACCTTAAGTCCCAGGGTCGCCCATACAAGGTGGTCATGGTTCCGGATCCAGTCTGCTGGACCGAGGTCCCGGAGGACGCCGGGACCCTCAAACGCCAAAGAAATCGGTGGCAGCGTGGCCTCCTGGATTCCCTCTGGATCCACCGGGAGATGTGGTTCAACGCCGACTACGGCCGCATCGGCCTGTTCTCCATGCCCTATTTCCTGGTCTTCGAGGCCGCTGCGCCCATCATCGAAATCCTGGGCTACGGGTTTTTCTTCTATGCGCTCTACGAAGGGAAGGTCCACGGCCCCTTCGCCTTGGCCTTCTTCTGCGTGGCACTGCTCCTGGGGGTCCTGAACAGCTACGTGGCCATCCTGCTGGAGCAGATCACCAACCATCCCTACCAGAAGGTCGGGGACTGGGCCATGCTGCTCCTGTGCGGCGTGCTGGAGAACTTCGGGTTCCGGCAGCGGACCCTGTTCTGGCGGCTCAAGGGCATTATTGATTGGTACCGCGGCAAGGAAGGCTGGGGGCACATGCAGCGGAAGGGCATCTCGAACTCCTAATCCTCGGCTGGAAGGGGCTCAGCGGCTGCGAGGCGCAGGCTGACGGGCCAGGGTGTCTTCCAGGATGCGGCTCATGAGCGGCACGTAGACCCGCCAGTAGAACGAGGAGGGATCCCCAGGGTCCTCGCGACTGAAGAGCCGGTGGAATGGGGCGAGCCCCGCCACCTTGTGGAAATTGGGTACGGGCCAGGCGTCGACGAAGTCACCGGCAAAGTAGAAGCTGCGGGTGGCGCCCATCTGGGAGACCAGCACCGCCGGTGTCCGGGCCGGAAGTCCCAGGGCCTTCAGTTTCTTCTCGCCCGGTGGCAGGAGGGGCAGTTCATATTCGGCCAGCACCGTGGTGCCGGGCTTGGGTTTCACCAGATCGAACCAGTAGTCGTAGCGGGCGTCCTCCGGGAGGTGCAGCCACTGGCGGCCGTCCGGAAGCCCCTTGAAGCGGAGTCCCCGGCCCTTCACCACATCGATGCCTTCTTCGAGGACCTCCACCTGGTCGTCTTCATTCACGAACAGGAACCCCGGGCCTTCGAAGAGCCACTCCTGGCCGGTCTGGCGCTCGTAGTTGCGGACCGCCCAGGGCGGCACCTCGCGCTGGCGGTCGAGGTCCTTGAAGAACCGGCCGATCCAGCCCTTCCAAGTGAGTCCGAACCAGTCCATGCAGGCCTGCCGGGACTCTCCCCTGAATCCGTGAGGTTCAGCAGCTTGAACCTTACTTAAGATAGGCTATATCACCAGTAAGAAGGTCAATTCCCTACTGCTAGGATTCACAGCACCTGTGAAAATGCGCTTCACCCCAGCCCAATGCTTTCGAGGTGTT
>CAISFO010000030.1 GCA_903884655.1 uncultured Holophagaceae bacterium | reverse complement strand
GCCGCTATCGCCTTCGTCGCTTTCCTTGTCTCGCTTGGGCGGCGCCCCTTGCGCGGCCACACCCCACTTTGAAAACAGACCCTAGCCGCCCGTCACCTCCATGTGATCCATCCTGGTTCCACAAGAAGCGCCGGACCAGGCGATTCAAGTGGAACCAGGATGGTCCATTGATGAAGCATCGGGACTCAGTTCTTGCGCCAGACAAAGCGGTTGACGAAGTCCACGTAGCTGAAAATGGCCCGCACCACAGTCTCGGAGACCTGGGGGGCATCATAGTCCTTCACGAGCCGCGTCCTCCGGCCTGAATGCTCCTTCGCAGAACGCAGAACCTGGATGGCCTGCTCGGCCCGGTCGATCTCCATTCCGGTCATGATCACGGCGCCCTCCTCCATGCCCTCGGGGCGCTCATGGGCCTCCCGAATGTTCAGGGCCGGGAAGTCCAGGATGGAGGATTCCTCCGTGATGGTTCCGCTGTCGGAGAGGACCACGAGGGCCTCCTGCTGGAGCTTCACGTAGTCGAAATACCCGAAGGGCTTGATGAGCTCCACCCGGGGATCGGTGGTGAATCCGCCGGACTCGAGCCGTTTCCGCGTCCTTGGGTGTGTTGAGACGATGACCCGCTTGCCGTGGGCCTCCGCCAAGTGGTTCAGCAAGGCGACAAACTTGGGCAGATTGATATCCGAATCGACGTTTTCCTCCCGGTGGCAGCTGACGAGGAAATAGTCCCGGGGGGTCAGCCTCAGGCGCTTGAGGATGTCTGATCCGTTGATCCCCTCGCGGTAGTCGTGGAGCACCTCGTACATGGGGCTGCCGGTCTTGATGATCCGGTCCGTCGGGATGCCTTCGCGCAGGAGGTTCTCGCGGGCGTGGCTGCTGTAGGGAAGGTTGATATCGGCCAGGTGGTCCACCACCTTGCGGTTGGATTCCTCAGGTACGCGCTGGTCGAAGCAGCGATTGCCCGCCTCCATGTGGAAGATGGGGATCTTGCGCCGCTTGGCGGGAATGACCGAAAGGCAGCTGTTGGTGTCGCCCAGTACCAGCAGGGCATCCGGGCTTCGTTCGGCGAGCACTTTGTCGACCCGGGCGATGATGTTCCCGATGGTGTCGGCCAGGGAACCTCCCGCGGCTTCGAGGAAGTGGTCGGGCTTGCGGATGCCCAGCTCTTCGAAGAACACCTGGTTCAGCTCATAGTCGTAGTTCTGGCCGGTGTGGACGAGAATGTGCTCTGTCGCCTCCTCCAGCCGGGCGATGACCCGCGACAGTCGGATGATCTCCGGCCGGGTTCCGACAATGGTGAGGACGCGTAGTCGCTTCATACAGCCAGTTCCGGCTTGAGGCCACGTTCCGCCATGACTTCCCTGACGCAATCGAGGGTGAGCAGCAATTCCTTGATCTCATGAAGGGAAAGGCGCTGGGCGTTGTGCGAGTGGTACTCCTCGGTCTCGGAGACCTCGATGTTGCCGACGGAAAAATACTTGGAGTAGTTGAGGTCGCGTGAATCGGCCGGCACGCTGAAATAGTCCCCGAGATCGTCGGCCCGCACCCGCTCTTCCCGCGACAACAGGCTCTCGTAGCGCTTCTCGCCGTGCCGGGTGCCGATGACCTGGATCTCGTTGTCCGCCTGCAGAAGTTCTTTGATGGCCTGGGCCAGGTCCCGGATGGTGGAGGCAGGGGCCTTCCTCACGAATGTGTCGCCATTCTGGCCATGGGTGAAGGCGAATTCCACTAGCTCGACTGCGGTATCCAGGTGCATCAGGAAGCGGGTCATCTCGGGATCGGTGACCGTCAGGGGCTTGCCCGCGCGGATCTGGTCGAGGAAGAGCGGGATGACCGAGCCCCGGGAGGCCATCACATTCCCATACCGGGTGACGCACACCACGGGACCCTTGGGACCGAAGCCGCGGGACTCGGCGAGGGCGACCTTCTCCATCATGGCCTTGGAGATCCCCATGGCGTTGATGGGGTAGACCGCCTTGTCGGTGCTGAGACAGACGATGCGCTGCACCTCGAGTTGGCTGGCCGCCTGCAGAAGGTTGGAGGTGCCGAGTACGTTGGTCCGCACCGCTTCCAGGGGATAGAACTCGCAGGAGGGAACCTGCTTGAGGGCCGCGGCGTGGAAGACGTAGTCGACACCCCGAAGGGCAGAGAACACACTGCCTGGATCCCGGATATCCCCGATGTAGTACTTGACCCGGTCATCCTTGTAGTGATGCCGCATGTCGTCCTGCTTCTTCTCGTCCCGGCTGAAGACGCGGACTTCCCCGATGCCGATCTCGAGGTACTTCCGCAGCACGACGTTTCCGAAGGATCCGGTACCGCCTGTGATGAGCAGGGTGGCGTTCTTCAGGTCAAGGTGGCTGGACAAGAGGCCTCCAGGTGATGGCTGTTCCAAAGGGGGACTGCGAGATGATTTCGTGCGCATTTCTGGAAGTAAAATGCGATTCCAGCACCTGGCAGTAGGAAGCTTCGAGTGGGAGTGCACTTCGAGGTTCCAGGGCATAGCCTTCCAGGTCTGTGGAAGGAGGCCTGGTCCCCAGTGCCAAGTATCAGGGTCCTCAAGCCCCTGCTTCAAGTCAATATGTGCCGTGCAGTAGTATTGAAAAACACGCCTGCCAGTGCCAAAGGTGACTGGAATGTTCTACCGCCTCCAATCAAAGTCTGGAATCCACTACCGGAGCCTGGAATGAGGGGTTTCACGCCATGAAAGGGTGGTCGAGCTACCTGGTTGCGTTGGGGCTCCTGGCCGCCCATGCCGGGTGGAGTGCCACCGCAAACCAGCAATTTTTCGTTTCTCCAGCTGGTCGTGATTTCTGGTCCGGTCGCCTACCGGAACCCAACCAGGGTCAGAGCGACGGCCCGTTCGCATCGATCGCGCGCGCCCGTGACGCCATCCGGGCGATGAAGGCAGGGGGCCCCACCACAGGGCCGATCACGGTCCGGATCCGGGGCGGGCGGTATTTCTTCGACCGACCGATCACGTTCGGTCCAGAAGACTCGGGGACCGAAGAGGGGCCGATCTCTTACCTCGCCTTCCCTGGCGAAACACCGGAGCTCATAGGGGGCTGCCAGTTGACGGCCTACACGTCCCCCGGGCCGCGTGGAGCTGTCGAATTCAAGCTGCCTCCCTCGGAAACGGGACCCTGGAGGTTCCGCTCCCTGTTCGTCGATGGGCGAAGGGAGGTTCGGGCCAGGTACCCCAACATCGATGCCACCGACCCGTTTCGGAAGGGCTTCCTGTACGCTGCGACCAATCCACAGCTGCTTGCCTTCGGCATCGTAGTGGGGGGAATCCACAACGCCGGGGACTGGCTCGACTACCGAGTGAGCATTCCCGTTGCGGGGGACTACACACTCTGGATCCACTATGGGGCCCAGAACGCGCCCTACGGCCTGACCTCCATGGATGGTCGATCCGTGGTCGTCGTGGATGGCCGGGGATGCATGCCCCTTACGGATCTCATCGATACGGGAGCCTGGAGCCCCGCACGCTGGGCTCGATCCGCGACCCTCCGCCTCTCCGCAGGCGAGCATGTGCTGCGCTGGCAGAACCAGAAAGGGGGCGGCCTCGTCCTGGATGTTCTGGCCCTCTGCGACAACCCAGGGTGGATCCCCGCCGGCAGCAAGCTTTCGCCCCTGGAGCACGGGCATCTGGTGGGTTTTTCGGCGAAGGATTTCATCCGCTCACACGGCCGGCAGATCATGGCAGGCGGAGCTGGAGAAGGCCCCAGGGACGCCATCTGGTGCGGTCCCAACGACTTTCGGGAGGCCTGGCTGGCTGCCCCCGATGCGGAAATTCACATCTTCCAGTCAGGGGATTGCCGGGCCTTCAAGGAAATCCTCTCCATCAAGGGCTATGACCCGAAGACACGCCGGCTCCTGCTCGAAGGTCCGGAGGCGCGATCCTCCTTGAATCCAGGGGACCGGTACTTTGTAGAGAACGTGAAGGAGGAACTGGACGCGCCCGGTGAATGGTTCCTCGATTCCAGGGCCGGGACCCTTATCTACATTCCCAGGCGGGGCTTTTCCGCTCAGAGCGAAGTGATTGTTCCCATGACCAATCACCTCATCCAAGTAATGGGGCACCGGTCCACTCGGATGCCTGTGCGGCACCTCCGGTTTGCGGGACTCACATTCCGCGACACGGATTGGGCCCGCGGCGGCGCGAGTTCAGGGTATGGGGTGGGGGACGAAGGCGCGGTCTATCTCTACCAGGCGGAGGCCTGCGTGGTGGAGGACTGCCGCTTCCTGAACCTGGGGAGCTACGCGGTATGCGTGGCCAAGGGGCGAGGGAACTCGGTCCGCGCCTGCGACGTGGCCCATGCCGGGGGCGGGGGCGTCCTGATCCTCGAGAGCAGTGGCAACCTGGTCACCGAGAACCACATCCATCACCTCGGCGAGGCCTACAAGCACGTGGGGGGGATTGTCCTGGTGGGGGCTGGTGCCTCCGACAACACGCTCTCCCACAACGCGATCCACGACTCCGCGCGCTATGGCATCTCCATGAAGAACCCCGGCCGGCATAACGTCGTCGAGTTCAACCTCATCAAGAACACCAACCTGGAAACCTCCGACTCGGGCGGGATTGAGGTCACCCAGCTGGACCGGGAGTTCCGCAGCGGCAGCGTCATCCGGAACAACGTGGTGGCCGATACGATCGGCTATTCGTCCGCCTTCGGTGAGCCGACCTACATGTCCTGGGGGATCTACCTCGATTCCTTCGCCAGCGGCTACCTGGTCAGCGGGAATCTGGTCTACCGGACCTGGAATGGCGGGATCATGCTGCAGGGCGGTCGGGAGAACCGAGTCGTGAACAATATTTTTGTCGACGGTCAAGTGGCCCAGGGCAGCTTCGCCAACTTCGAGCACCATTCGACGGACCTGCAGGTGACCAACAACATCTTCGCCTTCACGACCTCAGGCGCGGTCGCATTCATGACCGGAATCCTGGAACCGGAGGTCCTCCGGATCGATAGGAACCTCTACTTCCCGCCCCGCGGAGCCACCCCGGCCTTCGGGTCGGGTGGGACCGTGTCCCTGGACAACTGGCGGCGGCAAGGCAGGGATGTCTCGTCAATGGTGGCCAATCCCCAGTTCCGTCGACCCGGGGTGGACGACTACTCCCTTTTACCCGGATCGCCAGCCTTTAAGCTGGGATTCCAGGCGCTGCCCCTGGGCAAGGTGGGTCCCAGGGTGCGCAAATGCACCTGCAAGGTCCCTCCCGCGGGAAGGCTCCTCTGGGGCGGACGCTCGTCCGGGGGAGACTGACCGGGTCTCGGTCAGGCTTGCGAAAAACACGCGGGATTGACGTTCAAGCGCCGGCAGGATCCAATCAAGGCAAGGGGCCCGGACCCAGGCCGCACGTCCCGATCCCGGCATCAGGCCCGGCATCGACCCATCGAGTCAGGCCTCTGCCATGAAGATCTCCTAGACTCATCATCACTTCGGCAAGGAGCAGGACATGGGGAAAGTTCTCGTGACGGGGTCGCAGGGCTTCATCGGCCGCAACCTCATCGCCTCACTGTCCACTCTCGCCGACGTGACGGTCCTCACCTTCGACGTGGAGGATCCCATCGCCTCTCTCGGGGATCGGGTGGCCGAGGCAGATTTCGTGTTCCATCTGGCCGGGGTCAACCGGCCGCAGGATCCTCGAGAGTTCACCGAAGGGAATGTCGGACTCACCCACCAGCTGCTCGATCTGCTGCGCGCCAGCGGGCGTGCCGTCCCGCTGCTGATCAGCTCTTCCATCCAGGCCGCCCTGGAGAATCCCTACGGCGCGAGCAAGAAACACGCGGAAGAACTCGTCCACGCCTACGGCCAGGAGACCGGCGCCCCGGTGTACGTGTTCCGCCTGCCGAATGTGTTCGGGAAGTGGTCCCGTCCCAACTACAACTCCGTCGTGGCGACCTTCTGCCACAACACGGCCCATGGGCTGCCCCTGGTCATCCATGATCCAACCCGGGAAGTGCACTTGGTGCACGTCGATGACGTCGTGACCGAGTTCCTGGCGGCCTTCCAGGGATCACCCCATCGCGGTTCCGATGGCGAACCGTTGGTCCCCAGGACCTTCACGCTCAGCCTCGGGGAACTGGCCGACCGCATCGGCCGCTTCCCCCAGACCCGGCTCACGCGCGAGGTTCCGGACGTGGCGGACGAGCTGACGCGGCGACTCTATTCGATGTACCTGAGCTATCTCCCTGAGGATCAGTTCGCCTACCCGCTTGACACCAAGCGGGACCCGCGTGGCTGGCTGGCCGAGGTCCTGCGGAGCCCCGCTCTGGGGCAGATCTTCGTGTCCGTGACCCGGCCGGGCATTGTCCGCGGCAACCACTGGCACCACACCAAGACCGAGAAATTCCTGGTGGTGAGCGGGGAGGCGGTCGTGCGATTCCGCCAACTGGCAGGAACCGATGTGATCGAGTACCCGGTGTCAGGCGCAGAACCACGGGTGGTGGACATTCCCCCGGGTTACACTCACAGCATCACCAACACGGGCACCACCGATGTCGTCACGCTTTTCTGGGCCAGCGAGCCCTTCGATCCAGGGAGACCTGACACCTATGCCCTCCATGTCTGATCGTTCGGAACCCCGAAGGGCCGAGAGGATCATGCACCGGGCACCCCATGGGCGTTAGGACCTTCCTGGATCACCAGAAGGCGAGGCTCTCCCACAACCGGCAGATCCTCGGCTCGGTCGCCGCACTGTTCGGGGGCAACATCACGGCTTCGCTGCTGGGGGCCCTGGGTGGGCTGCTGGTGGCCCGGTATCTCGGGCCGGAGGTCACCGGACGGTTCAGGATCTTCACGATCCCGCTGCTGTACCTCACCTTCCTCCATCTGGGGACGTTTGATGGACTTTGGCGCCAGATCCCCTTCTACCTGGGAAAGCAGATGCCTGGGAAGGTGGAATCCCAGGCCGCCGCTGCAGGGGCATGGAATCGCCTCGTCTCGGGACTGGTCTCCGTCGCGTTCCTGGTCTGCGCTCTGGTGGCCTTCGCCCGCAGGGACTACTACGGAACCGCAGGCTGGCTGTCCCAGGTGCTCTGCTGCTGGAGTGTCTTCTATGGGGGCTACCTCAGCGCCACCTACCGGACCATCCACCAGTTCGTGGCCATGGCCCGGATCCAGCTGGTCCAGGCGGTCCTCAATTTCGGCCTGGTGTTCACCATTCCTGTCCTGGGCTTCTTTGGCCTCTGCATCCGGGCGGCGGTGCCGGCCATCGTCAGCGTGGGGCTGTACCATCGGAATCGGCCCCTGAAGATCCGCCTCCGGACCGACTGGCAAGAGCTGATGGAGGTGGTGCGGGTCGGCCTTCCCTTCAGCCTCTGGGGCAGCCTCTACACGTCCATCTGGACCGCCACGGAGAGCGCTCTGATGTTCTCTCTGGGTGGACTGACGGGGCTCGGGCTCTTCGCAGTGGCCGTCGTTATCCGCGACGGCATGAATGTGCTGCCCCTCTCGGTGTATCAGGTCATGACCCCGCGGGTTGTCGAGGCCTATGCGCGGGAGGGGAGCGTGCGCAGCGCCAACGCCAGGTCGCTGCTCGTGACGGCTGGACTGACGGCGACCATGGTCGTCATCGTCTTGATTTCTTCCTACCTTCTGGGAATCCTGGTTCCCCTGGCCATCCCGAAATATGTGCAGGGCATCCCGCTCATGAAGGTCTGTCTCTGGTTTTCAGTCGTTCAGGCCGCCTCGCTTCCATTCAATACGCTCTTCGCCACTGGACGATCCTGGCTCTATGGCCGGGGCGTGATCCTCGGGATGATCGTCTTCCCCCTCAGTGCCTACCTGCTCAAGCCATCCCTGGGGGGCGTGCTGGCCGTGGCCATGGGTTCGCTCCTCGGCCGTGTCGCGCGCACGGTTGTCGCCTATGTAGAGATTGCTGTCCTGACCCGTCGTGAGCTGTCATGAATCCCATGAGCTCGGCCCTTGAACCGTCGGAGGCGCTGGAAAGCCCGCGACCCTCCATCCTGCTGCCCATCGTCCTCGGGATGTCGGTGAACCTGGTGTCACTCGTGATTGGCGTGCCCATCCTGATGGCCATCACCGGTCTGGTTGTCGGGCTGGCGGCCACCCTCATCTGGTCGGAGAGACCGCTCGAGTGGGCCCTGTTTACCGCTGTCCTCGCTGCTAACCCGGCCAACACCTCGACGCCCATCGCCCTCAATGTCCTATGCGCGGTGGTCTACTTCCTGATCAGGAAACGTAGCGGTTGGAAGTCACTGCCTCCGCTGTCCCAAGTGGCCCTCGCCCTGGTCCTGCTGTCGACGGTCGTCAGCATCCTCGCCTCGCTCTCCATGAATCGGACGGTCGAGAGCATCAAGGCCAGCGACCTCCTGCAGCCCTGGCTGCTCACCTGGTCTGGCGGAGTCTCCATGCGGGTCCTCATCTCCCAGGTGGTCAATATCACCAACTACCTCCTGGGCCCGTTCCTTTTCATCCCGCTCATCTTCTCGAGGATCCGCCAGGACTACGATCCTGAACTGCTCCTGAAGGGGATGGTTTTCGCCCTGATCCTGCCGACCCTCCTGATGTTCCTCCTGGCGCGGACCTTCGGGCAGCCCGTCATGGATGCGAACGCACTGAAGGACAGCATGTTGAATGTCTCGACCTTCCAGTTGGGGAAACTCAACATCCAGATGCTTCGCACACAGGTCGGCATCATCCTGGCGGTCATGATCTGCACCTCCTTTGCCGTTGTCATATCAAAAGTCAAACGCCACCTGCGGATCATGGCCACGGGGTGCCTGGCCCTCGCCATCTACTTCCTGCTGGTCACGGGCAGTGTAGGCAGTACCCTCGCGGCCCTGGCCGGGATCACCCTGATGCTCTTCATGGGCATGCGTCACTTCTCCATCAAGCGGTATTTCATCCTGCTGACCGTGGGAGCGGGCCTCGCCCTGGCCACCTGGACCATCCTGCCCCAGAGCATCCAGCGCTACGCCACTAGCCGGTACGAAGAACGCATCGGCCAATCAGGCTCTCCCACGGCCGACCGTTCCTGGCGATGGAAGAGATCCTTCGGCTACCTGATGGAGAATCCCAGCGGGGTTGGCTGGTCCCTCTACATCGAACCCCTGGGTGTCTATCCCCACAATGACTACCTGACCTATGCCATTGCCTTTGGCCTGGTCTGCGGTCTCGTCTACCTGTTCTACCCTTCGTCCATGGTGTTCTCCTTCATCGCCTTCAACACAGGTCCAATGGAGCCATCCCGGATCACCCTGGTCCTCGCCGGGGCGGGAGCGGGCACGGTGTTGTTCATCAATTCCATGTCCGACCACGCGAGTTCCAACCGCTGGTATTTCAATGTGGTGTGGTCCCTGATCTGGTATGCATTCTTTGCCAGCCGAGCCCCCCGGAGGAAGCCCAGTCCCAGGACTCACTGATCTCCGGATGCCGTTGTCCCTTTGAGGAGTACGCACTCTATGAAGGATCTGGCCATTGTCGTCGTGGGCTACGATCGCCCCCAGGCCCTCGCAAGGCTGCTGGCTTCCCTGAACCTGGTGGCATTCGATGGCCAACGGGTGCCCCTCATCATCAGCCTCGACCGCTCCGGCAACGAGGCGGTCCAGGAGGTCGCCGCGGCCTTCACCTGGCAGCATGGCGACAAGACGGTCCGGACTTTCCCCCAGCGGCTTGGGTTGAAGCAGCACATCCTGACCTGTGGCGACCTGACCAGGGACTTCGAGCATCTGGTCGTGCTGGAGGATGATCTCTATGTCTCCGAGAACCTCTACCGGTTCGCGGCACAAGCCATCGCAGCCTATCGGGAGGACGACCGCATCGCCGGGATCGCCCTCTACAGCCCGCTATGGAACGAGGCCTGTCACCGCCCCTTCACGCCCCTGGATGATGCCTTCGATGCCTATTTCGTGCAGTACGCCTGCTCCTGGGGGCAGATCTGGTCCAGGGACAAGTGGTGCCGGTTCAGGGACTGGTTTCAGCAGCACCCGGACGACCTCCACCCGGACCCGGCCATCCCACCCAACGTTGTGCTCTGGTCCGATCACTCCTGGCTGAAGCACCACATCCGCTACTGCATCGACACTGGAAGGTATTTTGTGTACCCGCGGGTGGGACTGACGACCAACTTCAGCGACCGGGGCCAGCACAGCTTTGGGCAGGAAAACGGGTACCAGGTCCCCCTGCAGGAACCGTATTCCAAGACCTACCGTTTCCCTGTCCTCAAGGACTCCCGGGCGGTCTACGATGCGTTCTTCGAATCGGTGGTCCTCGGCGAGGCTCTAGGGATCGAAACCCGCGACCTCTGCGTGGACCTCTACGGCGTGAAGCGGAACCGATCGGGGCAGCGGTTCTGGCTGACCCTGGAGCAGGCAAATCATAAGATCTTAAAGTCCTTTGAACTGGCCATGCGCCCGCATGAAGCAAACATTTTCCACGGAATTCCGGGGGACACGATCAGGCTGTACGACACATCCGTGGAATCGGCTCACAGCGCCCGAAGGGGCGTGGACCTCCAGGATGCCCTGGTGAAGTACGACGTTCGTTCCCGGTCGTACAAAGCCCTTCTGCGCTACGCCCTTCGTTTCCTGATCCGGCAGTTGAAGGCCAAGCTCACTGGGAAGAAGTGATCCCGGCACGACGATGGACCAGCACGGAACTTGCTTTGGTTTGCCCAGTCGAAGCTGGATGGGTCGGAAGGAGGCCCCGCCCGTGGCCCTTCTGCTAGGTTCCGCCCCGCCTTTCTCGGATGGATGAGCCTGGTGTGTGCTGATTTTGACCGATGGAAAACATAAAATTTCTAGACACTGAAGGAATTGGTTGAACACTGATGGCAGGAACATGACTTGCCCGCGAACTCGCTGGAGAACGACTTTCCAGATCTGTGCGTTTATTCCCCTTGTTGTCGGTCCTGCATCCTCTTTGCACCCCCAGTCCCATTCGATCCGGTTTCGCCTGGCCGGGTTTCCTTTCGTCTTTCCAGGAGGTCTCATGCATCCAGCCACGCCGATGGTTCCCGGGAAGTTTGGCCCCTATGTTCTAGGGCTGGGATTGGTGGCCCTGTCGGGGCTCCTGGCCTGCGGAGGCGCTGATCCTGCAGCCACCAGTTCTCAGTCCGCCCCGGCTTCGGCAAGTGGGCTTTCCTATACCCCACCGGTGTCCAATGGCTACCGCCTAGTGGCCGATCCTTCCAGCACGCCGACCCAACTGGTGCTGAACCTGGTGGGACCAACCAGGGCGTCCGTCAGCGGCGTCACCCTGCACGCCATGTGCGACCAGCGGAAGGTCGCCTGGGTGGCTCCCGCCGGGTCCACCACCCTGGCCAAGCCGGGCACAGCCCTGAACCTGGGCACCGGGTTGCCCCTGCTCCAGAGCAACGCCCCAGGCCTGATCTTGAACGTCGCGATATTCCAGAAAGGCAATGTGGCCCCCGCGACCTTGGGCCAGCAGCCTGTCTTCTCGGTGGCCCTGAACCTGAAGCCCGGCACAGCCCAAGGCCCGGTGGCCCTGAAGATAATGCCCGGCTGCCAGGTGGTGGATGCCGCCGGGAACAAGAGCAACATCCAGGTGGCCGTCGGCACCATCGTCGCGAACTAGAAACCGGGATACCGAGGTCACCCAAGAGGAGATGCAGACATGTTGAAGGATGGGCAAAGTTTCCGAGCGTTCCGGTGGATTTCGACGGCCCTGCTGGCACTGCTGCTCTTCGCCAGCCGGCCCGCACAGGCGCAGCAGTACGTCATCTGGACGGACATCAGCAATGGTTCCATCGGGATTGACAACCTGTCCTCGCCCGGCGCCAAAGCCTGGATCACAGGCTGCAATTCCCCCCTGTTCATAACTAATGATGGCACCTACCTCTACTGGGCCAATGGCGGGACCATTCAAGGAGGCACAGGAAATGGGAGCATCGGGCGGTTCAAGCTGGGTGGAGATCCTGCATCCGCCGATCCGACCGTATTGAATCAGACGTTCATCACCGGCTTGACCAGCAATCCGGTCGGCATCGCCGTAGACGGGACCTACGTCTACTGGACCGAACCCAGCGTCGGTACTGTTTGCCGACATTCGATTGCCGGCGGTAGCGTGGCGGCAGGAGACGAAACGTGGATTTCCACCGCTGGAAATCCATGGGGCCTGGCAGTCGATTCGACCACCATCTACTGGGCGGATGCATTAATCTCAGGCAATTCCATATCGTGGGCGACCCTGGGTGATACTCCCACGCCGACCAGCATTGCCCTGGCAGCGACGGCCGATATCTTCGGGATTGCAGTCAATTCATCCGACATGTTCTGGACCGACTACAACGACAACACTGGTGCCCCGGGACTTCCCGGCATTCGGCGGGAAGCCATTGGGGGTGGTCCGCTGACCAGCATCGATACGGCGGCGACCACGCCTGGTGGGATCGCAGTGGCCGACAAAATCTACATCACCGATACCGTCGGTTCCACCATCTACCAATCCACTGACCTCACAGGTTCCTCTATAGCCGCCTTGATCACTACGGGAACTGGAAGTAACCCTTACGGCATCACCCTCGCCAGCGGCGCACTGGTGATCTCCCTGGACTCCTTCACCGCTACCCCCGTGGGTGGCCAGGTGACCTTGAACTGGACCACCGGTTCGGAGATGGACAATGCGGGGTTCAATGTCTGGCGCTCCACCAGCCCCGCCGGCGGCTTCGTCAAGCTCACTTCCAAGCTCATCCCCACCAAGGCTTTGTTCCCCGGCGGTGCCTCCTACAGTTGGACGGACCTGACCGCCGCGGCAGGCCAGACCTGGTACTACCAACTGGAAGACATCGACACCCACAACGTCAGCACCCTACACGGCCCTATCTCCGCCCAGGCGGGCCCCTCGGCCATCCAGGCCTTCCAGGCCGTTCCCGCCACGGTCTTCACAGGCGGCACGGCGACCCTGAGCTGGACGGCCAACGGCGGCACCTCCCTTGCCCTCAGTGGCGTGGGCCCCGTCACAGGCAACAGCCTCAATGTGCGTCCCACCGGAACCACCTCCTACATGCTCACGGACGCCGCTGGTGACCTGAGCCTGGCCACCGTGACTGTGCGGAACTTCACGTCAGCGGACATGGCGGGCCTGGCCAGGGCCTGGGGCAGCAAGGTCGGCGATGCCAACTACGACCCCGCCTATGACGTCAACGGCGACGGCAAGGTGGACGACGCGGACGTCGCCCTCCTCCTCAACCATTGAGCGCGGATTCCACAGCCTTGGAGACTCCCATGACCAACTCAGACGACAGAGGGCCCGCCCCGATCCAGGACGTGGACCCCAAACCCGCCTACCAGCCCCCGAAGATTACTACCTACACCAGCGAGGAAATCCTGGAGCAGGTCGGGCCCGCCCTCGCTTGCACCATCAGCGACGGCAATCCGGTCTGAATGATGGAAGATGAAAGACCCTCAGGACCACAAGGCACCCAATTCCCGGGTGCCTTGTCCAGTTATGCCCCCGGCGGCGCGGCTGGGGACCGGGTGCTCATCCATCCCTCCCGGCCCCGGTGGCTGGTGGGCAACCCCACCACGGAGCGCATCGCCCGGGACCTCGCGGCCCCCGGCGGCAGCGTCGAGGCGGCCGCAGCCGCCCTGGCGGCCGACTTCGGCCTGTCCCTGGCGGAGGCCCGACGGGATGTGCTCCTGGTCCAGGACCAGCTGACCCATCATGGAATGCTGGATGGGGCCGAGCCCGAGGCGCGGGAAGTCCCCTGTTTCGGCTTCATGTTCCTGATGCTCACCGAGCGCTGCAACCTGGCCTGCGCCCACTGCTGGGGCGCCTTCCCGGCCCGCCAGGAGCTTCCCCTGAAAACCGTGCTGCGGATCGTCGATGAACTGGTGGCCGGGGGGGGCAACTTCCTGGTGCTCAGCGGCGGCGAGCCGCTGCTCTACCCGGGCCTGAAGACCGTCCTGGAGCGCGTGGGCAAGCAACTGCCGGTGCAGATCTGCAGCAACGGGATCCTCATCGACGAAGGGTGGGCGCGGTACCTCGCGGAGAGCGGCCTGGACATCCGGGTCCAGATCAGCCTGGACGGACCCACGGCGGCGGTCCACGATGCGATCCGGGGGCCCGGCACCTTCGAAGGCGCCCTCCGGGGCATCCGGAACCTCCAATCCGCGGGCCTGGGCGACAAGCTCATCATCGCCTCCACCATCCAGGGCCTGAACCACCGGCTCATGCCGGAGATCATCCAACTGGCCGCGGATCTGCGGGTGCCCCGCCTGCGTCTGCTCCCCCTGAAGAAAAAGGGGCGGGCCCTGGAAACCCTGGACTGCACGGGCGAAGGACTGGATGTGCCGGCCTATGAGGCCATCTTCGACCGGGTCCTGCAGGTCCCCTCCATCATGCCGAAGCATGTCAACGTCAGCTGCGGCCTCAACGGGTTCAGCCTGATGCCGGATGGGGAACGGGGGGGCTGCACCGTGGGCAGCCAGCTGGTGATCACACCCACCGGCGAGGTCTATCCCTGCGTGTCCCTGATCCGACCGGACTGCTGGATCGGCAACGTGAACGGATCCAGCCTGCAGGCCATCGTCGACGGTGCGCGGATGGCCGAACTGCACGCGGCCAAGCTCACCCGCAAGGACACCATTCCCGCCTGCAAGGCCTGCCAGTGGCAGAACCTCTGCCAGTCCGGGTGCATGGCCGAGGCCCTGGAGGAGACTGGCACCCTCTGGGATGTGGACAGCATGTGCGACTACCGCCAGAGGGCCTATGCCCGCGTGTTCGACGTCATCCTGGGCGGTGCGGGCCCGGTGCCTGGAAGGCTCTGAGCATGGTGGCCAGGTCCTACCAGGTCCTCGATGTGGGGCTTCGCCTGACATGCCCTGAGGAGGCGCTGCCGCGCTTCCATCAGGACTACGCGCGCTTCGCGGTCCCGGGGATGCCGGTGGGCCGT
This sequence comes from uncultured Holophagaceae bacterium, assembly GCA_903884655.1. Classification (GTDB taxonomy): domain Bacteria; phylum Acidobacteriota; class Holophagae; order Holophagales; family Holophagaceae; genus Geothrix. The sequence goes on along the minus strand of CAISFO010000030.1, from coordinate 6,505 downwards.
CGGCTCGAGGTCCGCTTCGGGCCCGGGAATGTCGCCGACGGTGCCTTCCTGGAGGTGGACGGCCAGCGCGAGGACTTGCGGGGCCACCCTCGGCCAGAGCTGCATGCCACCCGCGTGATCGCCGAGACCCTGATGGACCGGGTGGGGGCATTCACGGTCCTGCACGCGGCCGTGCTGGGCCAGGGCGAGGGGGCCCTGGCCCTGGCCGGCCCCCCCGGCTCGGGGAAGACCACCACGGCCATCGCCCTGCTGGAGGCGGGCTGGTCCTACCTCTCCGATGATTTCTGCCCGTTCCAAAAGCTGACGGGCCTGGTCCACCCCTTTCCCCGCAGCCTCTGGGTGCGGCCCAGCCCCGGCGAGGAGGCCCGGAACCTGGATGGGGACAAACTGCTGTTCCCGCTGGATGGCAGGGGGTTCCGCATCGAAACCGAGCCTCGGCCCCTGCGGTGGCTCTTCTGCCTGGGCGAGGACACAGCCGGAGGCGACCTGCAGCTCCAGCAGTTCCGGATCGGCCTGCGCAAGGACACGGAAGGCCCGGTCCTGGCGGATCTCGAGGCCCTGGACGAGGTCCGCTTCGAACAACCCGGTGGACCGGGTTCCCGGGAATGGCTGGTCCGGTACCGCCGGCGGCCGGGCCAGACCGGGAAGGCGAGGGAGATCCTGGCCCGCCACCGCGCGGCCATCTGGAATGTCTACACCCTGCACGGACCCGGCCCTGATTTCACCCAGACGGCGCGCCTGGAGGCCCTTTCTTCCATGCAGGCGGCCTTCTTCCTGCTGAAGGAACTCAAGCACGCACCCTCCTCGGGCGCGGGTCTCACGCAGCCTGGGGCCCTCCTGGCCCACCTGGGCCAGCTCCTGGACCAGGTCGCCTGTTTCCGCCTGGGGCCCGGCCCCATGGACCAGCGGCTGGGATTGATCCAGGATGCTGTCATGGGAAGGATCCGCGCGTGAAAGCGTCACCGTTCCGGGTGGCACTGCCGGTGCTTCTGCTCCTGGCGTGGGCTGGGTGCGGGGGCGGCAGCCAGCCCGCACCGGTGCAGGATCCCCCTCTGGCGCCAGAGCGGCTCAGGATGGAGGTGTCCGCGCCCGGGCTCTACCAGCTGACCTACGAGGATCTCGTGGCCGCAGGCTACAGCCACGGCAGCTACCAGCCGGGCCTGTTCTCGCTGAGCACGCAGGGACACCCCGTGGCGCTGCAAGTCCACTGCGCGGATGGTCTCCACTTCGGTCCTGGGGACACCGTCTCGTTCTATGGCCAGGGCCTCGACACGCCATATTCGGGGACGGCCGTCTATTGGCTGGGGCAGGGCGGCAGCCGGGCCATCATGTCAAGCCGCAGGGTGGCGGCCTCCGGGAGCCCGCTCCCCCTGACCGTGCACCAGGAGACCCTCCACCTGGAACAGAACCTCACGGCCTCGGGGGTGATCCCCGGGTCGCCCGTACAGGACTACTGGTTCTGGGCCAAGCTGACGGCGCCCCAGACGGGGAGTTACCCCTTCCAGCTGGCGGGCCTCGCCGAGCAGGCAGGGGCATCCTCCCTGACGGTCAGCCTCCAGGGCGGCACCAGCGGTGGCCCCAATCCCGATCATCATGCGCAGGTGAGCCTCAATGGCACCTTGGTGGGGGACCTGACCTGGTTTGGGATGATCCCGCTGACCCAGACTTTTCCCCTGCCCCCAGGCGTCCTCCAGGCAGGCGGCAACACCGTGTCCGTCGTTCTTCCTGGGGACACGGGTGCGGCGGCGGACGTCGTCTTCCTGAACTATGTCGAGGTCACCCACTGGGGCCCCAATCAGGCCCTGGGGGATGTCGCCGCCATTCCAGTCACAGGGGGAACGTACCTGCCCATCCAGGTGCAGGGCTTCACCAGCGCGGCTGTGGAGCTCCTCGATATCACGGATCCCTCGAACCCGGCGCTCCTGACCAGCCCGACCATCGTCTCCGCGGGAAGCGCCTATCAAGCCACCTTCCAGGACCCGTCGGCGGTCACCCGGACTTACTACGTCCTGACCCAGGATCAGGTGCAGAAGCCTGCCAGCTTTGTGCCATGGATTGCGGGCGCCCTCCGGACCCCTTCAGCCGGGGCCGACTACCTCCTGATCACCCCCAGGGCCTTCCTCGCCGCGGCGGAGCCGCTCTGCCAGCTCCGCCGAAACCAAGGGCTCCGGGTCGCCGCCGTGGCGGTGGAGGATGTGTACAACGAATTCGCCTATGGCCAGCCCGATCCCCAGGCCCTCAAGGATTTCCTGGCCTATGCCTACGCCTCCTGGCCCAGGCCAGCGCCGACCTATGTCCTGTTCCTGGGGGATGCCACGTTCGACTACCGGAACCGGCTGGGCACCGGCAAGCTGAGCCAAGTCCCCTGCCACCTCACCTGGACCAGTGAGCTGGGGCTCACTCCGGATGACAACTGGTTCGTCGCTCTGGATGGTCAGGATGAGCTTCCGTCGATGATGCTGGGGCGCCTGCCTTCGGCCTCCGCCACCCAGGCGGCGGTGCTGGTGCAGAAGATCCTCGGCTACGAATCCACCACTGCGGCGCCTCCCCAGCAGGCTTTGTTCGTGGCCGACAACAACGACGCCAGCTTTCCGACCCTCTGCGATGGACTCGCCGGCCAGCTGCCAGCCGCCATCACGGCGGACAAGGTCTACCTGAGCAGCTACACCGATTTCACGAAGTGCTCCCAGGACATCATCTCGGCCTTCAACGCGGGGATGCTGGTGGCCACCTACGCCGGGCACGGGGATCCCACGGTGTGGACGGGTGAATTGGTGTTCGACGCCTCCAAGCTGCCCTCCCTGACCAACAATGACAACAAGCTGAGCTTCATCGTGTCCCTGGACTGCCTCAACGGCTGGTTCGCCCTGTCGTCGGGCTACTGCCTGTCTGAGTCCGTGGTCGCCGCGCCCGGTTGCGGCGCCATCGCCAGCTACGCCTCCAGCGGCCTGGGACTGGAGTGGGAACAGCAGCTGGTGGCGACCAGGCTGTTCGGGCTTCTCTTCGCCGGGGGCAAGCCCACCCTCGGGGCCGTCTGCACGGGGGCCAAGGTCCAGGCCTACAAGGCCGGCGCCTCCAAGGAAGTGCTGGAGACCATGACCCTCATCGGCGATCCGGCCATGCGCCTGCGGGGGCTCCCGTGAAGGACCGGGTCGCCTTCGATGCCCTGGCCAGTCTTCTGGAGGCGGAGCGTCTCTGCCTGGTTCCGGTGCAGGGCACCAGCATGCATCCCTTCCTCCAGATCGGCGACAGCATTCAGCTGGGCCTGGTCCTGCCCGAAGCCCTGAGGCTCGGGGACCTCATCGCCTTCCGGAGGGAAGACCGCCTCATCGTCCACCGGTTCGCGGGCCACGTGCGGCTGGATCAGGTGACCTGGCTTCGCCAGAAGGGCGACAACCTCCGCGGCTTCGGCCTGGTCCGGCTCGAAGACCTGATGGGGCGAGTGACCTATGTGACAAGGGCAGGGGGATCCCGCCCGATGCTCAGCGGCTTCGGGCTCTGGCGGAACCGGATTCTTGGCTGCCAGGCCTGGATGATCTGCCGGATGTTGGAACTGCGGCAGCATCTGGGCCGCAGGCTCCGCCGGGCGGTGGCCCCATGAACATGGCAGACCTGCCTCCGGAGGACGCCCTTCTGGTCGAGGCCTGCCGGCTGGTGCTCCCGCCTTCCGGGGAGGAGCGGCTCGCAACGCTCCTCCGCAGTCCCCTGGACTGGCCCTTGCTTCGCCGGGAAGCCGCGCTGTTCAGGGCGGAGCCCCTCCTGTACCACCAGCTGTCCCGGCCATCCCTGCGGGACCTCGTGCCCGCGGACGCTCTGGAAGCCTTCAAGAAGGCCTACGAGCGGACCTCCATGAAGAATCTCCAGATCTACGGTGTGCTCCGGCGCGTGTTGAACGCCCTGGAGGCCGCCGGGGTCCAGGTGATCCTCCTCAAGGGATCGTTCCTGGCCAAGTGGGTCTACGAAGACATCGGACTGCGTCCGATGGGCGACATCGATCTCCTCTGCCGCAAGCAGGACGAGGCCGCGCTCTGGCGGATCCTGGAGGAACAGGGGGCCACCGGCCGGGATGAACCCATGGAGAGCGAGAAGCTCAAGGTGGTCGAGCACGTCGGACATGGACCGCCGAGGTATTTTGGGAACATCGCCCGGCTGGAAGTCCATTTCCATCTGTTATCACGTAAGTGCAGCGATCCTGCGCGTCTTGAGGCAATCCTGTGGTCCGAAGCCCTTGTGCATGATTGGGATGGGCTCCCAGTGCGGAGCCTAGGATGGGAGCACCAAGTCATCCATCTGGCCTCCCACCTTCACCTGCATGCAAAAGTCAGCGGCATTTTCCTTTACTGGTTCAGCGATCTCATCGAAGTTCTCCGTAACCATGGGGGCACTCTGAACTGGCAATGGCTGGGTGACCTGGCGAGGGAACTTCACCTTGATCGAGATTGTCGAGAGGTGTTTGAGCTCCTCTGCGAGAACTGGAATGGTGGCGGCCCCCAAATTCCAGGACAATCACTCACACCGCGACAGGTGTTGGCTTTGACCCGGGATTTTCGGCAATCTGGTGTTCCGTACCTCCTCACCTACTGGAAAATCCTCTTGGCAGGCCGCTTCGCAGGTGGGCCCTGGGCTCGGCTGCTCTATGGCGTCCGCCTGGTGTTTCCCCCCTGGAAACGGATGGTCTTCCGCCATCCCGGTTCCAGCCGTCTGTTCCTCGCCTCCTGCTACCTGCTGGACCCGCTGGTCCGCGTCGGGCGCATCCTGAAGGCCCTGAGTCACTATGTCCAGCCCCGCTTCCGGCATTGAATGCTCGGGGCTATCCCGGTCCTATGGCAGCCGCCAGGCTCTGGCGGACCTCAACCTGGTGGTTCCGAGGGGGACGCTGACGGTCCTGCTCGGGTCCAACGGAGCAGGCAAGACGACCCTCCTGAAGATCCTGGCGACCCTCGTCCTGCCGACCCGGGGCCAGGCGGCGATCCTGGGGCAGAACGTGGTCGCCCACGGCCTGGCAGCCCGGCGTCTCCTCGGGTTCGTTCCCGCCGAGGAGCGGAGCTTCTTCGGACGGTTGACGGTCCTCCAAAACCTCGAGTTCTTTGCCGCCCTGCACGGCCTTTCCCGGGGACAGTGCTGGGCCAGGAGCGAGCGATCACTGGCTGACCTGGGCCTGGGGGCGCAGCGGAGCACCCCTTTCGCCGAGCTGTCCTCGGGCATGAAGCAGTCCCTCGCCCTGGTCCGGAGCCTGCTGCACGATCCGCCGGTGCTGCTCCTGGATGAGCCCACCCGGAGTCTGAGCCCGGATCTGGCCCTCAGGGCCCAGGTCCTGCTGCGAAGCCTGGTCCGTGAGGAAGGGCGGACGGTTCTCCTGGCCACCCACAACCTGGGCGAAGCCGAGGCGCTAGCCGACCAGGTGGCCATCCTGCACGGTGGCCGGATCATGGGCGAAGGCGAGCCCGCGAGCCTGGCCGACAGCCACGGGTTGCCGGACTCGGGCCGGATGGCGGCCCTGTTCACGCACTTCACTAACCAGGCGCCGGAGATGGACCTGTGATGCGCCTCCTGGGAGCCTTCCTCCTCCGCGACCTCAGGCACGAGTGGAGCTACAAGCTGTCTTTCCTCATGCAGCTGGTGGGGACTTTGCATGTGCTCCTGATCTTCTTCTTGTTGGCCCGTCTGTTCGGCGAGACGACGCCCGCCAAGCTCCTGGCCTATGGCGGGAGGTACTTCCCCTTTGTGCTCACGGGTGTCGCCGTCCAGCAGTACCTGCTGCTGAGCCTCAACACCTACTCCGGGCAGTTGCGGGAAGCCCAGCTTACCGGGACCTTCGAAGTCGTCCTGGCCAGCCCGGTGCCGCTCCCCGCCTACCTCGCGGGCACGGCCCTGTTCGCCTTCCTCCTCAACACCTTCCACGTCCTGGTCTACCTCGGCGTAGGGCGGTGCCTGGGCCTCAGCTTCGCCCTGGCCCAGCTGCCTTTGGTCCTCGTCGTCCTGGTCCTTTCGGCGGCCGCGTTCGCCTCGATCGGGATCCTCTCGGCCAGCTACATCGTGGTGTACAAGCGCGGCAACCCTCTGGCCTGGATCTTCACCCTCTCGTCGTCCCTGCTGGCGGGGGTCTACTATCCCGTGTCCATCCTTCCAGGGTGGGTGCAGCAGGTGGCGCAACTCCTGCCCATGACCCATTGCCTGGAGGCGCTCCGGGGCTTGCTGTTGAAAAACGGAGGTGTCCGGGAGATCGCCCCGGCCCTCGCAGGTCTGGGGCTGTGGGCCCTGATCGGCCTGCCCTGCAGCTATCTGTGCTTTGCCTGGGCCGTCCGGACGGGGCGGGAGAAGGGCACCCTGGGGCACTACTAGGGTCTGTTTTCAAAGTGGATGCGAGCCGCGACGGGTCCAGCCGCGTGATCCAGCAAGGCAGTGGCCGCAGGGCGATGTGGTGCATCGTTCAAGGCCGCTAACGCAGCTGGGCGCGCGGCTGGCCTCGTCCCGGAGGGCAAGGGGCGGCGCCCGGCGCGATACT
>CAISFO010000029.1 GCA_903884655.1 uncultured Holophagaceae bacterium | reverse complement strand
CTCATGCGCATGAAGTACGGCATCGCCGTGGCGGGCTCCCACGGCAAGACCACCACCACCAGCATGGTGGCCCAGGTGCTCAGCCAGGGCGGCATCGACCCCACCATCGTCATCGGCGGCAAGCTCGGCACCATCGGCAGCAACGCCAAGCTAGGCAAGGGCCCCTTCCTCGTGGCGGAGGCCGACGAGAGTGACGGCAGCTTCCTCATGCTGAATCCGACCCTGGCCACCATCACCAACATCGACCGCGAGCACCTGGACCACTACAAGGACCTGGAGGAAATCCAGGACGCCTTCGTGGCCTTTGCCAACAAGGTGCCCTTTTACGGTTCCGTCTTCCTGTGCATGGACGATCCCCACGCGGCCGCCGTGCGGCCCCGCCTGAAGCGCCAGGTCCGCACCTATGGCACCCATCCGCAGGTGGACATCCGGGCCCGCGAGATCCGCCAGGACGGATTCCGGACGCACTTCAAGGTCACGGCGCACGGCGCGGACCTGGGCGCCTTCAGCCTCGGTGTTCCCGGCCACCACATGGTGTTGAACGCCCTGGCCGCCATCGGCATCGCGCTGGAACTCGATGTGGAACCGGAAGTCATCCGGGCCAGCCTGTCCAGCTTCACGGGCGCCGACCGCCGCTTCCATTTGAAGGGCGAAAAAGGCGGCGTGATGGTGGTGGACGACTACGGGCACCACCCCACGGAAATCGCCGCCACCCTCGCCGCGGCCCGGGCCGGCTTCCCGGAGCGCCGCATCGTGGCCGCCTTTCAGCCCCACCGCTACAGCCGCACCAAGGCCCTGCTGGATGAATTCGGCACCGCCTTTTTCGAGGCGGATTCGGTCCTCGTCACCGACATCTACGCGGCGGGTGAGCAGCCCATCCAGGGCGTGGATGGCGCCACCGTGGCCGAAGCCCTGCGTTCCCACGGCCAGAAGGACGTCCACCTGGTCAATCGCGTGGAGGACCTGCCGGAAGCCATCCGGCGCCTGACCCGCAGCGGCGACCTGGTCATCACGTTCGGCGCCGGCTCCATCACCCACGCGGGCCCAGCCTTCCTCGACCTGAACCCGGACTGACCATGGGCCTCCGCTTCACCCTCGCCATCACCGGCGCCTCGGGCTCGGCCTTCGGTGTGGCCGTACTGAAGCGGCTTTCGGTCAATCCCTCGGTGGAGCACATCGCCCTGCTGCTCTCACCCACCGGGAAGCGCTGCCTGCACGACGAGACCGGACTTTCGCCAAAGGATCTGGCGGCCCTTTCGAAAGTGGGCCTGCGGGACGAACGGGACCTGGGCGCGGATATCTCCTCGGGCTCGTACCGCCACGATGGCATGGTTCTCGTGCCCTGCAGCGCCGGGGCCCTGGGCCGCATCGCCTCGGGCGTGAGCGAGTCCCTGGTGAGCCGCGCGGCGGATGTCTGCCTCAAGGAGCGTCGCCCGCTCGTGCTCTGCCTGCGCGAGACCCCCCTGAACCGCATCCATCTCGAGAACATGCTGCGGGTTCACGACGCAGGGGCCGTGGTGATGCCCATCATGCCCGGTTTCTATAGTGGTCAGCTGCAGCTGGACGATCTGTTCGAGACCTTCGCCACGCGGGTGCTGGACCAGCTGGGGCTCCGCGAGGATGACGCGAGGCGCTGGAAGGGCTGAGGCCACCCGGCCGCAGGAGCGGTTCCAGACGACAGGCCGTCTCAGCTGAGCAGTCGCTCGCGGACCTGGCCCAGCAGGTCATCCAACAGCCGGTAGCGCTTGGCATAGAGCGAGCGCTTGTTGGGTTTGATCTCCTGCGGCTCTCGGCGTGGCGTCGTCTGGGGCAGCTCGAACCAGCCGTCCTCCCGTTTCACGGCACCGATTTCAGTCCAGTGGGCGTCGAAATCAAAGCGGATGTTCCGCTTGGGGATCAGGGGATGGTTGAGCCGCGACCGGTAGACCTGCACCTCGTTGCCGACTCCCCGCAGCGCCCCGATCCCCAAGGTCTGGGCCAGCTCCTGCAGCACCAGCACGAGGAGGTTCTTGGGCCGCAGGCCGTGCATGGCCTTGGTCGCCAGCTTGATGGTTTCCTCGTCCCCACCCTTGCGCCCCTGGAAACCTCCCACCAGGGCCACCCATTCCTGCTCCTGTTCGCAGGAGAATGCCAAGCCGGAGACTGAGCCCGCCACGCCTTCCAGTTCCAGGAACAGGGCGATCTCGCCTTCCTTGCGAAACTGGGGGTCACTGCCGATCCGGATCCGCCCCCGTTGCCCCCGGTCCAGGTCGAAGGCCGCCAGGGTCAGGCCGCCCGGGCACCGCAGGGCTTCGGCCAGGAAGTCGCTTCGGGACACGATGAACCGGTAGGTGTCCTGGATGACCTTGATCCGGCGGGCCAGGCTCCAGCGCACGGACATGTAGCGGGTCAGGGCCCGGAAGATGAGTCGGGGATTGGCCACGGCAAAGCCCCGCATGGCCTGCTCTTCATGGAACGCGAACCAGCCGAGGGCAAGCTGGGGCCGGATTGCCGCCGCCGTGGCCCAGCGCAGGTGGTGCTTGTACTTGCGCCGACCGTTGGCACCCACGGGGTACACGTGCAGGCTCCACGACCACGCCTTCTTCGCGGCCTTCCAGTACGAGGGGACCAACGGCCACTCCAATCCAAAGGAAATATTGTAACAATCAACCTTGCGCTACGGCCCCGCTAATTGCGGCAGCCACAGACACTCACGAAACCAGGCCGGTTCAACCTCTTGCCAGTATCATGGTTCCAATCAGCGAAGGCCCTGTAGCCCCCCTGTGCCGAGCACCCACCGGCGCGCCTCGTCATCATCGCCCCGGAGGCAGGTTGAAGCTCAAATCCCTGATGTGGCCGCTCGGCGCCCTCCTTCTCCTTGGCTGTGGCGCTGGCCCGGTGGGAGAAACCAGCAACATCGAGATCCGGGCGCTGAACATGGCCCTGGCCACCAAGGCCCAGCAGCTGCAGCTGACCTATCTGGACACCTACTCCATCCTGGTCACGAAGACGGGAGAACCCCTGGTCTTCTTCTACATGCCGGACGGCGAGCACCTCTCCGAGCTGGGCTATCTGCGCTGGGCCGATGCCCGCCTGGTGCCCTACATCAAGGCCAATGGCGTCACCTGCGCCGGGATGGTGGGCGATTCCATCACCCACCGCACCTACGTGGTGATGGTGAACAACGGCACCACTCCAGCCACCTGGAGTGACCTCCTCGGCATCAAGGCCTACGACATGGGAGTGGACGGCGAAACGTCCGCCGATGTCATCAAGCGCCTGGACACCCTTCTCCAACCCGACATCGACTGCTATTTCCTGATGATCGGCAATAATGATCTCCATCAGGGCATCCCGATTCCTCAGATCGTCGCCAATGTCGAGACCATCGCCCAGTATCTGAAGAACACGAGCGGCAAGCCCGTGGTCATCCAGGCGGTGATGCCCCTGTTTACGCTCTAGCCCCGACCCAGGATCCTTCCATGACGCCCACTGCGCATCCCAAGCTCCTCGGTCTCGCTCTGCTTTGCGCCGTCGCCCGCGCCGAATCGCCCATGGTACCGGCCCTGCAGCTCAGCCTGGCGCAGGCCAATGGCGATTTTCGCGAAGAGATGGGCTCCAAGACTGGCCTGGGAGCCGCCCTGTCGCTCACCATTCCCCTCACCCGAACCCTGGCCCTGCGTCCCTCAGTGGCCTTCCAGGCTTTCCCGACCTTGAGCAACCAATACACCTACAAGTCGACCCGCTACTCGGACCGGGGCGCGGAAGAAGCCCGGTGGAGCGCCTGGTCCTACGGTGCCGACTGCCTGTACCGCCCCAGCGGCCCGGCTGGCAGTTTCTACCTGTCGGCCGGGGGTTACGTGAAGTTGTGGCGGGTGCACAGTTTCGGCACCTACTCTACCCAGGACTCGCTGAACGGGACCCGGACCTACACCGTGGACGACACCACCACCAAGAACGAGCCCGCGCTTGCCCTGGGCGTGGGGTACACCTTCAATCGCCACCTCAGCGCCGAAGGGAGATCGGTCTTCGCCAGCTACCGGAACCTCAGCTACAACACGCTGGAGCTGGTGCTGGTGCTCTCCTATTGAGGGCTCAGCCCACCCCTTCCATCATCGCCTCTTCCTCGCGCTGGGCCTTGCGGGTGGCCCAGAAGGCCCAGAGGGCGCCCAGCGCCCCGGTGGTCGCGCCCAGGGTGGCCAACAGGACCATGCTGCCCCAGGAGAAGAAACCCAGCCGGGCCAGTTCCACCAGCATGGGCGAAAGGCCGCCGACACCCCGGGACACCGGCAGCCAGAGGCCGAAGAGCCCGACCAGGGCCAGCAGGCTGCCGCCCAGGCCCAGGAAGGCCCCCTCCAGCAGCAGTGGTGTGCGGATGAACCCTTCCGAAGCTCCCACCAGGCGCATGATGGTGATCTCCTCTTCCCGGGCCAGCAGGCTCATGCGGATGACATTCCCCGTCGCAAAGCCCGCCGCCAGCATCAGCACCACACCCAGGGAGGCCAGGGCCGACCTCAGCATGCGGGCCACGCGCTGAAGGTTCTCCAGACGTTCCTGGTCCACGAGGACATCGCCCACGCCAGGCATCCCCTTCAGGCTCGCCCCCACTTCCACGGCTCTGCCTCCGGATGCCAGGTCCTGGCGGAGGGTGAGCTCCAGGCTCTCGGGCAGGGCGTCCTGGCCCGCGCTTTCGAGCAACAGTCCGGCCTCGCGGGTGGCGGAAAGAAAGCTTCTCCGGTTTTCCTCGGACGACAGGCGGCGCACTTCGCGGAAGCGTGGATCGCGTTTCAGCCGGGCCGCGGTCTCATCCAGGGAGCGGCCCTCGGCCGCATAGGCGACGACCTTGGACATGCCTTCCAGGCGCCCCACGAAGCGGTCCAGGCTTTCCACCAGCAGAAGCCCTCCCCCCGCCAACAGGAGGCCTGAGGCCAGGGTGAGCACCGCCAGGACGTACTGTCCCCGGTGCCGGAAGAGGTCCCGCAGCACATCCCGGAGCAGGAGTCCCACCAGGCGCAGGCTGGTCACGACGCGTTTCCATCCACGGCCAGCCCCTTGAACAAGGAGGAAGTGGGTGAAGCGGTGATGGTGATGGCCGCGGACCCACCCAGAGGCGTCTGCCAGATCCAGATGCTGCCGTAGGCCGTGGCGCCATTGCCCCCCAGGCCCACCAGCCAGTTCTTGGTGCCCGCGTGGGCGATGACCCGCAGGTTCGACTGCAAGGTGCCATTGCCGAGCGTCAGGACAGGCATCTGGTCGTACCCCTGTCCAAACATTCCCGTGGTGAAGGCCTGGATGGGGGCGGCGGTACCTCCACTGGAATCCGCGTTGTGCCGGGCCACGAACAAGTAGCCGTTCCCATAATCCAGGGCGAGCGAGCCGTACTCGCCAATCAAGGTGGAACTGCCAATGAGGGTGTTGGCTGACGTGAACCCCGAGGAAGTCCCCTTGCGGAGCCGGGGTCCCGAGTAGGTCACCACGCTGCCCACATCGCTGCCGTTCAGCAGAAAGGCGTAGACCGATCCCGAGGCCGAGGCGACTCCGGTGCCGCCGCTGTCGCCGCTCACCTGCAGGGCCTGCAGGCCGATGGAGGCGTCCTGGAACTGGCTGCTCGCATTGGTGACGACCCAGATCTGCGTACCGCTGCTGCTGTTCTCGGTGATGTAGAGGGTGTTGGTCTGAGGATCCACGCTGGCCTGCCCGAAGGTCGAGCCCGACAGCCGGCCTGTGTTCGAAAGGCTGAAGGAGACCACATCGAGGGAGTTGGCCACGCCACTCTGGGAGCGGAAGTTGGCCACCCGGACGATGTTCCCGGTGTCCGACACCAGGTAGAGATACCCTTTCTGGCTGTCCAGGCAGAGTCCGCCCCAGGCGAGGCTGGGGATCTTGCTGGTGAAGAGGCTGGAGGTGATCTGCTTGGTAGGAGCCACAGTGGTGGCCGTGCCGCTGTAGAGGGCGTTCAAGTCGGACCAGACGAACACAGCGGAGGTGCTGCTGTCGTAGGTGTAAAGGGCCGCGCCGGAGGTGCTTCCGGTCCCTGGGTCCTTGCATCCCGTGGCGAGCAGCAGGATGGAGGCCACCAGGCCAAGCAGGAAGCGAGGGATCATCGGGGCGCCTATTTAGAGCTGAAGAGGGCCTTCAGCTGCGTGTTCAGGGTGCGGACCATGTCCGCATCACAGCCTGCCTCCACGGCGTTGCGGCTGATGGCCAGCGCGAGCCCCTTCACGGCCTCGGGGCCTTCGCCCGAGATGAGCTGCTGGGTGGCCTTGGCCTGGAGGCGGTTGACCGATTCATGGTGCTGCTCGGGCAGCACCAGCTTGGCGGCCTGGGCGATGCGCTGGGTGAAATTCATCAGCTTGACCATGCGCTGCGGATCCACCACGACCGGGGCGGGCTTGGGGGGAGCCACCGGCAGATCACCACTGGCCACCCCGCCTCCCACGGTCTCGGGAAGCGGGTCTTCCTTCTCCGGGAATCCGTGGGTCCGGGGCGCCGGAGGAGGCGGCTGGATGCGGACGATGGCGGTTTCCTCCTCCTGGGAGGCCGGTCTCACCGGACCCGCCGCCACACCAGAGGTGCCGAGCAGGGTGGACACCGGCACCAGTTCCTTGGCAGGAACCTCGGACACGGGCGGCTTGCCCGACCGGAGGCCCTTCAGCACCACATGCCCGGCCATGACCAGGCCGTAGAGATCCTTGGCGATGCTGAGCACCGGTTTCTGCATCAGTTCAGCCAGTTCGGACACCGTGTAGTAGCCGGTGGCCATGCCGAGCACCCGGCTTTCCCGGGGATTCACACCCTGCACCGTTTCGCCAGGCAGCAGGGTGGAGGCGGGGTAGAGGTTCACGGATGGCACTTTCTGGCTGATGACCCGCCATTCGTCCATCCGGCGCCCGAGTTCCATCAGGATGGAGGCATTGGGCTTGGTGATGGTCGCCGGCACATCGGGCAGGATCTCTTCGAACCGGTAGGTGCCCTCCAGCCACAGGGCCACTTCCATGAGCGCCTCGAAACCCTCCCCACTCTGGGTCACGGCATGGATGATCCTGCCGTCCTTCAGGTAGATCCGCGCCTTGGCGGCCTCCTGCTGCACGTGAAAACATCCGGATTTTCCGCCCTGGCTCACGAGCTGGATGATATCGGGCAGCGGCGCCTCGCGCATGGAGCCTTGAATCACACCCTGAGACATGGGCTGTTCCTCTCGGGAAGGTAGACCGGATGCCCAACCATACCATGGAGTGAGCAGGATCCGCCGAGTGCGCCCTTCCCCCGGAAGGTGTCCTGAGCGATGCTTGATGTCCTATGAGCGCCCGCCCCGACTCCCCGTTCGCTTCCATCGAGGAAGCCATCGACACGATCCGCCAGGGGCGGATGGTGGTGGTGGTGGACGACGAGGACCGGGAGAACGAGGGCGATCTCACCCTGGCCGCTGAGCACGTCAGCCCCGAGGCCATCGCCTTCATGGCCACCCATGGCCGGGGGCTCATCTGCGCCGCCCTGGAAGGCCCGGCGCTGGACCGACTGCAGATCCCGCTCATGGTGCGGGACAACACCAGCCCTTTCGAGACGGCCTTCTGCGTCTCCGTGGAGGCCCGGGAGGGCACCACCACCGGCATCAGCGCCCAGGACCGGTCCCGCACCATCCAGGCCCTCATCGCCCCGGACGCCAAGCCCCAGCACTTTGTGAAGCCCGGCCATGTCTTCCCCCTGCGGGCCCGCCCCGGCGGAGTGCTCACCCGCACGGGCCAGACCGAGGCCAGCGTGGACCTGGCCCGCCTGGCGGGCCTGCACCCCAGCGGCGTCATCTGCGAAATCATGAAGGACGACGGCACCATGGCCCGGGTGCCCGATCTGGTGCCCTTCTGCCAGAAGCATGGCCTGCCCCTGGTGACCGTGGCGGATCTGGTCGCCTACCGACTGCGCCAAGAGCCCCTGGTGAAGCCCCTGGAAGTCCGGACCATGGCCAGCATCTGGGGCAACCTGAAGGTCCACCGCTTCGAGAGCCTGCTGGATGGCGGCAGCCACCTGGCCTTCGTGCTGGGCGATCTGACCGCCGGTGGCGAGCCGCCCCTGGTCCGGGTGCATGTAGAGACACTTCCGGACGACCTGCATGGCTTCGAATCCGGCCTGTTCCAGAAGGCCATGGGCTTCCTGGCCAAGGAAGGCCGGGGCGCCCTGGTCTACCTGCGCCGCCACGCCCATACGCCTGGGGTAGCGGACGAAGGCCATATCCAGCCCCAGACCATGAGTGACCGGGATTTCGGTGTGGGCGCGCAGATTCTCCAGCAGCTGGGGGTCGGGAAAATGCGCCTGCTCAGCCGGCATGAAACCAAGTACATTGGGCTGCGCGGCTTCGGCCTCGACCTCTGTGCCCACGTGCCCCTGGAACCCTCTGCGGATCACCGTTGATCGACGCCACCTTCCTGACCCAGTCTCCCTTGTTCAGAAACCTGAACGAGATGGAGCGCGCCCAGATCCTCATCATCGGGGACGTCCGCTCCTACTCTGCCGGAGACGTCCTCTTCCGCGAAGGTGACCCCGGGGATGGCCTGTACATGGTGGTGAAAGGCTCCGTGCGCATCTCCAAGTCCAGCCTGACGGGAGAGGAGGCCCTGGCGGTACTGGAATCCCCGGCCTTCTTCGGGGAAATGGCCCTCATCGACAACTCCGCCCGGGCCGCGGACGCCATCGTCAATGAGGATTCCGTCCTGTTCTACATCCCCCTTCCCGGGCTCCGCACACTGATCGAGGCCGAGCACCAGATCGCCCTGAAAATCCTATACGCTCTCTGTGAGGTGCTCGCCCAGCGCCTGCGGGAAACCAACGAACGCTACATGAGCATCTTCACCATCGCCCAGTGGGGGGGCGGCAGTCCCGACGGCCCCCTGCCCCTACCCTGATAGCCCATCCCCCGACTTTGAAAGGAGTCTCCATGTCCGACCTCGTGGCCCACATCACCGACGCCGAATTCACCCAGACCATCGCCCAGGGCGTCACCCTGGTGGATTTCTGGGCCCCCTGGTGTGGCCCCTGCAAGATGATCGCCCCCGTCCTCGACGAGCTGGCCGCCGAGATGCAGGGCAAGGCCAAGTTCGTGAAGATGAACGTGGACGAGAACCCCCAGGTGGCCGGCCAGTTCGGCATCATGAGCATTCCCACGCTGATCGTCTTCAAGGATGGCAAGCCCGTGAACAAGCTCGTGGGAGGCCAGCCCAAGCCGCAGCTGAAGGCGTTCGTCGAAGGGGCGTTCTAGGCAGGATTCAGGCCTCAGGCTTCACGGGAACGGCGCCGCACGGCGCCGTTCCTTTATTCCTTAAGCCTACTTCCGCCGCAACACCAGCCTGATCTGGTTCCCCTTGTCGTTGAAGTGGACCTCGTCCATGACCAGCATGATGAGCGGGAGGCCGCGTCCACAGTGGGGGGCCAGATCGGAATCCCCGGGCAGGGGTGACATGCGGCTGGCGTCGAACCCCTTGCCTTCGTCGCTGATCTCGACCTCGAAGCGCTCCGTGTCCATGGCGAGGCGCACCTCCACCAGGCGCCCGGCGAAGGCAGGGTCGGCCATCCGCAGGTCGCGGAGCTTGGTGTAGGGGTCCTCCTTGGCGAAGAGGTCACTCTTCAGCGCCGAATCCAGCTCGAGGTTGCCGTGCTCCAGCGAGTTCACCAGGGCCTCGTGGAAGGACATGGCGATGACATCCAGGTTGCTCATGGAGGCGAATCCCATGGGCACCAGCCGATCCGTCAGGTGCCGTACGAGGCTGGGGATGTCCAGCTCATCCGACCGGAAGAGGAAGTGGCGGCGCTCGTTCACCAGTCCCCGCAATCCGTCGTCCGCCAGGCGGAACTCCCGGTGCAGGTCCACCAGGTGGAACACGCTCTGCACCAGATCCCGGATGGCCACCGGCTTCATGAACAGGTTCGAGGCACCCATCCGCATGGCCCGGATGGCGTAGTCCACCGAAGCCTGCCCGGTCATCAGCACCACGGGGAGGCGTGGCTGCAGCGTCTTCACCTTGTGGACGACATCGAACCCATCGAGGCCGTCCATGTTGATGTCGGTGATGACCAGATCGAATTCCGGAGCGGCTGGATTCTGGATCAGCTCCAGCGCCTCGGCCGCATCGGAATAGGCATGCACCTCCATCCCGTAGTGCGACAGGGCGGAATGCACCATCTCCAGCACTTCCGTATCGTCATCGATCAGCAGGATATGGGCGGGCCGTCGGATCATGGGGGCTCCATGGGCGTGATTCTATCCAATTGCCGGAAGGTGGGGCGCCAGCAGGGCCAGGGTCCGGTCCAGGGCCCCGGTCAGGGAGGCGGGCAGGGCCACGGGACCGGCGGACCGAAGGGGGGCCTGGGCCAGCGCCATTCCGACCGCGGAACCAAGACCAGCGGCTTCCACCACCTTCAGTTGACCTGCCTCCAGGAGCGGCTGCACCAGGTCCTGGAAGTTGGCGTAGCCGGGACCGATGAGGGTGGGAACCCCCGCCCGCACGGGCTCCAGCGGGTTGTGCCCACCGGTGGCCGTCCAGCCTCCGGCCACCAGGGCCAAGGTGCCTTCCGCGTAGGCGGCGGGCAGCTCGCCGAGGGTGTCCAGCAGCAGGACCTCGGTCCCCAGCCAGGCGTCCTGCCCGGGCCAGGGTTCGGAGGCCCGGCGGAAGGCCAGGCCTTGTTCCATGAACTGTCGGGCCACGTCATCAAAGCGCCGGGGCTGCCGAGGGGCGAGCACCAGGCGCAGGTCCGGCGACGCCGCCCTGGCGGCCCGCCAGGCTTCCAGCACCAGGCTCTCCTCGCCCTCGACGGTGTTTCCCGCCACCAGGACAGGGGAATCCGCCCAGGCCGCCCGCAGGGCCCCCCAGCCCGAGTGCAGGGGGCGCGGCGGTGGCAGGTCCGCCTTGAGGTTCCCGCCCAGGGCCACCTCGGGGGCACCCAGCAGGCGGAAGGCTTCGACGCTGGCTTCGTCCCTGGCCGCGACACAGGTCAGCCTCGAAGCCGCCCGGCGCATCCAGGCGCCGCCCCTGCGAAGGGACCTTTCCGTCAGGCGTCCATTCACCACCAGCCGCGGGATGCTCCGCGCGTCCAGCGCCGCCAGCAGGCCCGGCCAGAGCTCTGTTTCCAGGGCGATGAAGGCCCCTGGAGCATGGCGCAGAAAGGGTTCCAGCCCCGCGGCATCATCCAGGGGGAAGGCGCCACCCGTGATGCAGCCCGTTCCGCGATCCCAGGCCGGAAGGCGCTGGACCAGCAGGGCCAGACCCGCCGGCGTGCCCGTGCTGAGGTGAACCCGGTGCCCGGCCCCCCTCAGCCGGCCTACCAGTCCTTCCGCCAGCAGCAGTTCCCCGACGCTCACGGCATGCAGCCAGATCCAGCGGCCCGCGGGAAGGTCCGGCGCCTCCGCCTCCAGCCGCAGCCGCCAGCCTTCGGGCACGGCCCTCACGCAGGCCCGGGCGGCGGCGCCAGCCAGGGAGACGGCCAGCCGATAGGAGAGATCGAGGAAATCCACGCATCCACGCTCTCATAATTCAGGTCCGGACGGCATCATAGGTCTGATGGATATGCGCGCCCCCCTGGACATCCTCATCGTCACCGGTCCTCTGGGCGCGGGGAAGACCACCGTCGTCAACCGGCTGCTGAAGGCGGAAGTCGCGGCGGGACGGCGGGTGGCGGTGCTGATCAACGAATTCGGCGCCATCAGCGTGGACGGAACCCTGGTGGACGCGGAACGGCCCGAGCTGGCGGGGGTGCAGAACCTGGTCAACGGCTGCGTCTGCTGCAGCCTGCGGGATGATGTGGTCGCCACGCTCCAGAGCTGGTGCGACCAGCCCGAGGACACCCGCCCGGAACGGGTGGTGCTGGAAACCACCGGGCTCGCCGATCCCACCGACCTCCTTGACCTGGAGTTGGAACCGGCCCTGGCCGGCCGTCTGCGACTGGTGGGCCTCCTCACGGTCATCTCCTGCCTGACGCCGGTGGACCACCTGCAGACAAAGCCCCTGCTCCACCGCCAGGCGGCCCTGGCCAGTCTCCTCCACCTCAGCAAGACCGACCTCGACCCTTCCGCCGGGGTGGCCTGGGAGAGCGAGCTGCGCGCCGCCTTCCGCCAAATCCCACAGGTGGCCACCCGCCATGGCCTGGCCCCCGAAGGCAGCCCAGACCCCTGGCAGGGGGACCTGAGGCCGGTGCCCGCCGGCTGGGAGCCCACGGCTGCCCACAGCTTCGCCGAGGCCCGCGCCATCACGCTGCACTGGGACCACCCTGTGGATCCCGCGGCCCTGGAGGCCCTGCTGCTGGCGCCGCCCGCCCAGGGGGAGCTGCTGCGCGCCAAGGGCGTCTGTGCCTTCAGCGGCTGGGCTCCGCGCAACGATGGCAGCGATCGCTGGGCCTTCCAGCTGGCGGACGGGCGGCTGGAAATCTCGCCCCTGCCCCTGCGTGCGGACGGCAGTGCGCCGGACTGCGTGGCCGTGGCGATCGGCACAGGCCTCGATGCGGCCCATTGGAAGATGGCCCTGCGAGGGGTGGAGCGCCCTCCCCTGGGGGCCCGGCGGAAGATTTCCCTCCCCCAGCCATAGAACCAGCCAGGACTCACTTTCCACGCACCCCACCCGATGAGGAACAGACCTCAGGGACGATGGATGCTGAAGCGGTTTGTTGGATTCAACAGGGAGGACACGCCGGACCGGGAACCCGCCCTGCGGGACCCGGACCAGATCCTGGCCTACCTCGAGGAGCTGTCCCGTCTCCGGAGCCTGGTCCACCTGCACATCCGCGCCGAACCACCCCTCTGCCTGGGGGCGCGGGTGGAGCTGGTCAACGATCAGGAACCCTCGTTCTCCCTCAGCTTCCCCCACCAGGTTCCGCGCCTGGAGGTCGGGCAGGAGGTGGAGCTGCACTTCCCCCTGGCCGGCATGCGGTTCCGCGCCACCGTCGGCTACAAGGGGCGGGGCAGCTACATGCAGAGCGTCTTCCGCCTCCCGGCCATGGTCCAGTTCGCCGATCGCCGCGGGGCGCTGCGCACGCGGATCGGGGCCAGAGAGCGGGCCAGCGCGGCTCTGTTCGAGAACCTCTGCGGCGGCATCGCCGCCTCCGGGCGACTGCAGAACCTGAGCCTGGAGGGCCTCTGCCTGCGCGTGGACCGGGCCCTGCAGATCCAGGGCGACCGCCGCCTGCAACCGAGTGAAGAGCTCTTCTTCGAAGGGCAGCAGCTCCAGGTGGTCCGCATCCTCAACCTGCCCCACCTGCCCACCCTCGAGGGCTCGGGAGAAGTGCGGTTCGTCACCACCACTCAGGGGGGGCAGGTGCTGGTGGGTCTTCGCCTCCTGGGCCTGGGAACGCCGGACCAGCGCCGCCTGGAGCAGTTCATGGCCCGGCGGCTGCCCAGCTTCGGCCGAGCCTTCCCGATGCGCCGGCGACGGGGCGCCTGCGAGGACGAGCCGGCGGTGGAGGAGGAGGCCGAGGAGGCCCACGAAGCCACGGGCGAGGAGGAAGATCCACTCGCCGGGTTCGGCTTGCCAGCGGAGGCGGCCATCGACCTCCTCGATCCTGATGCCCCTGCCCTCCCCGAAGAGAACGGCATCCCGCCGGAGGACCGACTGCTCCGCCTGCGCCGACGGGGGAAGCCCTATCTGGTGATCCTGCCGGACGACCTCGACCGGAGCATCTTCGTCTGCTCGCTGCAGGTCTGCGGCTACTCCCGCGCCATCGAGGCGCGAACCCTTGTCCAGGGTCTGGAATTGTCCAAGAAGACGCCGGTGGAGGCCATCTTCCTGGACCAGCGGATCGGCCCCCTCTCCGGGATCGAGGTGGCCCAGCGGTTGCGGAAGATGGGCCGTCTCGAGGGGATCCCCGTCTTCCTGCTCCTGCGGGAACCCGATGTGAAGACCCTGCTCTCCGCCAAGGCCGCAGGCATCCGGCAGGTGATCAAGGTGCCCGTGGATTTCGACGGCGAGTTTCGGGGGCAGCTGGACCAGGCTTTGGGGCTGGTAAGGCGGTAAAGCTCCGTCCTTGGTATGATCGCCTTTCCCGCAAGCAGGGATGCAAGGAGCAAGTGTGGATCAGTTGCTGGACCTCATGGCCAAGGAGCTCAAGCTCCCACGGGCGGGTGTCGCCGCCATCGTGGCACTGCTGGAGGAGGGCAACACGGTCCCCTTCATCGCCCGCTACCGCAAGGAGATGACCGGTTCCCTGGACGAAGTGGCGATCCGGGCCGTGGAGGATCGCCACGCCTACTACAAGGACCTGCTGGACCGTCGCCGGACCGTGCTCAAGACCATCGACGAGCAGGGCAAGCTGACGCCGGAGCTGAGGGCCAAGATCGAGACCACCTGGGTGAAGGCGGAACTCGAGGACCTCTACCTGCCCTACAAGCCGAAGAAGCGCACCAAGGCCACGGCGGCCAGGGAGCGGGGCCTGGAGCCCCTGCTGGATTCCCTGCTGGCGGACGACAGCGGCGCGGACCCCTTCATCATTTCCGAACCCTTCATCAAGGACGAAGACGGCCTCCGCTCCCCTTCGGAGTGCATGGAAGGTGCGGGCCACATCCTGGCCGAACGGCTGGCCGAGGACGCGGCCATCCGCGCCTGGCTGCGCCTCGAGTTCCACGACCACGGCGTGCTCAAGTCGGAGATCCGCGAAGAGCGCAAGGCGGACCAGTCCGCCCTCCGGTTCAAGCCCTACTTCGACTTCGCCGAGGCCATTCGCAAGATTCCCAGCCACCGCCTGCTGGCCCTGCGCCGGGGCGAGAAGGAGGACATCCTCACGGTGAAGCTGGTGGTGGATCGCGAGAACCTCGTGTCCCAGCTCGTGTCCAAGGTCCAGGTGAACCCGGGCAGTGCCTACCGCCGCTTCCTGAACGAGGTGGCTGGGGATGCCTTCGACCGCCTGCTGGCCCCCGCCATCGAATCCGAAGTGCGCTACGAGGCCAAGAAGAAGGCCGATGGTGAGGCCATCAAGGTCTTCCAGACCAACCTCGACCACCTGCTGCTGGCGCCCCCCGCGGGCCAGCGCTGCACTCTGGGCGTGGATCCCGGCATTCGCACGGGCTGCAAGCTGGTGGTCATCAACCGCCTGGGCCAGCTGGTGCAGAACGCCGTGATCTACCCCCTGGAACCCAAGCGGGACTTCGAGGGCAGCCGGGCCCTGCTGGAGAAGCTCTGCACCGAGAACCCCATCGAGGCCATCGCGATCGGCAACGGCACCGGGGGCCGCGAGGTGGAAGCCTTCATCCGCGAGTGGCTGAAGGAGACGAACCGAGCCGGCCTCATCTGCGTGAGCGTAAGCGAGGCTGGCGCCTCGGTCTACTCCGCCAGCGACATCGCCCGGGAGGAATTCCCCGAGCATGACGTCACCGTGCGGGGCGCCATCAGCATCGCCCGGCGTTTCCAGGATCCCCTGGCCGAACTGGTCAAGGTGGATCCCAAGAGCATCGGCGTGGGCCAGTACCAGCACGACGTGAACCAGACGGCCCTCAAGAAGGGCCTGGATGACGTGGTGGAGAGCTGCGTGAACCGGGTGGGCGTGGACCTGAACAGCGCCTCGTACAAGCTGCTGGCCTATGTGGCGGGCATCGGCGAAGGCCTGGCCAAGGGCATCGTGGCCCACCGCTTCGAACACGGCGCCTTCAAGCGACGCGAGCAGCTCCTGGAGATCAACCGTTTCGGCGCCAAGGCCTTCCAGCAGGCCGCAGGCTTCCTGCGCATCCCGGAGGGCGAGGATCCCCTGGACGCCTCCGCCGTGCATCCCGAAAGCTATCCCGTGGTGCAGCGCATCTGCCAGCTGGCGGGCCAGACCGTGTCCCAGCTCATCGGCAATGACGCCGTGCTGGATGGACTTGATCCCAAGGTCTTCGTCGATGACAAGTTCGGCGTGGAGACCGTGAAGGACATCATCGCCGAACTGAAGAAGCCCGGCCGCGATCCCCGCCACCGCTTCGAGATCGTCCAGTTCCGCGAGGGCGTCAACAAGCCCAGCGACCTGGAGATCGGCATGGAGCTCCAGGGCATCGTCACGAACGTGACCGACTTCGGCGCCTTCGTGGATGTGGGCGTCCACCAGGACGGTCTGGTCCATCTTTCCGAGATCGCCCACCGCTATGTCAAGAACCCCGCCGATGCGCTCAGTGTGGGCCAGGCGGTGAAGGTGAAGGTGCTGGTGGTCGATCTGGAAGCCAAGCGCATCGCCCTTTCCATCAAGGCCCTGCTGGCGGCGCCCGAGACCGCGGGCCGTCCGCCTCAGCATCGCCGACCGAACCGCCCCGAGCCGAACCAGCCCAGGCCCGCAGCGGGCCCACGCCCACCCAGGCCCGACGGCCGTCCCCCCAGGCCCGCCGGTCCCCGGCCCCCGAGACCCGAAGGGGCAAGACCACCCAGACCTGAAGGAGCGAGACCACCCAGGCCCGAGGGGGCTTCGTTCCAAGGGCCTCGCCCCCCGCGTCCCGAGGGTCCCAGGGCACCCCGGCCAGAAAGCGTCCGCCCGCCCCGTCCCCAGGAAGCCAGGCCCCCGAAGCCTGAGCACGAGGCAAAGCCCCAGGTCGCACCAGTCCCGTCCGTCCCCGCCACCACGGCTTCCCTGACGGATCTCATCGCCAAGTTCAGCAAGGGCCACCGCTGATGCGGTGGCCCCTGCGCAGCCTGGCGCCCGTGGCGCTGCTGGCGTGCCTGGCCTGTCAACCCAGAGTGCCGGCGCCGGTGTACGGCCCCTGGGAAGAGGGCCTGACCCTGGCCTTCGAGGATCCCTCCCGGCCCCAGCCCCAGCGGATGGCAGAGCGGCTGCAGCTCCGAGTCGCCAGGTCCACCCTGGCCCCCGGCACCCCCACCCTGGTCCAGCTGGACCTGACCAACCTGAAGGGCCGGATGAGCCTGCTCGCCAAGCACCATGACGGTGGCATCGACCTCGTGGGAGACGGCGGCCAGCTTCTGGCCGTGGTCCTGCCGGCGCATTTCCCGGAAGTTCCCGGCTGGGTGGACCACGGCATCGAATTCCGCGTCCTGGGTCGGGCCACCTGGGGATCCGCCGCGATCCTGCCCGCGACGTCGGACCCCATCGGCGTCTGGGTGGAAGCCCGCACACCCCTGGGCCCCCGGCGCAGGACCCTCTACCTGCCCAACCTCGGGGGCGTCGAAACCCTCGAAGAACGGAACGGCGCCTGGATCCCCGTGAACCGGCTCGTGGGCCGGGGATTCACGGACCTACCCGCCTTCAAGCGTCCCTAGCCGATCGACCCCGGAGCTCCCATGGCCGACCCCACACCTCCCGACGAAGCGATCGAGATCCCCCTGCCACCGGGCGCCGACAAGGGCATGGTGCGGGACAACCTCGAAGTCATCTGCTTCGCCATGGTGCTGATCCTGTTCTTCAAGACCTTCGTGGGCCAGCAGTTCAAGATTCCTTCTGCCTCCATGCGGAACACCCTGATGATCGGGGATCACCTGCTGGCCAACAAGTTCATCTTCGCCCGGCCCCAGTGGGGCTGGGAGGAGTCCCTCTTCCCCATGCGCAGCGTGAAGCGCGGCGACATCATCGTCTTCCGCTATCCCATCGACCGCGACCAGGACTACGTCAAGCGCTGCGTGGCCCTGCCGGGGGACACGCTGGAGATGCGCAACAAGCGGCTCTACGTGAACGGGAAGCAGGTCACGGGGCCCTTCGAATTCCAGTTCGGCCGCAGCCCCGAAGGCCCCACCCCGGGCCCCTGGCCCCTCACCCGCTATGCAGGCGAGGCCGAGCGGCCCGTGGGATTGTGGCGCCACGCGGATGCCGAAGTGCTGGCCCTCCACGACCGCAATCAGATGCAGTCCATGGGCAGCCTCATCCAGGAGGGCTTCAAGGACTTCCTCGGACCGATCACCGTGCCGCCCGGCCACATCTTCGCCATGGGCGACAACCGCGACAACAGCATGGACAGCCGGTACTGGGGCTTCCTGCCGGTGGACCACCTGCGGGGCCGCCCCTTCCTCGTGTGGTGGAGCTTCCGCGAAGGCGACACGGACAATGACAACGGCCGGGTACCCAGCGGACCGGAGGACGTGGCTGGCGACTTCATCGACACCGCCCGCCATTTCTTCACCCGCACCCGCTGGGACCGTACCGGGACCATCCCTGAATAGCGTCGGCTCGAAGATCCTCCCGCTGCTGCTGCTCCTGGCCATGCCGCTGCGAGCCTGGGGCGACAAGGGCCACCGGGTGGTCTCCACCCTCGCCCTCCGCTCCCTTCCCGAGGGGCCGAAGGCGTGGTTCGCGGGGCGCGAAGCGGACGTCTGCGACCACGCCTCGGACCCGGACCATTGGAAGTCCGACAGGAAGGAAGGGCCTCGCCATTTCCTCGACATGGAACCCTACGGCGATCCGGGCCACCTACCCCGCACGCTCGAGGAAGCGTACGCCAAGGTGGGCGGCGGCTACTACCAGCTGGGTGTGGTGCCCTGGATCATCCAGGACCGCTGGCGGGATCTGGTGGACGCCTTTCGCAGCGGTGATGCGGCGCGGGTGGGCTTCGCCACGGCCATCCTGGGCCACTACATCGCCGATGCCCATGTGCCCCTGCACACCACCACCAACCACGACGGGCAGTTCACCAATCAGCGGGGCGTCCACAGCCGCTGGGAAAGCGGCCTCGTGGAAAGGCACATCGCCGCCGAGGACCTGTCGGTGCCCCCAGCCCGGGCTGATGAGGCCTTTGTCACCCGCCCATGGGATTGGTTGCGGGCCTCGCATGCGCTGGTCCCGCAGCTGCTGGAAGATGACCGGGAAGCGGACCGTACCTCACCCCAGCACGACCGGGGCCGGTCACGCACCCCAGCCTACTGGATGATCTTCTGGAACAAGCAGGGGCCCGTGGTGAAGCGGCAGCTTGAGCTCGGCGGCCAGCACCTCGGCGATGCGATCCTGAATGCGTGGATCTCGGCGGGCAGGCCGCCCTGCCCGCCGAGGCCGCAAGAGTAGCGCCCTAGAGCGTCAGGGACGCCTCATGGGAGAGCAGCTTGGAGACTTCGAAGGAGGTCTCCTCAGGTGGGGTGGCGAACCCGCCAGGGATCCCCTTCTGCATCCTGGGAATCAGGGTCTCGTTGCGGAACCGCTCCCAGTCTTCCTTGGACTCGTGGATCGCCACGACAGTCCAGCCGCCAGCCGACGGCCCCGCCGCGTGGAAGATCTGGCCCTTCGGCAGGCTGTCCTTGCTGGGGTGGACCGCCGCGACGGTCGCCTCGTACTGCGCCTTGGTGCCGCCGGGGAAGTGATGCACGATGCCGTAGGCCATGGTCTACTCCTCTTAGGTTGATGGGGCCGCTTCCCGCGGACACCCTGGGGATTCAGGATTTCGCGAGCAGCTTGTGGATGACCGCCACCATGGCTGGAGACGTGTCCGCGTGGTGATGGACGAGCTTCCACTGCCCAGCTTCCCGGCGGTAGATGTTGGTGACTCGGCCGTCCACGGGGACCCGCTCGCCGACCAAGTCGAGCGCCCCGCGCTCGACGCCCAGTTCATAGGCCAGGTCGCCCGTGATCCGGATGAGCTGGTCCTCCAGCCTGATGCGCCCGTCGGTGGCCGCCTGGGCGACCTGCTGGAAGGATTCCTTGACCTTATCCCAGCCGACTTCCCTCCCACCAATGGGGTGCATGGTCGTCGCATCCGCCCCATGGGACCAAATGCCCGCCAGTCCACTCGCATCGCCATTGGCCATCTGGTTCAGCCCGGCATAGAACCGGGTTGAGGCTTCTCGAACATCATCTTCTGCGGATCGCATGCGCATCTCCCGGTCGGACCTGAAAAAGAGCCACCTCCCGCCCAGGTGAGGCGCACCGTGGTGGCCCTTGGGCCAGGACAATGTAGGTCTTTTCAATATTGAGTCAATGTCTCAATTATTAATTTTCCGATGACCTTTGGCCTGCTGGGCCCAGGCCGACCAGGGGGGTCGCTGACACCCATCCAGGCCACTCGGCACAACCGGGGAAAGAGTCTACTTCCCTTCCTCCCACCGCTTCCGTTCCAGCCAGACCTGCTCGTCTTTGCCACGGGCGTCCTTGCCTTGCCAGTGGAGCTTCAGGGGGCCCTGGGCATCCTTCCTGGTCACGGACACGCCCGCGCCTTCGCCCGTCCGGAGGAGGCGCAGCAGGGCCGCCACGCTGGGCACCTGGGGCAGGAAGGGCAAGGGCAGCTGGGCCAGGGTGGCGGCCTGCTGGTCCAGCTTCTGCCGGGGCACCTGGAGGCGGTAGCCGGACGCGCTGGTCCCTTCCAGCAGGAGCAGGCGCTCCCCGGGTGCGTGCAGTTCGAGGATGAGCTTCCCGCTGGCAGCCTCCATCAGCAGGCTGAGGGTGCCGACGCCTTCTCCATCTGGCCCGGCGTAGCCCCACCCGTACTGGGCGCGGATCGGCGCGGAGGGGGCGGGAGCCGGGATGGCCGGCGGTGGCGGGGCCTGGACGGGCACCACTAGTCGTCCTCCTCGTCATCCGGTTTGGCGCCGGGCGTTTCCGGAGGCGCGGCCGGGGCTTCCAGCTTCTTGGCCTGCTCTTTGGCGATGCGGATGCGAAGCTGGCCCAGGCGCTTCTCCAGGGCTGTCCGCTCCGGGAACACGAAAGCCATGGCGCGCTCCCACTGTTCGGCCGCCTCGGTGAGCTTGCCCTGTTTCTCCAGCACATCGCCGAGATGCTTGCGGACCTCCGGGCTGAAGGGACTGAGATCGGCGGCCTTCCGCAGGGTGGCCTCCGCCTCGACGACGCGGCCCAGCTTGAACTGGGCCCAGCCCAGGCTGTCCACCACGTTGCCGTTGTCAGGGGTGGCCTGGACGCTGGCCTCGATGAGGGCGGCGGCCTCCTCCAGGTTGCGATCCTGCTCCAGCAGCAGGTAGCCGAGGTTGTTCTGCACAAGGGGATTTTTCGGTTCCAGCGCCTGGGCCTCACGCATCACCGCCAGGGATTCCGCATGGCGGTCGAGCTGGTCGTAGGCCTGGCTTTCCATGATCAACATGTCCACCCGGCGCACCGAGGACAGCTTGCGGGAGCGCTCCAGCGCCTCCAGGCACTTGTCCCAGCGCTGGAACTCCTGCCAGAGGGCGGCCATGCCCTCGAGATGCAGCTGCTCTAGGGCCGCGCGAGTCTCCTTCCGCGAGAACCACGCGTAATCGAGATACCGGGGCGGCAACTGGCCCGCCTGCTGGAAGAAGGGCACCTTCGGGTAGTGGGCGATGCCCTCCTTGAGTGCCTCCAGGCCGCTTTTCCAATCATTCAGGCTGATGAAGGCCTGGGTCCTGAACACCTGGGCTTCGCCATCGGTGCTGGGATGGGGTGGCTTGGCCTGCAGGAAGCTGAGCAGCGCCTTGCCCTTGCCTTGGAGCAGCAGGGATTCCGCGTAGAGCATGGGCGCGCCATCCGCCACCCATTCCGGCTCGATGGTCTGCCCCACGATGCCCCGCAGGCGCTGCTCAGCATCGCCGAAGCGTCCGAGGTTCATGAGGGCGCGGGCCGAATGGAAGGTCAGGGTGGGACTGGGTTTCAGTGCCTCGGCCTTGGCCAGGGTCTCCAGGGCCTCCGCCCAGCGGCCGGTCTGCAGCCGGATCAGGGAGACGTTCTCCCAGAGTCCCGCCTCCTGGGGCAGATGTTTGGCCAGCAGGAGGAAACTTTCTTCCGCATGGGCGAGGTAGCCCGACTTGATCTGCTCCCGCGCCATTTCCTCGAGCAGGCGGAGGTGCCGGTCCTCGGGATTCCTGGCGTTCAAGGCCAGCAGGGCCTCGCGCTTGCCGTCGTAGTCCTGGAGGGCCCTGGAGTGGATGAGGGCCCGCTCCCAGGCGGGCCCGAAGCCGGGCCGCAGGCGGCCCAGGCGGAGCCAGGCCCGCAGCGCGCCCTGGCTGTCCTTGAGCTGCTCGGAGACCTCGCCCAGGCGGGCCCAGAGTTCGGGATCCTGCGGCAGCCGGAGGCTGGCGATCCGCAGTTCCTTGGCAGCCTCGGGGGCCAGGGTGGCATCCTTCTGCGCCCGCTGGTACTGCAGCAGGGCCAGGTGGGCCACGGCCTCCGCGTTCTGGGGGGCGAGGGCCACCGCCTGCCTGGCAGGTGCCACGGCCCCTTCGAGGTCCTGCGCCTCCTCCAGGGACTCGGACAGACGCAGGTTCACTTCAGCGCTTTCCGGCACCTGGGCCAGCACCTGCCGGTAGAGGGCGACGGCGGCCTTGGGGTCCTCGCCCCCGCCTCGTAGCTGAAGGGCCCTGGCCTGGAGCATGAGGGCGCGGACATCCTCCGCGAAGGTGGGTGCCACCGCGAGCAGGAGTCCAAGGATCGGGATGCGAAGGTCACGCACGCGCAGTCTCCTGATGAAGCAGGGCCAGGATCTTGGCATGAGAGGATTCCCAGGCCTCCGGCGGCAGGGTCCGCTGCACGGCGGGTTCGCCAGGCCGGGGGAGAATGCACTGGATCTCCGTGGCGGGTTTGTCGTCCGTGTGGCCAGGGGCGCGCCTGGCTTTCTTGTCCCGGGCCAGCAGGGGCAGGCAGTCCCGCCAGGGCGCCACCAGCGCGGCCAGGGGTGCCAGGCGCCGGGCGAGAGGTTCGAGCAGGCTGGCCGGGAACGGCTTCAGACCCTGCTCTTCGGCCAGGAGGCAGGAGCCCAGCAGACCCAGTCCCACCGCCTCGCCGTGGAGCAGTTGGTAGCCCGAAGCGGCCTCCAGCGCATGCCCCAGGGTGTGGCCGAGGTTCAGCAGGCGGCGTTCCCCCGACTCCCGCGGGTCCCGGTGCACCACCCCGGCCTTGTAGGCCAGGGACCGCTCGATCCAGCCGAACTTGACTGGCCCGTCCTGCAGCATCTCCATGGCCCAGGCCATTTCGCCAAGGATCAGCGCGGTCTTAATCAGCTCCCAGCGGCCATTGTGCAACTGCCGCTCCGGGAGGGTCGCCAGCAGATCCGTGCAGGCCACCAGGCGGCGAGGGGGATGGAAGGCGCCCACCAGGTTCTTGCCCGCGGCGAGATCCGCGCCGGTCTTGCCACCCAAGGCCGCATCAGCCATGGCCAGCAGGGTGGTGGGCCAGACCTGCCAGGCGACTCCGCGCAGGTAGAGGGACGCGGCCAGTCCCGTGAGGTCAGTCAACACCCCGCCGCCCAGGGCCACCACGGTGGCGTCGCGGTGCAGGGGCACCCGGGCCCAGTGCTCCAGCCAGGGGATCAACGTGCGCAGTTTCTTTTCCTCTTCGGGCACCGCCACCCAGAGCGCATCGGCGGGTTCCGGCATGTCGGCCCCGGTCCATGCATCGCGCAGACGCTGGTCGCCCACCAGGGTCCAGGGCCCCTCCGGGAGCAGGTCCCGATCGGGTTTCTCGAGGAGGAAGACCTCCGTGGCGAATCCGGATGGCGTGGCAAGCCTCATGGTCGGCCCTTCAAAGTGGCTTCTGCTTTCATGATTTGGTCGCCCCGAAGCCACTGGATGACGACCTTGTCCCCGGGCTTGAAGGCGCCCAGGGCGCCCATGAAGTCATAGATGTTCGCCAAAGGCCTGTCTCCGAACTGGACGAGGATATCCCCGCCCTGCAGGCCGATCGCTTCCGCCGTGGACCCTTTCGAGACCCCGTTGATGCGGAAGCCCTTGGGATTGTCCGCATAGTCCGGGATGGTGCCGAAGGCGACGCGCATGGGGCTGCCCTCGCCCTGCATCGGCACCTTGGCGGTATCGGCATCCCAGGCCGGCAGGGCATTCGCGTTGGCCAGGTCCAGCGACACTGCCCTGCCGAAGGCCGCCACCTGCGCCATGCCGGCGTAGTTGATGCGGTCGGCGGTATCGGTGGGGCGGTGGTAATCGCCATGCAGGCCCGTGAAGAAGAAGAAGGTGGGGATCTTGGCTTGCGAGAAGCTCATGTGGTCGGAGCCGCCCACGCCAGCCCCGATGTCGGCGCTGATGGTGAACGCCTTCGGCGCCAGTCTGCCTGCGGCCTCGACCGCTGATTTGGGAGCGCCCAGGCCTCCCATCATCAGTCGCGGGGCCTTCGCATCCAGCCGCCCCACCATGTCGAAATTGAGCATGAACTTCACCGACTCCAGGGGGTGAGTGGGGTGCTGGATCCAGTACTGGGATCCCAGCATGCCCTCCTCTTCGCCGCCGAAGTGGAGCAGCAGGATGGAGCGCCGGGGCCGAGCCTGCTTCAGCTCCCGGGCCAGTTCCACCACCAGGGCAGTGCCGGAGGCGTTGTCGTCGGCCCCGGGATGGAGGAGCCCGCGGGCTTCGGCGCCGCCCATGCTGTGCCGCTCGCCCAGGCCAAGATGGTCCATGTGCGCGCCCAGGACGATGAATTCCTTGCGGAGCTTGGGGTCGCGGCCCTGGATTTCCGCCACCACGTTGGGCACCTGGGCCTCTTCACGACGCAGCTTCAGGCTCAGCGAGAGGGTGGTCCAGGGCGCCTGGATGAAATCCTGGCTCGCGGGTTTTCCGGTGTCCTTGATGGCCTGGTACCGGGCCGTCAGGTCCCCGCAGGTATTCCCCAGGGCTTCCAGCGTCATGCCCACCACCGGGAGGTCCACCTTGACCGGACCCTCCTCGCGTTGCAGCGGATGCAGGCCGACCGTTTCCAGCACGATGACACCCGCCACCTTGGCGGTCTCCAGCCGCTTCAACCGGAGCAGGAGGCTCCGCTCCCCCCGCGGAAGGTGGCTGAAGACGTCCAGGTCCGGCACGGAACGGGAGATGACCGCCACGCGACCCTTCAGGTCGATGCCGGCGAAATCATCGTACCCGCCAGGAACCTGGACGCCGTACCCGAGAAAGACCAGGGCCTTGTTGCGGAAGTCCGCGTCCCCGCTCAGGCCGAGGGCTTCGATGTCCTTGCCCCAGATCAGGGAGCGCGGAGTGTCGCCGTGGGTCAGGACCGCATCCTGGCGCTCACGCACAATTCTGGCGATGAAAGGGAACCGCTGGATCTGGGTCTTGAGCCCAAGGGCCTTCAGCTCGCCCTCGATGCGTCGGGCGGCCACTTCCAGTTCCGGGTAGCCGTTCCCGCGCCCCTTCAGCTCCGGCGAGGCGAGGAAGGTCACGTCCCGGCGCAGGCGGGCCTCCACGGCCGCATCCGAGCCCTGGACAGGCCCTGGGGCGGTGGCGATGAAGCAGCAGGCGAGCAGGCCGGAAATGCAGGAACCCATGAGGTCTCCAGGGAACCTCCAGTCTACATGAGGCTGCAGCAGCCCTCCCCGCATGGGAACGCGCCCCGGAGTCGCGGCTTTCTCCTGTGGATGTGGGACAATGGCCCCATGTCTGAACAGGGAACCTTCTTCCAGTCCGACCAGGTGGACCAGCGGCCCATGCGACATGCCCTGCTCTGGCGCCTGGCCAGCTACCTCCGCCCCTACTGGGTCGGCCTGCTGGTCCTCCTGCTGCTGATGGCCGTGGGAGCCGCGCTGGAAGTCATGCCCTCCGAGTTGACCCTGCGCCTGATCAACCGTTTCATGGACCAGGGCAGCCTGAAGGGCGCGGCCCCGCTCCTGGCCGGGTTCGCCGGTGTGCTCGTGGCCGGCTTCCTGGTGAGTTTCGCCCGCTACTTCCTGCTCGCCAAGGTGGGCCAGAAGGCCATGCTCGACCTCCGGATCGAACTGTTCGCCCACCTCATGGGGCGCAACACGGACTTCTTCCACCGCAACCCCGTGGGCCGCCTCATGACCCGGGTCACCAGCGACGTGCAGAACCTGAACGAGATGTTCGCCTCCGGGTTCGTGGCCATCGTGGGGGATGCCCTGTCCCTGCTGGCCATCGTGATCTGGATGTTCCGGACCCACGCCGGCATGGCCCTGGTGGCCGTGGGCATCCTGCCCTTCCTGCTGGTGGCCACCGAGGTGTTCCGCCGCCGGGCGGGGGAGGCCTTCCGCGAGACCCAGCGCCGCTACGCGGCCATCAATGCCTTCCTGCAGGAACAGATCTCCGGCATGGGTCTCGTCCAGGTCAACAGCCAGGAGCAGGTCAGCGCCCGGCAGTTCCGGGGGCTCAACGAGGACTACTTCCAGGCCTTCCTGCGGACCATCTTCGCCTATGCCGTGTTCTTCCCCGTGGTGGAATTCATCACGTCCGCCACCACCGCGGCCCTCATCTTCTACGCCGGGTTCAAGCTTCAGGCGGGCGCCATCACCTGGGGGCTGCTGCTGGCCTTCGTCCAGCAGTCCAACCGCTTCTTCCGGCCCATCCGGGAACTGGCCGAGCGCTACAACGTCATGCAGACGGCCCTGGCCTCGAGCGAGCGCATCTTCCGCCTGCTGGACAACCGGGACGAGATCCCGGAGGCGCCCGATGCGCGGCCCGCCACCTTCGCGAGAGAGATCCGCTTCGAGGATGTCACCTTCGCCTACGAGGAGGGTGGCCGCCAGGTGGTGCGCAGCCTCAGCGGTGCCATCCCCAAGGGGCGGCGCGTGGCCGTGGTGGGCCACACCGGCGCCGGCAAGAGCACCCTCATCAATCTGCTCATGCGCTTCTACGATGTCCACGAGGGCCGGATCACCGTCGATGGCGAGGACATCCGGAACCTCGGGCTCCGGAGCCTGCGGGGCCTCTTCGGACTCGTGCTGCAGGACGTGTTCGTCTTCTCCGGCACCCTCCGCGACAACATCGTGCTGGACCGCCCCCTGGACGAGGGCCGACTGGCCTCCGTGCTGGAGCAGAGCCAGCTCCGGGACCTGGTGGACCGACTCCCCCTGGGCCTCGAGACCCAGGTGGGCGAGCGCGGCCAGAAGCTGAGCGCCGGGGAGCGCCAGCTGCTGGCCTTCGCCCGCATGCTCTACTTGGAACCCGCCGTGCTGCTCCTGGATGAGGCCACGGCCAACATCGACTCCGAGACCGAGGCCAAGATCCAGACGGTCATCGAGCGCGTCAGCCACCGCCTCACCACCTTCACCATCGCCCACCGGCTGTCCACCATCCGCGAGGCCGACGAGATCTGGGTCATGGACCAGGGCACCCTGGTGGAACGGGGCACCCACGAGGGGCTCATCGACCAGAACGGTGTCTACGCCAAGCTGGTGCGACTGCAGTTCGCGGACAGCGAGGCCGCGTGAGCACCTAGACTGAAGCCATGCTCCACCTGCCGCCCCTCTACCCCATCACTGACGCCACCCGCCCGGAACCCCTGTCCGAGCAGATCAGGCGCTTCGGGGAGGCGGGATTTCCGCTGGTGCAGTTCCGGGGCAAGCCACTCGATGCGAAGCGCCAGGGTGAGGAGCTTCTCAAGGCGCTGCGAGCGTCCGCCGCCAACGGCGGCTGGCCCATGATCTGCGTGAACGACCGCGCGGACCTGGCACTGCTGGCGGCCCGGGAGGGCCTGACCCCCTGGGGCCTGCACCTGGGCCAGGAGGATCTGCCAGCCGCGGAGGCCCGCGCCCTCCCGGGACTGGGCGGATGCCATCTCGGCGCCTCGACCCATGAGCCCCGGGAGTGGGAGGCTCTGGACGGCGCCTATGATCATGCCGGCGTGGGGCCCTTTCGCTCCACTTCCACCAAATCGGACCACGCCACGCCCATCGGGCTGGCGGGCCTCCAGGCCGGGTGCGCGGCGCTCCGGGACCGGGGCATCGCCCCCATCGCCATCGGCGGACTGACACTGCGGGACGCTACGCCCTGCTTCGAGGCCGGCGCCGAGGCACTCGCCATGGTGGGCGAGTTCCACCGGACGAACGACCATGCCGGGCTGGGCTGGGCGGTCCAGCGCCTGCGCTGGCGCTGCTGCCCACCTTTCAAACGCGGCCAAGGCGTAGTGATCCTGGGTGGGAGCGGCGCCGGGAAGTCCACTCTGGGCCGCCTGCTGGCCCGAAGCCTCGCCCTGCCCTTCCACGATCTGGATGCGGTCATCGAAGTCCGGGAGGGACGCCCCGTGGCCGAGATCTTCGCCGCATCCGGCGAGGCCGCCTTCCGGGCCATGGAATCGGCCCTCCTGCCCGGCCTGCTGTCGGGACCCGCCGTGGTGGCCCTGGGCGGCGGGGCCTGGGCCTCGGAAGCCAACCGCGCGGTGGTGGCCGCGGCCGACGTGGCGCCCCTGTGGCTGGCGGACACGCCCCAGCGGGCCTGGCAGCGGGCCGGGCGGGATCCCAACCGCCCCCTGGCCCAGGACCAGACGGCTTTCATGGCCCGCTGGGCCGCCCGCATGCCCGCATGGACACTGGCGCCGGCCGTCCTCGCCTTCGGTCACAGTTCTCGGGACTTGGTCTCCGCCTTGCTAGACTGTTGAATCTCCCGAGAGCCCAGTGGACTTGATTCTTTCCGATTTGCACGCGAACCTGCACGCCCTCCGGGCCGTGCTGCGGTACGTGCGCCGGCGGGCCATCCACCGCTTCGTGTTCCTGGGTGACCTGGTCGGCTACGGCGCCCATCCCAACCAGCTGCTGGACAAGGTGAAGGAACTGCGGCCCCGCTTCCTCGTGCGCGGCAACCATGACAAGGTCTGCGCAGGCCTTGAGCCGGATGACAGCTTCAGCCTGCCCGCCCGCCAGGCCGCGGACTGGACCAGGGAGAAGCTGCGGCAGGACAACTGGCGCTTCCTGGCGGACCTTCCCACGGGCCCCCTGTGGGTGGGTCAGGACTACCAGATCGCCCACGGCTCCCCCATGGATGAGGACGCCTACCTGCTCCACATGCGGGAAATCAGCCAGGCCTTCGATGCCTTCGAGGGTCAGCTCTGCTTCTTCGGCCACACCCACCTGCCCGGCTGTTTCGAGCTGGACGAGGTCAAGAGCCAGCTGAACTGGATCTGCCTCCAACCGGGAGAGTCCTTCCAGCTGCAGCCCCACTGCCGATACCTCGTGAACCCTGGCTCGGTGGGCCAGCCTAGGGACCGGGATCCCCGGGTTTCCTTCATGACCTTCGACCCCAATCGCCGGTGTCTGCGCCTGCACCGACTCGATTACGATGTGAAAGGCGCGGCCAAGGCCATCCTGGCAGCGGGGTTGCACCACAACCTGGCCAGCCGCCTGGGCCAAGGCATTTGAAAGGCAGGATCTCCATGGGCCACGCTTCCCTCTTGACCGCATCTGTGTTGGAACAATTCCTCATCCAGGCCCGCGCCACCAAGGCCGTGGCCAGCCTGCGGTTGCAGAGCGCCAGCTCCCGGCTGCTGGGGGACCTGCGTCTCCAGGCCTTCCGCCCCGGTTCGACGCTGGAACTCTCGGGCCTCCATGCCCGGGACTCCGTGCCTTCCGAAGGGATGCCCGTCACCCTGACCATCCTGCTGGGCGACGATGTGCTGACCCTGGAATCCCTGCTGCTCCCGCCCACCCAGGATCCCCTCGGGAACACGGTGCTGAGGCTGGACTGGCCCCACGAATCCGCGCGGCTCCACCACCGCCGGGACATGCGGGTCGCGGCGCCCGACCAGTCTC
Source organism: uncultured Holophagaceae bacterium (assembly GCA_903884655.1). Lineage (GTDB taxonomy): Bacteria > Acidobacteriota > Holophagae > Holophagales > Holophagaceae > Geothrix. Next base: position 85,247 of record CAISFO010000029.1, on the reverse strand, counting down.
CCCTGAAGGTGCGGGTGGGATTGGGTGACCGCCAATACGATGCCCTGCTGGTGAACCTCACGGAGACCGGTGTTGGGCTTGCGCTGGAAGAGTCCCTGATGGTCGATCTGCACACCACGGTGGCGATCGACGCCGAGCTGCCGGACGGCACCGTCCTGCGCTGTCCCGCCGAGGTCAAGCACCTCACCTACCTCGAGGGCCAGGACTATCCCACCCGCCTCGGCCTCGTCCTCACGCCGGCGCCTGGCACCGACCTCGAACCCATCCACCGCTTCATCCAGGCCCGACGCACCGACCGGTCGCACACGACCCGGTAGATCTGGTTTTAGAAGCGACCAAGCAACAAGAAAAGAGCTGGTCGCGGAAGGCGCGGAAAATACCGGAAGGCATTGAAGAGGCATGAGGGTGCCCATTGGGGCAGCAAAGCCCCTTCCGCGCCTTCTGTGGAATTTCGTGTCTTCCGCGACCAGCTAGCCTTGAACCCCTGGTTGATTGTGGTCCCGCCTAAGGCTGACGGTCATGCCTCCAGCACCCAGGAGCAGCATGATCACGGCCTGGACCATGGTCTTGTAGGAGATCTCCGGGCTACCGAAGACCGACGAGCGGAGGAACAGCAGACCCGCCAGAAGCAACACAGCGTAGATGGCGATCATCACCTTCCGGGCCTTCGCGTTGGTATGCGGCGTGTCCTCGGCGAAGACGCGGTCGTAAAAAATCAGGCCCACCGCCGCCGCGCAGTTGAGGGCCACGAAGATCAGCCAGAAGTTCCGGGCCGCTGCCGCCGCGCCGGGGTGGCCCACGAGAGGCTTGAGCATGGAGCCATAGAGCCCGCCCCCCAGGCTGGATCCGATCAGACTGCCGATGACGCCATAGAGGAAGGCGTAGCCCATGTAGACCGCCTTCTTGTCCGTCGGCGCCACCAGGCCCACATAGCTGTAGTACTTCGGATGCGCGGTCATCTCCCCGATCGAGAACACGGAAATGCCGAGGATGAAGACCCACACGTTGGCCGACGCGGCGAGGCAGAGGAAGCCCAGGGTGCCGATGACGATGCCCGTCACCATGGTCGGCAGGGGTCGGACGTTCTTCACCAGACGGCTCACCAGGACCTGCAACAGGATGATCGTCCCCCCGTTGATCACAGTGACGTGCTCGGCGTCGAATTTCAGGGGAACACCAAAGGAGGCGAAGAACCGGTTCACCGGTGTGGCATCCACGAAGTCGCGCAGGTACCAGAGCACAGAGCCGAAGTTCTGGAAGTAGAGGATCCAGAAGCCGGAGTACACCACGATCATGAGCATGAAGCGGGCGTCCCCCAGCACCAGGGCCGCACTGCGGGCCACTTCCCGCAGGCTCTTGGTATTCTCGGGCCGGGGCGGATCCTTGAAGAGGAACACCGTGGGCACCAGCATGGCGGCGCAGTAGAGGGCCGAGGCGATGAACACGTAGCGCCAGGAGAAGCCCTTCAGCACGCTGACCAGCAGTGGCGCCAGAAAGGCGCCGATGTTGATCATCCAGTAGTAGATGCCGAAGCCGAAGCCGGAGTTCTCCTCCGTGGTGGTGCGGGCGAGGGTACCCGAGATGATGGGCTTGAACAGGCCTGCGCCGGTCGCCATCAGCAGCAGCGCCGCGAAGACCGCACCATAGGCCGTCACGCTGCCGGCGATGAAGTAGCCCGCGGACAGGATGGAAAAGGCGAAGAGGAGCATCCGCCGGTAGCCGTAGCGATCCGCCAGGGCGCCGCCGGCGATGGGGATGACGTACGTGAACGCGTAGATGAGGCTCTGGAGGAAGCCCACGGACTGCTCCGTGAAGCCCAGGCCGCCCTCCGAGATCTTGTTCGTGAGGTAGACCGCGAGCACCGAGTTCAGGCCGTAGTAGGCCGCCCGCTCGAACAGCTCCATGACGTTCGCCAGCCAGAAGACGGGCGGAAAGGAGCGCAGGACACCGGAGGTTCGCTGGGGGGACATCCGGCGATTATACGGGACCGGGAGGTCCTCTCCAGCTTTGAGTCTACCCCTTCTCCACCCGGCTCAGCTCAAGGCTCTCCGCCTCGGTGTAGAGCCTGGACCGGGTGAGGAAGCGGAGGCCTTCAGGGCCATCCAGCGAGAACATCCCGCCGCGGCCAGGCACCACATCGATGGTGAGCTGCGTGTGCTCCCAGTAGGCGAACTGGGATCGGCTCATGTAGAAGGGGCTGCCACCGATCTCGCCGAGGAGCACGTCTGCCTCGCCCACCAGGAACTCGCCGAGGGGATAACACATCGGCGAGCTGCCATCGCAGCAGCCACCGGACTGGTGGAACATGAGCGAACCGTGCTTGGCCTTGAGGGTCGAGATCAGCTGCAGGGCCGCATCGGTGGCGAGGACGCGCTGGACCATGTCTGCCCCCGGGAAAAACCCAGGCGATCGCACCTTGGCGATCGCCTGGAGAGGTTGAAGGAAACCTGGATCAGAAGAACCCGAGGGCGTTGGGGCTGTAGCTCACCAGCAGGTTCTTGGTCTGCTGGTAGTGGTCCAGCATCATCTTGTGGGTCTCGCGGCCGATGCCCGACTGCTTGTAGCCGCCGAAGGCCGCGTGGGCCGGATAGGCGTGGTAGCAGTTGGTCCACACGCGGCCCGCCTTGATGCCCCGGCCCATGCGGTAGGCCACGTTGCCATCGCGGCTCCAGACTCCGGCTCCCAGACCATAGAGGGTGTCGTTGGCGAGGGCCAGGGCCTCGGCCTCGTCCTTGAAGGTGGTCACCGACACCACGGGGCCGAAGATCTCCTCCTGGAAGACGCGCATCTTGTTGTGGCCCTTGAACACTGTGGGCTGGACGTAGAAGCCGCCCGAAAGATCGCCGCCGAGCTGGGCCCGGGCGCCTCCGGTCAGGCACTGGGCGCCCTCCTGCTTGCCGATGTCGAGGTACGAAAGGATCTTCTCGATCTGCTCCTGGGAGGCCTGGGCCCCGAGCATGGTCTCGGTATCCAGCGGATTCCCCTGCTTGATGGCCTTGACGCGCTGGATGGCCCGCTCCATGAACCGGTCGTAGAGCGATTCCTGGATCAGGGCGCGGCTGGGGCAGGTGCAGACCTCGCCTTGGTTGAAGGCAAAGAGCACGAAGCCTTCGATGGCCTTGTCGAAGAAGGCGTCGTCCGCGGCGGCCACGTCGGAAAAGAAGACATTGGGCGATTTGCCGCCCAGCTCCAGGGTCACGGGGATGAGGTTCTGGCTGGCGTACTGCATGATGAGCCGGCCCGTGGTGGTCTCACCGGTGAAAGCGATCTTGGCGATGCGCTTGTTCGAGGCCAGGGGCTTGCCCGCCTCAAGGCCGAAGCCGTTGACGATGTTCAGCACGCCTGGGGGCAGCAGGTCGCCGATGAGTTCCATGAGCACCAGGATGCTGGTGGGCGTCTGTTCGGCGGGTTTCAGCACCACGCAATTCCCTGCGGCAATGGCTGGTGCCATCTTCCAGGCGGCCATGAGGATGGGGAAGTTCCAGGGGATGATCTGGCCCACGACGCCCAGGGGCTCGTGGAAGTGGTAGGCCACCGTGTTCTCGTCGATCTCACCCAGGCTGCCCTCCTGGGCCCGGATGCAGCCCGCGAAGTAGCGGAAGTGATCCGCGGCCAAGGGGATGTCCGCGGCCATGGTCTCGCGGATCGGCTTGCCGTTATCGACGGTCTCGGCATAGGCGAGCTTTTCGAGGTTGGCTTCAATCCGATCGGCGATCTGGTTGAGGACACTGGCCCTTCCCGTGACCGAGGTCCGGCCCCAGGCATCGGCGGCGGCATGGGCCGCGTCGAGGGCAAGTTCGATGTCCTCGGCGCTGGAGCGGGCGACCTTGCAGAAGGGCTTGCCCGTGATCGGGGTGACGTTGTCGAAGTACTCGCCCTTGACCGGCGGTGTCCACTTGCCGCCGATGAAGTTGTCGTACTTGGCCTTGAACTGGACCTTGGCGCCCGCGGCGCCCGGGGCTGCGTAGATCATGCTTGCCTCCTTTGGGGGGATGTAGGTGGTTCCTAGGAAATGAGGTGTGGATGAGGTTCGAAAGGTGTCAAACGAAAAACGTGCCATGACAGCAAAAACGATATAAATATTGATTTTATATATTTTATTCAAACGACTCTCGAGGTATCAAAATCCGAACTCCCTGCCCCAATGAAGGACACTGTCCCGAAATGGCACAACCCGGGCCCATCCCGCCCAATCGCCTTGCACGTCCCCAGGCGAATCCCGATACTGAGCCAAACCCACGTGCGACAACGCGCCGTCTGTCGGCGGAGAATGGAACAACCCATGGTTCCAAGAGGTATGGGCGATTCGATGCTGCGGCAGGCCCGGCGCATGCTGCTCGACCGGGGCGAGCTGCCCTCGGGTCTGGTCGATGATCTGGTCGCCCGCTCCTGGCGGCGCAGCTTCAAGGCCGGACTGGAGCCGGTGGGCCGGTTGAACGATGCCCCCCATCTCTCCCGGAGCGAGATGAACCGGGCGGCGCAGCGCCAGCAGGAGCTGATCGCCAATGCCCGTCCCGTGATGGAGTACCTCCATGCCCAGATCCATGGATCCGGCAGCATGGTGGTCCTGGCGGACGAGGCGGGCGTGCTGCTGCACGCCCTCGGCGACGCCGACTTCCTGTCCCGGGCCGAGCGGGTGGCCCTCATGCCAGGCGCGTCCTGGGACGAACGCTACCGCGGCACCAACGCCATCGGCACCGCCCTGGCCGAAGCCGCCCCGGTGGTGGTCCACGGGGCAGAGCACTACCTCGAACGCAATGCCTTCCTGACCTGCGCGGCGGCCCCCGTGATCTCGCCGGATGGGCGGCTGCTAGGCGTCCTGGACATCTCGGGCGAGCAACGGAGCCGCCATCCCCACACCTTCAACCTGGTCCGCGCCGCCGCCCAGATGATCGAGAACCGGCTCTTCGACCTCCGGCATGGGGACAGCGTCCGATTGCATTTCCATCCCCTTGCCGAAGGCATCGGCTCCGTGGCCGAAGGCGTGGTGGCCCTGGCGGAGGATGGCCGGATCGTGGGAGCCAATCTGGCCGGGTTCTCCCTGCTGGGCCTGGCGCCCGCGGATCTCGGGACCATTCCGCTCGAGCGGGTGCTCGATATGCGGATGGCCGATCTGATGGACCTGGGCCGCCACATGGACGCCCAGCCCCGGCGGGTCAACCGGCTGATCGGCGGCCGGCTGTTCCTGCGGGTGGAAGCAGGGCGCCACCCCCTGGCCCTCCTCGTCGAGCCGGCCCGCAAGGCCGCCATCCAGGACCGGCTCGCCCGGCTCGACACGGGCGATGGGCGCATGCGGGCCGCCATCGAACGGGCGCGGAAGGTGCTGGACAAGCCCATCCCGATCCTCCTCCAAGGCGAGTCAGGCGTGGGCAAGGAACTGTTCACGCGGGCCATGCACGAATCCGGACCAAGGAACGGCAGGCCCTTCGTGGCCGTGAACTGCGCCGCCATGCCCGAGACCCTCATCGAGGCCGAACTCTTCGGCTACGTGCCTGGCGCCTTCACAGGCGCCCGTCGCGAGGGCTCCCCCGGCCGGATCCGCGAAGCCGACGGAGGCACCCTCTTCCTGGACGAGATCGGCGATATGCCCCTGGCCATGCAGGGGCGGCTGCTGCGGGTGCTGCAGGAACGGCAGGTGACACCGCTGGGCGGTGGCCAGACCATTCCCGTGGACTTCGCCCTGGTTTGCGCCACCCACCGGAACCTGAAAAGCGAGATGGAAGCGGGGCGGTTCCGCCAGGATCTCTACTACCGGATCAACGGCCTCACGCTGGTGCTGCCCGCCCTGCGGGAACGCACCGACCTCGCCACCCTCGTCGCCCGGTCCATCGAGGACCTGGCGCCCGGACTGGGGCTCATCCTGGGCGCTTCCCTGGCGACCCGCTTCGCGAGCTATGCCTGGCCCGGCAACCTGCGCCAGCTGGACAATGCGATCCGCACGGCCTGCGCCCTGGTGGACGAGGACGAGACCGTCATCACCTGGCACCACCTGCCCGATGATCTCTTCGCCGAGCTGCGGAGGACCACCTCCGACCGGGCGGAACCCGACCTCGCCCCCGTCGCCAGCCTCCGGTCCTATGCCGATACGGTCATCGGCCACGCGGTGCGCTCGGCGGGCGGGAACATGTCCGAAGCAGCCCGGCGCCTGGGCATCAGCCGGAACACCCTCTACCGTCGGCTCAAGCGGGGCTAGCCGCAACCCTTCCCGAGCCTGCCATGAAAGCCAACCGCGAAATCCGCGAAACGCCCTTCGGGCGCGCGAAAGGCGAACGGGTATTCCTTCGCCTCCACTCACTGGTCGGATTCGCCGGCTCTTGAAGGACGGCGGCACCGCCCCGTGAGCGGCCAGCCGAGCGCAGCTCGGCTGGGGGCCAAAGGCCCAGGCGGCCCGGCTCCGCCGTTTTCGCGCCCTTTCGCGTCTTTCGCGGGTCAAGGCTTTCAGCCCTTTTGGTGCCCTGCCTTGTGGCCCGGCCCGTTCGCGGTTGGAATGGAAGGGACAAGGAACCGGCATGAAATCCATCTCGTTGCGCGTGGACGTCGACACCCTGGAAGGCTCGCTCACGGGCATTCCCACCCTGCTGCGGCTGCTGGACAGGCACCAGATGCGAGCCAGCTTCTACTTCTGCTTCGGCCCCGACAACAGCGGCAAGGCCATCCGCCGCATCTTCCGCAAGGGCTTCCTGGCCAAGATGCGCCGTACCAGCGCCCCGAAGCTCTACGGCTTCAGGACCATGATGTATGGGGTGCTGCTCCCCGCGCCCATCATCTGGAAACAGGCCGCTGCCCAGATGCGCCTGGCCAAAGAAGCCGGTCACGAGGTGGGCATCCACGGCTGGGACCACGTGCAGTACCACGACCTGCTCGACCGCAAGTCCCGGAAATGGCTCTCGGACTGGTATGCCAGCGCCCATGAGGCCTTTGGCACCGTCTTCGGCGAGAAGCCCCTCGGCGCCGTGAGTCCTGCCTGGCGCTGCAATGACACCACCCTGGAGCTGCAGGAGGCCTACGGCCTGGCCTACGCGGGCGACTGCCGGGGCTTCGCGCCCTTCTACCCCATCGTGAAGGGGCGGGCACAGAGGACCCTGCAGATCCCCACCACCCTGCCCACCCTGGACGAGCTGCTGGGCCTGGAGGGCCGCACACCGGAGCAGGTGAACCGCGAGGTCTGGGGCCTGGTTCGAGAGGACGCGCTGAACGTCTACGCCCTGCACACCGAAGTCGAGGGCGGCGCCCTCTTCGAGACCTTCGACGCCTTCCTGGGCGGCCTGAACGACCGCGGCGTCGTGGCCCGCACCCACGCCGACTGGCTACCGGAGTTGCTGGCCGCCAAACCACCCACCAAGAAGATCACCCGCCACGAGATCCCCGGTAGAGCCGGCTGGGTGAGCTGGGAAGGTTAAGGCGATGGCGAGTCGCCACCGAGGTCCCAGGAAAAAAACTGAATTTAGCCACCGATGAACACCGATAAACACCGATGAAAAGCTGATAAAGAGCAGGTGTCACAGGAGCCGAAGGCGTGGCAGGTGGGTGCCTTTGCTGTTCTCATTCCTTTATCGGTGTTCATCGGTGTTTATCGGTGGTTTCCCGTTCTTTAGCCCTCTGGGTTGACCGAACACGCAGTGGATTGCTCCCGCGGCAATCCAGCTTTGCTGTGACTTTCGGTCTCGATGGCCGCAGCTTCGGATGAGCAAAAAGAAGCGGCCCAGCCGGGCCGCTTCTCCTCAAATCAAAAACTAAATCAATTAAGCATGCTGCTTGAGTTTGTCCTTGCCGCCGAACCACTGATCCCAGTACACCACCACCGGGGCCGCGATGTAGATGGACGAGTAGGTGCCGGTGATGACGCCGATGACCAGGGGGAAGGCCAGGTCGTGGAGGGCGGGGCCGCCGAAGAGCCAGAGGCAGACCGACACGAACAGCACGGACAGCGAGGTGAGGATGGTCCGTCCCAGGGTCTGGTTGATGGAGTCGTTCACCAGCTTGGTGATGGACACGCGCCGGTATTCGGGGCGGTGGCTGTTCTCGCGGATCCGGTCGAAGACCACGATGGTGTCGGCCATGGAGTAGCCCATGAGGGTGAGGAAGCTGGCCACCACGGGCACGTTGAACTCGTAGCCGAAGGCCGCAAAGAGGCCCAGCGCCATGAGGATGTCGTGGATGAGGGCCACGATGCCGCCCACGGCAAAGCTCGCCGTGAACCGGAAGATCACGTAGACCAGGATCGCCAGCATGGCGAGGCCCACGGCGGTGAGGGTCTTGCTGGTCCATTCCCCGGAGATGCTGGGGGAGAAGCTTTCGTCCTTCAGGATGCCCACGGCGCCCAGGCGGTAGCTCTTCTGCACGGTCTCAGTCACGGCCTGGGGGAGGTCCTTGGGCAGCTCGCTGAAGGATTGGTAGAGGCCTGAAGACAGCCGGTCCCGGCCGGAGATGATCTTCTCGGCCAGGGGCCCGTAGGTGGCGGTGAGAATCGTGTCGTCATTGGCTACACGGAGCGGATTGGCCTTGGCCAGGGTATCCGCCAGGGTCTTGGAACCTTCCAGGTTGAGGACCGGCAGCGTGCTGCCGGAAGCCTCGGGATCCATCTGCTTGAAGATGCCGCGCAGCGCGTTGGCCTGGATGGTGCTGTCTTTCTGATCGCCATCCTTCCGGGCTTTCACCTTCACGGAGAAATCCCGGATGGTCTTGTCCGCGTTCTCGTAGCCCACCACGGTGGCGTCCGCATAACCGTTCTTCGCGAGGGTGGCCCGGATCGTCTCGGGTTCCACGACGCCCCGGAAGCGCACGGTCATGTCGTTGCCGCCCACGAACTGCATACCCAGGTGGATGCGCTTGTTGTGGGTCAGATTCCATGGCTGCACGAAGAGGAGGCTGATGACGATGATGCCCCAGCTGATGGCCAGGGCCTGGCCCTTGTACTTCATGAAGTCGTAGGAGGCGCCCTTGAAGAAGGTGTGGACGCCAACGGAGAGCGTCTTGGTGCCGGGGTGCTGCTCGAGCACGTAGTCGTAGATGAAGCGGCTGATGTAGATGCTGGTGAACAGCGAGGCCACCACGCCCACGGTGAGGGTCACGGCGAAGCCCTTCACGGGACCTGTGCCGAAGATAAAGAGCAGCAGGGCGGCGAACAGCTGGGTCACATGGCTGTCCACGATGGTCCAGAACACGCGGTCGAAGCCCGCATCGATGGCGCCAGGCACGCTCTTGCCCAGGCCCAGCTCCTCCTTGATGCGCTCGAAGATGAGGATGTTGGCGTCCACCGCCATGCCCAGCGTCAGCACGAAGCCGGCGATACCTGGCAGGGTCAGAGTAGCCCGGAAGGAGCCCAGCAGGCCCATCATCACGATGACGTTCACCGTGAGGGCGATGATGGCGTTCATGCCGGACCAGCGGTAGAAGAACACCATGAAGGCGATGATGGTGATGAAGCCCACCAGGGCGGACCGCACGCCGGCGTGGATGGAATCGCGGCCGAGGCCGGGGCCCACCACGCGCTCTTCCAGGAACTTCATGGGGGCACGGAGCGCGCCGCTGCGCAGCTGGCTGGCAAGGTCGTCGGCTTCCTGGGCCGAGAAGCTGCCGCTGATGCGCACCGCGCCACCGATGATCTTCTCCTTGGCGCTGAGCTCCGTGATGATCTTCCGGTCCAGCACGATGGCGATGAGCCGGTTCTCCTCAGAGGCGGTGCCGGTCAGGCGGGCGAAATCGTCATCCCCCTTCTTGTTGAGGGTGAAGTTGACCTCGTTGGCTTCGGTCTGGGAATTGGAGGCGCGATGGGAGTCGATGATGTCGGCGCCGTCCACCGCGATGCGGCTTTCCAGCAGAACCCAGCGGCTGATCCTCTCCTCGCCCGGCTTGGCCTTCACCACGGGCTGGCCGGCCCGGCGGGCCTGGCGCTCGCTTTCGATCTCGGGCAGCAGCTCGAATTCCTGCGGAATGGCGCCCTTGAAGAAGGCCAGGGCCTCCTCCTTGGAGGTGAAGTAGAGCTGCGGTGTCTTGGCCAGCAGGCGCTGCTCCAGATGGCCGGGGGTGGAGAGCAGGGACTTGATGCGTTCCCGATCGCCCTCCTCGATGCCCGGGATTTCCACCACGATGCGGTTGCCTTCGGCGCCGCTGGCAGTGATCTCCGGTTCCAGCACATTAGCGGGATCGATGTCACGGATGCGCTTCTCGATGACTTCGAGCGCCCGCTTGTTGGCGTCATCCTTCAGCTGCTTCTGGTATTCGGCCTTCTGGCTGAGGCGGAACGTATCGCCCTCGGCCGTCACGGCATAGCCCGGGAAGAAGTCCTTGGCGACCTTCTCGACGGTGGCCTTCTGCTCGGCGCCGGTGCCTTCCACGCGCAAGGCCTCCCGGTCCACGCGAACCAGCGCGCCGGGCAGGCCCTTGTCCTTCAGGCGGGAGACCAGGCGGTCCTTGCTGTCGCGCAGGTCCGCGGCGAGAGCCTCCTGGCCCTGCACCTCCAGCTCGAAGTGGACGCCGCCACGGAGATCCAGGCCCAGCTTGACCTTGGAGAGGGGCAGGAAGAAATAGCCACAGCCGAACAGCACGGCCAGGACGATGACGAGGCGCCAGAGGCTCCGTTTGGTCACGGGGCGCTCCTTACAGAAAGCGGGCCGGCAGGTCACCGGCCCGGAATGTCAGGAAGATCAGTTCTGGGGAGTCTCGGGCTCGGTGGCCAGGGCAGCCACCGCCGTGCGCTTGGCCTTGACCACGGAGCTGCCGATCTTCACCCAGATGTGCTTGTCCTCGACGCGGTCGATGGTGGCGTAGAGGCCGGAACTGAGCACCACTTCGTCGCCAGCCTTCAGCTTGGCGAGGCGGGCTTCGGTTTCCTTGCGGGCCTTGCTCTGGGGCCGGATCAGCAGGAAGTAGAACATCAGCCCCATGCCGCCGATGAAGATGAACTGGGTCCAGCCCGGAGGGCCGGATGCAGGGGTCTGCTGAAACAGGGCGAAGATCATTCAGGGCTCCTCGGTTAACCAACCGGCGCGCGTGGACTGGGCAAAGGCGGGAAACCGGTTCTCCAGCAGAGCCTGCCGCGCGGCGCGGGTGAGTCCCACAGTGTAGCTCAGGTTGTGGATCGTGTTCAGCGTGAAGCCCAGCAGCTCCCCACAACGGAGCAGATGGTGCAGGTAGGCCCGGGAAAAGGTCCTGCAGGTATAGCAGGAGCAGGCCGGGTCCAGGGGCAGGTCCGCCTCCCGGTGGCGGGCATTCTTGAGGTTGAGCCGGCCCCGGCTGGTGAGGATGCGGCCATGGCGGGCCTCCCGGCTGGGCAGGACGCAGTCGAAGAGATCCACGCCCTGCTCGATGCCGAAGAGCAGGTCCTCGGGCGTGCCCACCCCCATGAGGTAGCGGGGCCGGTCGGTGGGCAGGTCGCGCACGAACTCCGCCAGCACGGCGTTCATGGCCTCCTTGGGCTCGCCCACGCTGAGGCCGCCCACGGAGAAGCCCTGGAAGGGGGTTTTCGCATCCAGCTCCAGGGCCTCCTGCAGATGACGCCGCCGAAGATCCAGGTGGGTGCCCCCCTGGTTGATGGCAAAGAGCCCCTGGTGCTCTTTCAGGGGCACGGCTCGGCTCCGGGCCAGCCAGCGGGTGGTGCGGGCCATGCTGACCTCCAGCTTGGACCGCTCCAGCTGGCCGGGCGGGCATTCGTCCAGGGCCATGCAGATGTCCGAGCCCAGGTTGCGCTGGATCTCCATGCTGCGTTCCGGCGACAGGAACTGGGGGCTGCCATCGATGTGACTCTGGAAGGTGACGCCCTCCTCCGTCATTTTCCGGAGGTCGGCCAGGGAAAAGACCTGGAACCCTCCCGAATCCGTCAGGATGGGCCCTTCCCAGTCCATGAAGCGGTGCAGTCCGCCCAGCCTGGCGATGAGGCCATCCCCTGGTCTCAGGCCCAGATGGTAGGTGTTGCCGAGGATCACCTGAGGCCCGATGTCGCGCAGCTGGACCGGCGTGATGCCCTTCACGGTGCCCTGGGTGCCCACGGGCATGAAGGCGGGTGTCAGCACCTCCCCGTGGCCCGTGAGGAAGCGGCCGGCCCTGCCGCAGGTGGAATCCTGGCCAGCCTCTTTGCAGAATGTAAACATCGATTTTGGGTTTGACGACATCACGGTGATTATGCCTTCGTAAAAATAACCAACAATTACGTTCGTTTCTCACGGAATGGTTGTTGTGGTGGCTAGGAGTAGGAGGGAGAATGTGCTGCCCAGGAAGGGATGGCTCCCAGCTTGAAGCTTGACCAACCGCCAGCCCTTTGCCATCTTAGCCGCTGGGCTTGCCCCAGTTCTTAATGTCATCGCTGAAGCCGATCCAGTGTTCCCGCTGGTTCGGCTCACTGTTTTTTCCCCCCTGGATCTTTCAAGGGAGCCGCATGAGCAAAGATCCCCAAAAACCCATCCCAGCTAAACCAGGCGCTCCCGTGGAAACGCTGGAGGATGCCGTCTACCGGTCCTCCCTGTCTGCCGGGAACGACGCCATCAAGCGGGGCAACCCGAGGGTGACGGTTCCCACCACCATCCTCATGTACAGCCTCTTCGCCGTCCTCGCCATCCAGCTCGCGAAGCAGACCGAAGCCGGCAAGAAGGTGATCAAGACGGTGGGCATCGACCTGACGGAGAAGGCGGATGATGCGCCGCCGCCTCCGCCCCCTCCGCCACCACCACCCCCGCCACCGCCTCCGCCCCCCATGGCCATGACCTCGTCCAAGGCCGATACGACGCCCATTGATCCCCGGCAGGAAGTCGTGCCTGAGCAGGCTCCCAAGGAACTGCCCAAGCAGGACCACTCCCTCGGTGGCGTGCCCGGCGGTGTTCCGGGCGGCGTTCCCGGCGGCGTCATCGGCGGTGTGGTTGGCGGCGTGGTCGGCGGCTCCGGCACCGGCAAGGTGGTCGACTTCGACTTCAGCCAGATCAAGATCAAATACCAGCCCCCCGCTCCGCCCTATCCCCCGCTTGCCAAGCTGGCCAAGATCCAGGGCACGGTGGTGATCGAGATCACGGTCGGTCCAGACGGCGTGCCCACCACGGCCGTGGCCAAAGAGGGGCCACCCCAGCTGCGGCCTTCGGCGGAAGCCTATGCCATGCAGTGGCGGTTTGAACCTGCCCTGCTGAACGGGCAGCCCCAGTACGCCCGGTTCAGGTTGACCATGCCCTACAAGCTTCGCTAGCCGCCCACTCTTCCATCGCCTTTCACCCCTTCTTCACTCCTAAGGAAACCCCATGAACCTGCTTGCCTCCCCCCTGATGCTTGCCCTCGCCGAAGGGGGCCACGACAGCTTCTCGCCCATTGAACTCTTCAAGGGGGCGTCCATCGCCAACAAGGGGATCATCATCATCCTCATCGTGCTGTTCTGCTACACGGTCTATGTGGCTGTCGAGCGCTTCGTCACCTACGCCCAGAGCACGGCCGCTTCCGACAAGTTCCTCAAACTCTTCATGGACACCCTCCGCCGGGGCGATTTCGAAGCCTCCAAGCGCGCCGCTACCACCCACAACAAGAGCCACGTTGCCCTGGTGCTCAAGCACGGCCTGGACATCTTCCAGTACGAGAAGCAGCTCAAGGCGACGAGTCCCAACCATGACGCCATCCAGCCCGTGGAACGTGCCATCGAGCGCGGCAAGGCCGAGGTCGCCGAGCTCCTGAAGAAGGGCATGAGCGGCCTGGGCACCATCGGCGCCCTGGCCCCCTTCATCGGCCTCCTGGGCACGGTCATCGGCATCATCAAGGTCTTCTCCGACCTGAAGACCAAGGGCGCGGGCGACATCAACGCCCTGGCCGGCTCCATCGGTGAGGCGCTCGCCACCACCGCGCTCGGCCTCTTCGTCGCCATCCCCGCTGTGTGGATCTACAACCTCCTGACCAACAAGCAGGACGTCGTCATCACCAACATCGACAATGCGGCTTCCCAGATGATCGACGAATTCATCCGCCGCGAGAGCCAGAGCTAGACCGACTTTCCGCCCCGCCCCAGGGACCTGAACTACCCCCTAGGGCCATTCCGAGGAGAACACCATGGATGCAGGTGGTGGCAAGAAGGGTGGCGTAAAGTCGGACATCAACGTCACGCCGCTTGTGGACATCGTGCTGGTGCTCTTGATCATCTTCATCGTGATCACGCCGGCGGTGAACAGCAGCGTGAAGCTGCCGCTCGCCAAGCACAGTCCCAAGGCAGAAAAGAACAAGGACGAGAAGTACCTCACTTTGCTTTTCCAGTCCAAGCGCAACGACAAGTACGAAGTGATCGGCCCAGGTCCGGTCCTCATTGATGACAAAGATGCGAAGGACGAGGTGTTCTACGTCGGCAATGACGCCCAGAGGCAGAAGCTCGAGGACTACATCAATCGCAATGTCTCCCAGCTGAACCAGAAGGTCGTGTTCGTCAAGGCTGACGCCGACCTGCCCTTCAAGTACGTCAATGAACTGTTCCAGGTCTGCCGGAAAGGTGGCGCCGACGAGGCGTCCATCGTCACCAGCGAAGACAAGGACGTGAAGGAAGGGGGCAAATAATGGATGCCGGCAGCCCCAAGGGCAAACAGAAATCCGATATCAACGTCACCCCCCTGATCGATATCGTGCTGGTGCTTCTCATCGTGTTCATCGTGATGGTGCCTGGCCTCGACAAGGCCACCAAGGTGGTGGTGCCCCAGGTCCAGGTGGTTTCGAAGCCCACTCCGCCCGATCCCAACAACATCCTGATCCAGATCGACCAGGACGGGAGCATGACCCTGCAGCAGGACAAGGTCGATGCCGCGGGTCTCAAGGACAGGCTTCCCGAAGCCGTGATGCTGCAGCCGCTGAACTACCGGAAGGTCTTCCTGAAGGTCGACGAGGACGTGAAGTTCCAGGTCATGGTCGACGTGCTGGATGCCATCCGGGTCGCCTCGAACACCGCCAAGAAGAAGTCTCTGGATCTGCCTGACAAGTTCCTGGGCCAGGACGGTGGCGATGTGAAAGTGGCCGTCTCCCTGAGGAAGCGCATGATCCCGGTAGCCGCACCAGTCAGCTAGTCGCCAGCGTGACAATGCCAAAAAGGGCCCTGAGTGGGGCCCTTTTTCATGCCCGCCGGCGATGCCCGAAGACGGTGCCGTAGGCCACTCCAGCCACGGTGATGAGGACGCCCGCGAGACCCGGTGCCGAGACGCGCTCCTCCAGCAGGGGCACGGCCAGCAGATACTGGGTGATGGGCAGGAGCTGGAGCCAGACCGCCGCCTCGGACACGGAGAGGGTGCCGTAGGCCCGGGACATCAGGATCTGGCCGCCGTAGGCCAGGAGGCTCATGAGGATGGCCAGGGTCCAGGGCAGGAGGCCACCTGGCAGGGGTGTGAGGGCGAAGGGCAGCACCACCGGCAGTCCCGCGAGGCAGAAGAAGAAGTAGATCGTGGAGGCATTGTCCGTGTAGCGCACGGCCCGGATGGCATTGGCGCTGGCGGCCGCGAACCCCGCCGCCGCCAGGGCCGCCAGTTCGCCCCGGCCGAAGCCGAACCCGCCATGGCCCGTGCCCAGCACCATTCCCACTCCCAGGGAGGCGGCGAGGAGGGCCAGCCACAAGTGGATGGCGGGCCGCTCCTTGAGGAGCACCAGCGACAGCGCCGTGGCGATCACCGGGTACATGTTGTAGAGGATGCCTGCCTCCCCTGCGGGGATGTGGGCAAGGGCATAGAAGTAGAGCGCCACCACCGCCCCGCCCGAAAGCCCCCGGGTCACCAGCAGACGGTAGTTGCTGGGCCGGTAGAGACCAGGCACCAGCCCGAAGGCCGCCAGGCTGAGCAGAGCCCCCACCACGAAGCGCAGCACCGAGAGGTGGCCCGCCGTGAAGCCCATCCCGGGCAGCGTGAGCTTCCGGGCCAGGATGGCCATGAGCCCGAAGCAGAGCGCCGAGCCGGCCAACTGGAGCCGGGCCGCGAAGCGGTGGCGGGACATGGCTGGTGGTTCGATGGACATCTTGGTGAGGACCTCTGGGTGCTGTCTGCATCATCCTTTGGCCGGGGCCAAAGCGGAACCGTGAAAGCCGCAGGGAGGGCCGGTCCCCGGGGCGTTCATAAAAACTTCACACCTCGAATCGCAAACCGGGGTCACACGGCAGGCGAATATTGCACCTCAATCGCAGTGGAGATGATCTCCATGCTGCGCGGTTCGAGGACCTGATCTGGGCTTGGCTCGGACGCGTTGGCTGCGCAGTGAGAAGCACCGCCTGCAGGGCGGATTTTCCAACGGGGCCCTAGGGTCCCTGCTACGGCCATGGGCCGAAGGAGAACACGATGACCAGCCAGAACCGCTTCAAGTCCATCCTGCTCGGAGGCTGCCTGCTCGCAGGGGCCGGAGCGCAGGTGAACGCCCAAGCCCTCGCCTCGTCTTCGGGCGGCATGGGGGCGATCTACACCTTGACGAACGCCTTGACCGGAAACGAGGTCCTCGCCTTCCACCGAAGCGCCGATGGCGGCCTGACCCCGGCAGGCGCGGTGGCCTCGGGCGGGGCTGGCACCGGCGCGGCCCTGGGCTCCCAGGGCGCCCTGGCCCTCAGCGGCGACCGCCATTGGCTCTTCGTCGTCAATGCAGGCAGCAACTCCGTCTCCTCCTTTCGAGTGCAGGCCGATGGTCTCGTGCTGGCAGACACCGCCCTCTCCGGCGGCACCACCCCCGTGAGTCTGGCCGTCCGCGGGCGGCTGCTCTACGTCCTCAACCAGGGCGGCACCGGGAACATCAGCGGGTTCTGGGTGGATGCGCACGGCAAGCTGACACAGATCCCCGAGTCCACGCGTCCCCTCAGCAGCCCAACCGCGGGCGCCGCGGAGATCGCCTTCAGCCCGGACGGAGAGATGCTGGTGGTCTCGGAGAAGGGCACTCAGACCCTGGACACCTACCAGGTGCAGGGCCACGGCCTCGTGACCGGTCCCACCACCCACGCCTCGAATGGCGCCGTCCCCTTCGGCTTCACCTTCACGGGCCGGGATGAGCTGCTGGTGACCGAGGCGGGCTCGAATGCCGTGTCCTCCTATGACCTCGACGCGGAAAGCCTCGCCACCGTGAGCCCCAGCCTCAACAGCCAGGGTGCGGCGCCCTGCTGGATCGCGGCCACGCCGGACGGCCGTTATGCCTACGCCACCAACGCCCATGTCGGCAGCATTGCCGGGTTCAGCGTAGGTCGCGAAGGCGCCCTCACCTTCGCCGGACTCACCCCCACCGCCAGCATCCCGCTTCTGGATATCGCCACGACCCAGCGCTTTGTCTATGCCCTCGCGGGGGGCACCCATCAGGTCCTGGCCTACCGGGTCGAGCCGGACGGAAGCCTGATCGCCCTCGGTTCCGTCGGCGGCCTGCCGGTCACTGCAGTGGGCCTTGTGGCCCGCTGAGCGCGCCCGGCTCGCCCGTCGCGATTTGCAGGATGACCTGAGAGGACCCTGCCGGTCGGCCAGGGAATTCCGTCACGGCGGCGGGTTCCCTGGCTGGGCCGCCAGGACGTGCCCTTCGCCTGCGGGGAACCTGGTACCTCAGGGATTGTAGGCGCCCTGGGGCTGGTTCAATCCGGCGGCGTGGAAGGTGGAACCGAGCGCCCCGCCCCGGAAGGCGCCAAGGTCTGCGGCCTCCAGGTGATCCAGCAGGTGGGAGAGGTTCGCACCGCTGGGCACAGTCGGCACCCCCAGATCAGCCGCCAGCTGGGGCAGCGTCAGATCGTCGAGGAAGGTGCCTTCCTCCCGCACCACCACGCCCCGCAGCGTGTACTGGTCCGTGGGCCCCGTGTGCGTGCGGAGACTGGCGGAGGGCACCGCCACCGCATCCACCCAGTCGGTCCGGCCACCCTTGGCATCCCGATCGGCGTGGGCCGCGTACTTCAGGTCCTCGCCGCAGAGCAGGCCCGCCACGGTGACGGTCTCCCCGAAGCTGAAGTTCTTCGCGGCCACCACGCGCAGGTGGCTGCCCACGGCACGGTTCAATTCGGCGGCCACGCGACTCAGGGTCGGAGCGAAGCTGGGCCCCGTCAGCAGGAGCACGCGTCGGCCGGCGAAACCCTTCGCCTTCGGGCTCTTGATGAACCGTCGGCTGTGCTCCAGGAACCGGCGCACCAGCCCGACACCATTTTCCAGCTGAGCCCAGGAGCGCGAGTAGAAGGCGCGTCCGGGCACTTCGAGGCCCGCCCGGGTGAACCACTCGTCCGCCAGCAGCAGCCAAGGTTCACCGTCGTTGGCCCGGGCGAACTTCCGCACCTCCGGAGTCCAGCGAGCCGCCCAGTCCCGGGCGAAGGCGGGATCCACATCCTGCACGGCCGGCAGGTTCTCGCGATGGGCGGTGAGGCCCACGGGCACACAGGAGAGGCTCAGCACACTGCCCCGGCCCTCCCGGCGGCGGGCCCAGAGGTCCTCCAGGGTTCGCTGCCAGATGGCGCCGTCATTGAGACCTGGCGCCACCACCGCCTGGGTGTGGACATCGATGCCGCCCGCCAGCAGGCGATCGAGCTTGCGCAGAATGTCCCCCTCCCGGGGATTGCCCACCACCTTGACCCGTGCCACCGGATCCGTGGCATGGACCGAGACGTGGATGGGGCTGAGGCGCTCCCGGATGATGCGGTCCAGCTCGGCGTCGTCGCTGCTGGAGAGGGTCGTGAAGTGCCCGTAGAGGAAGGACAGTCGGACATCCTCGTCCTTGAGGTAGAGGGATTTGCGGAAGCCCTTGGGCATCTGATGCACGAAGCAGAACACGCAGTTCTGCTTGCAGACCTTCACCTCGTCCTGGGCCAGGTCCACGCCGATACCCTCGCCGCCATTTTCCACAACGGCCTGGAAGGTGCTGCGATCCGGTCGCTGCAGCAGCAGCTCCGCCTCGTCCTCCCGGGTGATGAGGTACTGGTAGCTGAGCTGATCCAGCACCGGCTCACCGTGGATCTCCAGCAGCGTGTCGCCAGGACGGATCCCGGCCTCCTCGGCCAGGCTGCCCGGCTCCACCGCAATGATCTGTACGCCCTTCTGTGCCAAGGAGACGCTCCGTGCTCCGGATCCCCTGGCGGGAATCCGGAAAGAGATTGTCTCATCGCAAAGAAGGAATGGCTTTCCCTATCTCAGGCCCGTCAGGACCGGAGCCTCGCTCGACCTCAGGCCGGCGCTTTCGTCTGTTTCCTGGCCTCCACCACCTTGTCCGCATCCCGCCCGATGAGCTCCTGCAGGTGGTGGAAGGCCCAGGTGAAGGAGCCGACGCCCATGGTGAGGCTGCGGAGTTCCACCACCACATCGCCCATCTCGGCCTGGGGAATGTAGGCCGAGACCACATCCCAGCCGTTCCAACCCGGTCGGGCGTCGAATCCCAGCACCTGGCCGCCCCGGCGACCCGTGACCAGGCGCTGGGCCTTGGGAGTGAACTCGCTGGGCACCGCGATGTGCACTTCGCAGATGGGCTCCAGCAGCACGGGATGGCAGACCGGTGCGGCCTCGTTCATGCCGATGCGGGCGGCGGTCTTGAAGGCCATGTCGGAGCTGTCCACGGTGTGGTAGCTGCCGTCCACCAGGGCGACGTAGATGTCCACGACGGGAAAGCCGAGGGGGCCGCGCTTCATCCACTCCACCACGCCATGTTCCACTGCACCGAAGAAGTTCTTGGGCACCACGCCACCCACGATCTTTTCTTCGAACTCGAACCCTTCGCCCCGCTGCCGGGGCTTGACCTCCAGCCACACATCGCCGAACTGGCCGTGACCGCCGGTCTGGTGCTTGTGGCGCCCGTGCACCTTGGCCGCCTTGGTGAAGGTCTCCCGGTAGGGAACCATGGGCGGATGGTGCAGCACGTCGAGGCCGAAGCGGCTCTTGAGGCGGTCCAGGGCGCACTTGAGGTGCACTTCGCCCTGGCCCCAGAGGATGCGCTCCTGGGTCTCGGCATTCTGTTCGACCTTCAGGGAGGCGTCCTCCTCGCACAGCCGCTGCAGGGCCAGGGAGAGCTTCACGTCGTCGCCACTCTTGCTGGTGTGCAGGCTGAGGGCCAGCATGGGCTGGAGGGGCTCGGGCCAGGCCAGCTCCACTTTGGCATTGGGCGTCAGGCCCTCGCTGGTGTGCACTTCGTCCATGCGGCCCAGGGCCACGACCTCGCCCATCGTGGCCTTCTGCTGCTTGAGCTGCTGGGCGCCGAAGAGCTTGTTGATGCCGCTGACCCGGTTGCCGGCCAGGGAGCTGCCGTCCGCCACTTCGCCCCGCCACACGCGGGAGATGCTCAGCTTGCCCACATGCTGGGCATGCACGGTCTTGAAGACCTGCACCAGGGTGTCCTTGCCTTCGGGAATGCCCAGGCGCACGGCGGTGTGCTCCACCCTCGGGGCCTCGTCGCAGAGGGCCTGGAAGAGGCGGCGCACACCTGCATCCTTGTCGGCGGAGCCAAAGAAGACCGGCACCAGCAGGTCGTCGCGCACATCCTTGGCCAAATCCTCGGAGACTTCCTCCTGGGGCGGGACCAGGTCGCTGAGCAGCTCCTCCATGAGGTGGTCATCGAAGTCCGCGAGCTTCTCCAGCAGGGCCTGGCGGGCTTCCTGTTCTTCGGGCACGACGGACTCGGGCAGCTGGACCAGGTCCGCGTCCTTGTCCGCTTCGTACTTGTAGGCGTGCTCGCTGATGAGATCCACATAGCCCGTGATCTGATCGCCTTCGCGGATGGGGACCTCCACGAGCACCAGTGGCCGCTCGGAGATCACCTGCAGCGCGTTCAGGGCGTCCTTGAGCTTCCCGGCGCTGCCGGGGGCCTCCATCTTGTTGATGAACAGCACGTGGGGAATCTTGTGGTCGTCCAGGAACTTCAGGGCGGGCGCGGCCATCAGGGCCCGGGCCGGATCGGGGTCGCAGACCACCACGGCGATGTCCGCGGCCATGACGGCATGGACGGCTTCCTGGCGGAATTCCACCGAACCTGGGCAGTCGATCAGGGTCCAGGCCTCGCCCTGGAAGGTGCAGGCGGCGATGCTGGCTTCCACGCTCATCTGCCGGGCCTTGGCCTCCATGGACGAATCACCAACCGTGTTGCCCTCCTTGACGGAACCCTTGCGCGGCAGAGCGCCTGCCACGAAAAGAAGACTCTCCATCAAGGAGGTCTTTCCAGAGAGGTAGGGACCCACAATGGCCGCTACGCGGGGAGTTGACTGGGAATTGCCGCTCACAGTGCCTCCTGATCAGTTGTGTTGGATCTCGTCCGACCCAAGTGTTCCGATCCTGTAACAGGCTGGCAACATTAAAAAAAAGCCGCCCGGGTAAAGGCGGCTTAAGTCACAAAATAGCGGGGTTTCTAGTTTCTGAGCGGCTTGCCCGATTTCAGGATCGACTCCATGCGGGCCTGGGTCTTCTCGTAGCTGCAGAGCCGGGCGAAGGCCTGGCGCTCCAGCTCGAGGATGCGCTCCTCGGTGACTTCCTGGACCAGGCTCACGTCCCCGCCGCAGAGGATATTGGCCAGCTCGCCCATGATGACGGCGTCGTGCTCGCTGGCCAGGCCCTGGAGCTGGAAGTCTCTGACGGCCAGCTTGAGGGCTTCGCTGCCCCCCAGGCCCGGCAGGCGCAGGGTGCGCTCCTGGATGGGCTGGAAGTCGGCGGCCATCTTGAGGACCTCCTGCTTGGCCTCGTTGAGCAGGAAGGCCTTGTTCATCACACGGCGGTCCGTGCGGCGCAGGTAGCCGTTGCGCTGGGCCTCGTCGAAGCTGGTGTGGACCGTGGCCGTGCCGATGCCCTGGAAGCTGGCCTTCACCTTGGGCATGGGACCCAGCTCGCCCTTGGCGGTCAGGGCGTCCTCCATGCGGAGGAGCATCTGGAGGCAGCCGCCGCCGGCCGGGATGACACCCACGCCCACTTCCACCAGGCCGATGTAGAGCTCGGCGTGACCCACGACCCGCTGGCAGGCCATGGTGACCTCACAGCCGCCGCCCAGGGCCAGGTTGAAGGGCGCCGCCACCGTGGGGAACGGCGCGTAGGTGAGCATGCGGGCGGCATACTGCAGGCGCCGGGCCACTTCCTCGATGAGGTCGAACTGCTTGTCCTTGGCGGCGTTCAGCACCATCACCAGGTTGGCACCGGCGCTGAAGTGCTGACCCTGGTTGCCCACCACCAGGCCCTTGAACCGGCCGGGCACATGCTTCTGCACGGTGTCTTCCATGAGGCCGATGATGCCGTCGTCCAGGGCGTTCATCTTGGAACGGAACGCGAGGCAGGCCACATCGTCGCCCAGATCGATGAGCTGGCAGCTGCCGTTCTCGGCGACCACCTTGCCCTGGCCTTCCCGGCTCTTGAGGATGATCACCCGCTTGTCTTCGAGGATCGGATCGAAGGCCAGGGTCTTTGGATTCAGCTGGGCCACCGGCAGGCCGTGCTGCCAGCGGTAGAAGCTGGTGATGCCCTTGGCGAGCATTTGCTCGACCAGGGGCGCGATGGGCATGTCCTCGAACTTCATGCGGGCCACGACCCGCTCCACGCCCAGGGTGTCCCAGAGCTCGAAGGGCCCCAGCTCGAAGGCGAACCCGTTGCGGATGGCGCGATCCACGTTGAGGGGGCCATCGGTCACCTCGCCCAGCCGGTTCACGGCGTAGGTGAGGTTGGGTGCGATGCAGCGCCAGGCTAGGCGGCCGGCCTCCGTATCGCTGGTGAGCAGGGTCTTCACCTTCTCGGCGGGATCATCGATGCCCTTCAGTTCCTTGAGGATGGGCCAGTCGCGCTTGACCTGCGGGATGTACTCGCGGGTGGCGGGGTCGATGGCCAGGAAAGTCTTCCTGCCCTTCTCGTCCTTGGGGCCCTTCTTGAAGAAGCCCTGCTTGACCTTGTTGCCGAAGAGCTTGTGGTCCAGCATCCACTGGAGGAACTCGGGGAACTTGAAGACATCGCGGACTTCATCGTTGGGGCAGAGGTCGTAGACGTTCTTCGCGGTGGCCGCGAGGATGTCCACACCCGCCAGGTCGGCGGTGCGGAAGGCGGCGCTCTTGGCCCGGGCCGCGGCGTCGCCCAGCACCAGGTCCAGCACCTCGAAGGGGATCTTCTCCTTCAGGCCCAGGTGCAGGGTGGCCATGATGCCGTGGATGCCGATGCGGTTGCCGATGAAGGTGGGGCTGTCATAGGCGGGCACCACTTCCTTGCCCAGGCCCTCCTCCAGCCAGGTGCGGAAGGCCATGGCCTCCGCCTCGTCCACTTCGGGGCCCTTCACGAATTCCAGCAGGCGCAGGTAGCGCACCGGGTTGAAGAAGTGGGTGATGACGAAGTGCTGCCGGAAGGCGTCCGTGCGGCCCTCCACCAGCAGCTTCAGGGGGATGCCCGAGGTGTTGGAGCTGATCCACGCCCCGGCCTTGAGATTGGGCTCCAGCCGGGTGTAGAGCTCGCGCTTGATGCCCAGGTCCTCCTTCACCACCTCCACCACCCAGTCGCAGTCCGACAGGCGGTCCAGGTGATCCCGCAGGTTGCCGGGCCGGATCTTCTTGAGGAAGGAGGCGTGCATGGCCAACGCGGGCCTGGACTTGGCCAGGGCCGCCAGGGCTCCTTCCGCCAGCTTGTCGGGGGCAGCGTCGTCGATGACGATGTCCAGCAGCTCCACCTGGCAGCCCGCGGACGCCACATGGGCCGCGATGCCCGAGCCCATCACACCGGAACCGAGTACGCCGATCTTCTTGATGTTCATGTCCAACCTCCAGGTCGATGTCGTGTGGTTGGATTACAGCTTCTCGATGAGGGACGCGATGCCCTGGCCGCCACCGATGCACATGGTGGCGATGCCGTACTTGCCGCCATCGGTCTCCAGGCGGTTGAGCAGGGTGGTGAGGATGCGGGCGCCGCTGGCGCCGAGGGGATGACCCACGGCGATGGCGCCACCCCAGGCATTCACCTTGGCTGGGTCATAGCCCCCTTCGCGGATCACCGCCAGGCTCTGGGCGGCGAAGGCCTCGTTCAGTTCCATGGCGTCGATCTGGTCGAGCTTGAGACCGAAACGGGTCAGCAGCTTCTTGACGGCAGGCACAGGGCCGATGCCCATGCGCTCCGGTTCCACGCCGGCCACGGCCCCGCCGATGATCCGGGCCCGGGCCTTCAGGCCCAGGGACTTGGCCAGGCCTTCTTCCATCACCAGCAGGAAGGCGGCGCCGTCGGTGATGGGGGAGCTGTTGCCAGCAGTGACGCAGCCATCCGCCAGGAAGACGGCCTTCAATTCACCCAGCTTCTCGAGGCTGGTCTCGGCGCGGACGCACTCATCCTGCTTCAGGGTGAAGGGCTTGCCGTCCAGCCCCTTGGTCTCGAAGCGCACGACCTCGTTCTCGAACTTGCCGGCCTTCCAGGCGGCGGCAGCCTTCTGATGGCTGTTGAAGGCGAACTCGTCCTGGTCCCGACGGGTGATCTTGTATTCCTTGGCCAGGTTTTCGGCCGTGATGCCCATGGAGACATAGGCATTGGGGAAATTCTTGGTGATGTGGGGATCCACGCTGACGTTGAAGCCCATCATGGGCACCTTGGACATGCTCTCCACGCCACCCGCGAGGAAGAGATCACCCTGGTCGGCCATGATGGCCCGGGCGGCCATGAGCATGGCCTCCTGGCTGCTGCCGCAGAAACGGTTGATGGTGGCGGCGCCGGCGGTGAGGGGCAGACCAGCCCGGATGCTGATGAGGCGGGCCATGTTCATGCCCTGCTCGCCCTCGGGCATGGCGCAGCCCACCAGGACGTCCTCGAGACCCGACCAGTCCTTCAGCAGAGGCTTGATGGCTTCGATCACCACCGAGCCCAGCTGCTCAGGACGGGTGGCGGCATAGGCGCCCTTGACGCCCCGGCCGATGGGGGTTCGCTTGGCTTCGACGATGACTGCGGATCGCATGGGTCCTCCAGAAGGGAAGTGACTGTGGCTCTAGGTTTCAGAGGAGCCTAGCATCCGGAAGGATGGCCGGAACCACTTACCCTAGGTCATAGGAGACTTACCAGAAGTCAACGGATGCATTCCGGGCGTCCCGCTTTCGAGTCAAGATGGGAGCACTCCCCGGACTCCCCATGGCCCCCACCTTTACCCACTCTCTGGAACCCCTGCTGGCTGAGTGCCGCAAGGTGATCGTGGGCCAGTCCCAGCTCCTGAATCGCCTGCTGGTGGCCCTCCTTTGCCGCGGCCACGTGCTGCTGGAGGGCCTGCCGGGACTGGCCAAGACGCGCACCATCAAGACGCTGGCCTCCGCCAGCCACACCAGCTTCCGGCGCATCCAGTTCACGCCGGACCTGCTGCCCAGTGATGTCGTCGGTACCTTGATCTTCGATCCGAAGGCGCTCACCTTCACGCCCAAGCGCGGGCCCATCTTCGCCAACCTGCTGCTGGCCGACGAGATCAACCGCGCGCCTTCCAAGGTGCAGGCTGCCCTGCTGGAAGCGATGGAGGAACGCCAGGTGACTCTGGGCGAGGAGAGTTTCCGACTGCCCGAGCCCTTCCTGGTGCTGGCGACCCAGAATCCCCTGGAACAGGAGGGCACCTTCCCTCTGCCCGAGGCCCAGATGGACCGCTTCCTCTTCAAGCTGCGGGTGGACTATCCGAAACAGGACGAGGAAGTCGAGGTGCTGCGCCGGGCCCACCTGAACGGCGACCAGGTGCACCCGGTCGTCGACAGCGCCATGCTGCTGGCCGCGGGTCATGAAGCCGAGCAGGTGCGCCTGGATGATGCCATCCGCACCTACATCGTGCGGCTGGTGCAGGCCACCCGGCCCGGCCATGGCAAGGTCTGGAAGGGCAAGGACCTGCTGCGCTGCGGCGCCAGCCCCCGGGCCTCCTTGGCGCTGCAATCCTCATCGCGTGCCCTGGCTTACCTCCAGGGCCGGGACCACGTCCTGCCCCAGGACGTGGTGGACCTCGCACCGGACGTACTGCGCCACCGCCTCCTGCTCACCTTCGAAAGCGAAGCCGACGGCGTCACCACCGACCAGGCTGTCATGCAGCTGCTGCAGGCGGTCCCAAGGCCCTGAAGCAGTGGCGGAACCTCCCCACCTGTGACTTCTTTGTGAAGGGAGTCGAGGGCTGCCCACAGCCTTGCCCGAGAGAGTTACCCTGGGTTGACCGGGGCCCGGCCGAAGGTCAGACTGGCCTTGGCCCTGGCGCCGGAAAGGAGGTTCGATGGGACGACAATCCGACCTCTCTGAACCTCCGTCGAGATGCGCCGTCCGCTGAGTCGGCTCTTCCGCTCCCCCGAATCCGCACCCTGAACGGGATGCCGGCCCGCTAACCCGCGTCGCATCCGCTCCTCCGGACCGGCCATGATGCACCACTTCCTAGACACCATGTGGGGACAGGCCAACGCCCTGTTCGCGCCCCTCCGTCGGCGGCGCTGGGTGGATCTCCTGCTCGTCGCCGCCACTTTCGGCATGCTGTACGGCCTCATCCTTTTGGGGCGGCAGTGGACGGACATCCAGCGGCCCGTGCTGGAGATCGACCTGTCCCCCTGGGCCCTGCCCAAGTACACCTTCTTCTCGATGATGCGGGGGCTGACCGCGTACCTGCTGTCGTTCTTCTTCACCCTGGTCTACGCCTACTGGGCCGCCAAGGACGCACGTTCTGAACGGCTGCTGGTACCCCTGCTGGACATCCTCCAGAGCATCCCGGTCATGACCTTCATCGTGCCCCTGATGCTCGCGCTGGTGGCGGCCTTCCCCCACAGCAACGTGGGCATCGAACTGACGGCCATCATCGCCATCTTCACGGGCCAGGCCTGGAACATGACCTTCAGCCTCTACCACTCGCTGAAGAGCGTGCCCGCCGAATTGCACGAGGCCGGTACCGTGTACCGGTTCAACTGGTGGCAGCGCTTCAAGTGGGTGGAGCTCCCCTTCGCCACCACGGGCCTGGCCTGGAACAGCATGATGAGCATGGCCGGGGGCTGGTTCTTCCTCATGCTGGTGGAGGCGTTCAAGCTGGGAGACAAGGACTTCCGGGTACCAGGGCTGGGCTCCTACATGAGCATGGCTGTGGAGAAGGGGGATGTTCGCGCCCAGCTCTGGGCCGTGCTGGCGATGATCCTGATGATCGTCCTGCTTGATCAGATCCTCTGGCGGCCCATCGTGGTGTGGGCCCAGCGGTTCCGTATCGAGGACACGGTCCAGCAGGCCGACTCGCAAAGCTGGTTCCTCAACCTGATCCGGGGTTCGCGCCTCATCAGGAGGTGGGACCGATGGCGCGCCCTGCGGCGGCGGAAAGCACAGCAGCATCGCCCGATCCGCACGGTCGTGCTGGCGGAGGCCGGCATCGACCGGGCGGCCCATGCCGCGCCCTGGCTATCGATGGTGGCCCTGGTGGTCCTTTCGGGGTTCCTGGTCCTGGGAGGACTCGGCGTCTTCCACCTGCTGCATCAGCTCCCGTCCCAGACCTGGTGGACCCTGCTCAAGGCGGCCGGGCTCACCCTGTCCCGCGTCATGGCCTCCATCCTCATCGGCCTCTGCTGGACGCTGCCAGCGGGCCTCGCCATCGGCCTCTCCCAGCGTCTTTCGCGGATCTTCCAACCCATCGTGCAGGTGGCGGCCTCCTTCCCGGCGCCCATGCTCTTCCCGGTGGTGGTCGCCGTTCTGGCTTCCCTCAGGATCGGCCTCGGCTGGGGCAGCATCGTCCTCATGCTGCTGGGCACCCAATGGTACATCCTGTTCAATGTCATCGCCGGCGCCAGCGCCATTCCCAGCGATCTGCGGGAGGTGGGCACCGCCTTCGGGTTCAGCCGCTGGCAGCGCTTCCGGAATCTCTATCTGCCCGCCGTCTTCCCCTACCTGGTGACCGGCTGCCTCACCGCAGCGGGCGGGGCCTGGAACGCCAGCATCGTGTCCGAGTACTACAACATCAGTGGCCCCACCCTGCAGACCTTCGGGCTCGGTGCCATCGTCAGCCAGGCCGGTGAATCCAGGAACTTCCCGCTGCTGGCGGCCTCCACTCTGGTGCTGGCGGCCACGGTGGTCCTGTTCAACCGCCTGGTCTGGAAGCCCCTCTACAAGATCGCCGAAACCAACTACTCCCTGTCGAAGTGAGGGCGCCATGAAACATGCCATCCACGCCGATCACACCGTCATCTGCGAGCTGAAGGGCATCCAGAAATCCTTCCAGAGGGAGACCGGCCATCCCCTGCGGGTGCTGGAGGACATCAACCTCGATATCCGGGCCAACGAGGTGGTCTGCCTCATCGGCCCTTCGGGCTGTGGGAAGTCCACCATCCTGCGGATCTTCGCCGGCCTGATCCAGCCCACCAAGGGCAAGACCTTCTACCACGGCGAGAAGATGGAGGGTCTGAACCCCGGCGTGGCCATCGTCTTCCAGAATTTCGCCCTCTACCCCTGGATGACGGTGGAAGCCAACGTGAAGACCGTGCTCCAGGCCCAGGGGCTGGACGAGACCACCATCAAGGCCAAGGCCCATCGCGCCATCAGCCTGGTGGGCCTCGAAGGGTTCGAGGAGGCCTACCCCCGCGAGCTCTCCGGCGGCATGAAACAGCGGGTGGGCATGGCCAGGGCCCTCAGCGTGGATCCCGAGATCCTCTTCATGGACGAACCCTTCAGCCATGTCGACGCCCTCACGGCGGAGGGCCTCCGGGCGGAAATCCTCGACATCTGGGACGACGCCGAGCGCAATCCATCTTCGATCCTCATGGTGAGCCACGACATCAAGGAGGTCGTCTACATGGCGGACCGCATCGTGGTGCTGTCCGCCAACCCCGGCCGCCTGCGCACCATCGTGGACAACCCCCTGCCCCGGCCCCGGGACATGCGCAGTCCCGAGTTCCTCCGCCTGGTGGACCAGCTGCACGACATCATCACCAGCACGGAACTGCCCGACATCGAAGTGAGCGCTCCGGAACCCAGCCTCCTGCCCGACCTCGTGGAGCCCCTGCCCCCGGCGCCTTCCTCAGACATCCTGGGCCTGCTGGAGTATCTGGAGACTCAGGGTGGCACCGCGGACCTCTTCCAGGTGGCCGCCGCCACCCATGTCACCTTCGAGAAGATCCTCGCTTCCGTGAAGGGCGCGGAAATGCTGGACTTCGTGGACACCCCCAAGCGGCAGGTGCTCCTCACGTCCCTCGGCCAGAAGTTCGTGCGCGCCAACATGGACGACCGCAAGGACATCTGGAAAGCCCAGCTGCTGGAGCTCCGCCTGTTCAAGATGGTGATGGAGCTGGTGGAGCTGCACCACGGCGAGCTGAAGGAAAGTGAGCTGCGCTCCGAGTTGCAGCAGCGCCTGCCCATGGAGAACCCGGACCAGACCTTCGATACGCTGGTCACGTGGGGCCGCTTCGGTGAACTCTTCGCCTACCGCGAGGACCGGGAGATGATCACGCCTGAATAAGTTCCAGCCCAGGCCCCACCCAGACTACCCCCCGATCGCACGCGACATTTAGTCGCGTGCTCCCGCTCCTCGCTGCGCTCGATCGCGGAGGGGGCCCCGTGGGGCCGCTTCGGTGAACTCTTCGCCTACCGCGAGGATCGGGAGATGATCACGCCCGAGTAGGTGGATGGACCCGCGCGGGCTCAGCGTGGACGACCACGTCACCTCCGGGCAGGAGCTCCGCCAGATGGCCCTCGACCGCCTCCGTCACCGCATGGGCCTCCTCGAAGCTGAGGTCCCCCGGCACCTCGATCACCACATCCGCAAACCACTCGCCTCCGGTCTTGCGCATGCGGATCCTTGGCACAGCCATGACTCCGGGAATGTCCAGCACCACTTTCTGGGCCCGCTCCACCATATCCTTGGGCACCGAGTCCATGAGGTCGCGCAGGGTCTTCTGACCGAGCCGGATGCTCACCCAGACCACGATGCCCGCCACGCAGAGGGCGGCGATGGCATCCGCCTTCACCAGCCAGGGCAGCCCCATCCTTTCCGCCAGGAACACCAGACCCAGGCCCAGCAGCACCACGGAACTGGACCAGACATCCGTGCTGAAGTGGAGGGCGTCCGCTTCGAGGGCCTGGCTCTGGTGTTTCTTCGCCACCTTCATGAGGGCCCGGGACCGGCCGATGTCGACGATGATCGAGGTGGCGATGACCAGGAAGCCCCAGAGGTTGGCCTTCACAGGGACTGGATGGAAGAAGAGCCGCTCCACCGCCTCTCGGATGATCCAGAGGCAGGTCAGGAGCAACAGCAGCGTTTCGAACAGGGCGGAGAGATTCTCCACCTTGCCATGGCCGTAGGGGTGGTCGGCATCGGGGGGCCAGGCCGAGGCTCGGACCGCGAAAACCGTGACCAGGGCGGCCACCAGGTCCAGGCCCGAGTGGGCCGCTTCGGACAGGATGCCGAGACTGCCGGTCATCAGGCCAACCACGAACTTCATGGCTGTCAGGCCGATGGCGGCCACCACCGAAGTGATGGCCACACGGAATTTTTCGTCGGAGGCGGAAATCTCTGTGTTCATGGCATCAATGATGGAAGGCCTTGATGAACCGGAACACCAGCAGCAGCATCAGGAACACAAGGTAGAAACGCAGGAAGTAGAGCGCGAAACGGGTGCTGGGCGTGAGTTTGACCCTTGGCATGCGAGTCTCCTAGACCTTGGGTCGGGGGGCATCACCCCGCATGATGTCGTTGTAGCGGATGACGCCCAGGATGTGGTCCTCGGGGTCCACCACGGGGACCATCCGGAAGTGGTACTTCCCGAAGAGCGCTTCCAGGTCCTCGCGGATGTCGTCGGCCTCTGCGGCGACCGCCGGGGAGTCCATGATGTCCTCCATCCGGGCGGTGTCCGCGGAGACCAGCAGGAACCGGGCATCCACGGCCCCCTGCAGTTTCCCGTCCGCGCCTTTGACGTACAGATATGAGATACCGTTGTAGGCGAGCCCCGACTGGCGAATGGTGGCACGGGCCTGGGTCACCGTGAGATCCGGCGGCACCGTGAGGTACTCCGGCGACATGAAGTCGCGGGCCGTGGCTTCGCGCGCGGACAGCAGGGCCCTCACCCTTTTCTGCCGCTCCTCCGGCAGCAGGGCCAACATCTCCTCGGCATCCTCGTGGGGCAGCACGCCGAGCAGATCCACCAGCTGAGGCGTCGAAAGGTGGGCAAGGATGTTCTGGGCCCGCTCCTGGCGGAGGCTGGCGATGATCTGGCGCTGGGCTCTGGGTTCGGCCTCGGTCAGGGTCGCTGCGGCCTTGTCGGTTTCCAGGGCTGAGAACAGGGCTTCCTGTTCCTGACCCGTCAGTTCCTCCAGGGCATCGGCAAGGTCCTCCTTGGGCAGGTCATGCAGCTGTTCCTTGGTGACGGAGAGCTGCAGCCGGTCGGAGGCAATGGCGTCCTCCAGAGAGAGCGGCTGGACGAACTTCCAGGGAATCAGGTCCTCGCTGATCAGCGTGGTGAGCTTCAGCAGGCCCCACTTGCGGAGGAAGCCGTTGAAGGAGGCATCCACCGCCGCCAGGTAGTAGCCATGGTCGTCCGTGCGAAGCAGCACATCGTTCACCACC
Source organism: uncultured Holophagaceae bacterium (assembly GCA_903884655.1). Lineage (GTDB taxonomy): Bacteria > Acidobacteriota > Holophagae > Holophagales > Holophagaceae > Geothrix. Next base: position 53,876 of record CAISFO010000029.1, on the reverse strand, counting down.
TCGGTCTTGCGGTCATCGATGTCCAGGATGGTGCGGCCCATCAGGTGCTTGTCGGCGAGGATCCAGCCCGGCTGGTCCTGGAAGGCCGGGTACTGGTCCCCCGCATCGGGGCCGCGAACGATGATGCCCTGGTCCGACAGGTCCACGACCTTGTCCCAGGACACGAACTCCGTCGGCACGCCCCAGCCGTGGTCGATGAAGATGCCCACTGCGCGGGGGAAGGGCTCGGCCAGGGCGAAGACGATGTCCGAGGCCGGTCCCACTTTCCGGCCTTGGCCGGCGATGCGCACGGGCTTGCGGAAGACCCTCGAGAAGAAGATGCCGTTCGAGTTCTGGATAGGGGCCTGGGGAGCGTGGACCTGATTCATGCGGCCCTCCGGAACAAGCGGCCTGTCCCCGAACCCCCGCGCGCCGCGCTGGGAGCGCCGGGCGGTGTCCCGCAAGGAAGGCGAGGTGAGCATAGTGGTTCTAAGCAATCCGAGCCTGACGCAGCGAGATGCCGCCCGCCGCCCCAGCCCGAAGGGACGGCGCAAGGCGGGCGCTCCACGGCGTCAGTGCCCTTGAACGATGAACTACATCGCCCTGCGGGCCCTTCCTGGCGGAGCATCCCGCCTTGCGTCGTCGCGGCACCCGAGGGTTTGGGGACAGGCCGCAAACCCTCAAGGAAGCCCGGAAAGAGCGTCGAGACCGCGAAGAGGGTGGACATGAAGGTGACGAAGATGACAATGGACCAGTTGGCGATGTTCTCCCAGCGCGTGTTCACGTGCTTGCCCATGAACTGCTCGTCGTTGAGGATGAGAATGAGGAACACCAGGGCCGTGGGCAGGAGCGTCACCGCCACCACCTGCACGAACATGGTGATGATCTGCTGCGTGGCGTCGGAGGAGATCATGGCGACGAAGCCCGAGGACAGCAGCATCCCCAGGTAGACCACGTAGAACCAGGGCGCGTCCTTCACACTCTTGTTGAGGCTGTGGGCCCAGCCGAACACCTCGCCCACGGCCCAGCTCGACGAGAGGGAGATGCACAGCGCCCCCAGGAAACCCGCGTCGAAGAGCCCGATGGCGAAGAGCTTCCGGGCGGTTTCGCCATGGGGGATGAGCGGCGTGAGGGCCGCGGCGGCCTCGTTCACTTTCTCCATGACGATGGGAGGGTTGTGGTGGTGGAGCGCGGCAGCGGTGGTGATGATGATGAACACGGCCACGATGCAGGTCAGCAGCGACCCCACGAAGGTCTCCATCTTCCCGAACTTGATGTCATGGATATCCAGGCCCTTGTCCACCACGGCGCTCTGCTGGAAGAAGATCATCCAGGGGGCGATGGTGGTGCCGATGTTGGCCAGCAGGACGAAAATGATCTCTCCCGAGAGACCTCCTCCGCCCAGGTTCGGCACCAGGAGACCCTTGCCCACCAGCCCCCATGAAGGCGCCGTGGGCGCCTTCATGGCCCAGAAGGCCGCCGGAATGTAGACCAGGTTGAAAGCGCAGAAGAAGAGGGTCAGCTTCTCGAAGGTCCAGTACTTGCCCGTGAGCACCACCAGGAAGAGGATCAGCGTCACCCCCAGGAAGGTCCAGATGGGCGGGATGCCGAACATCTGCCCGGCGATGATCATGCCGATGTACTCGGTGATGAGGGTGAGCCAGTTCACGATGGCCAGGTCGGCCAGGGAGAACCAGCCCCAGAAAGGCCCGAAGCCCTCGAAGATGGCCTCGGCGTGGCCCCGCTTGGTGACCGCCCCCAGCCGCACCGTCATTTCCTGAACGTAATAGGCCATGGGCACGAGGATGATGAAGATCCAGAGCAGGCTGAACCCGTACTTGGAACCGGTGAACGCGTAGGTGGCAATGCCGCCGGCATCGTTGTCCGCGATCATGACGATGATGCCGGGCCCCAGCACGGCGAAGAAGATCATCAGCTGGCGCCGGAAGCGCTCGAGCTGGTGGATGGATTTACTCACCAGGTACACAGGGACCTCGGTCTGGAGGAGTCAGTGGTTGGACGCCACAGAGCCTGGGCTCTGGGAAGAAATCAGCGGCCGGTTCCTGTCCACGACGGAGGGTCGTTCGGGGCGGTGCGCTTGCCCATCGCTGCCTCCTTCTTCAAGGTCCGACCCCAGGATGACCGGGACTCGGATGCGGGATCAATGCGGGAATGGTAATTCACATCGAGTCTCAGAACTGGGCGTGGAGCCGCAGGGCGAAGATGTCGACAGGCCCTCGGTCGCGGTTGTAGCCGGGGTACTGGATCCGCTGGGCATCGAGACTGGCCGTGACGAACCGGCCCAGCGCCAGGGCGTAATAGGCTTCCAGGATGCGCTCCTGGCCGTAGTTCAGACGACCATCACCGAGCATGAAGCCGAGCCCGCCCGCAGCCAGGTAGGTCCTGTGCTCGGGCGACAGTCCATCGGCGGCCAGGGCCACCCCGACCCGGTCCTGGGGCCTGGACCAGCCGCTCCCCGTGAGGGCGAGGCCCAGGGCGATGGTGCGGTCGATCTCCGTGAAGGCCCAGGTCTCCGTGCGACCGTCGTTCCAGCCGGCCCGCAGGAAGGCCCCCAGCTCTCCGGTCAGGGCCTGGTCCGCGCTCAGACCCCACCCGTACTTGAGGCGTCCCGGCTGGCGAGTGGCCATCACATCTGGCACCACGGGGGCAGCCTGTAGGCTCTCCTGGTAGCTGCCCATGTCCGCCCGGTTCGCGAAGCCGAGGAGCCGGATATGGCCGACCCGTCCACCGATCTCGTGGTCATGCTCCACCTCGACCACCTCCCCGTGGGCGTGGCTCACGTGGTGGTCGAAGTAGGGACCATTGGCTTCCGAGGGCTCCAGGAAACTGCCGGCGCGCAGGGCCCAATCGTCCCAGTTCAACTCCAACGCCAGACCCCAGCTGTAGCCCTTGGTATCTGCCGGGTAGTCCCAGGAGGAACTGTCCACCAGGGCCAGGTTCAGGAACTGGGACCGGGGATCGTGGGTGTAGGCGTTGGCATCGAAGATGTCCCCCAGGGCCAGCTTGCCCACGGTGACGGTCACTCGCCGACGGCTACGGGACCCGCCGAGCTGGTTCTGGTCCCCGGCGACGGCTTCGATCTCCCCGCCGAGGCTGAAGACCTGCTTGAGATACACCCTGGCGAGGGCCAGCTTCAATTCGGAACTGGATACCCGGGAGATCTCGCCATTGGGGGCACCGCCGAGACCGGCCACATGGCTCAGGCCTTGCCCGCCCGACACCTCCGGGTCCACATACACCTCGGCCCCTTCCCAGGGGCGGAACCCCAGGAACAGCGTGGAGGTGAAGGAATTCCGGATCTCCTTGCGGGGCTCGAAGCTGTGCTCCCCCGAGTAGGCTGCACCGAAAGCGCCGTGGCCCTGGGTGACCGTGGTCGCCTGGCCGTGGAGGCTCCAGGCTTCAGGAGCAGGTTCGCTGGCCTGGCTCCAGAGGAGGCCGGGCGTGGTGGCGACCAGGGTGAAGACCAGCAAGGCGCGGAACAGGGTCCGAGGGGTGCGCATGGGAACACCGTGACATGTAGGTGTGGCGAAGCGGTGACGGGACCGTAACGGCCCCGGAGACGGATTGGATGATGCCAGGAACCACCCACCTGGCCCTGCCTGCTCGTTTGCCAAACCCTCAGGTTCAGCCGGAAGAGCCTAGGCCCGATGGGCGCCGCTCGACGGAGGTTCAGCGATCACGGACATCGTCTTCATCGCAACCTCCTTTCCGGCAAGCTTCCTACCCTACTTCCTGAAGGGAGGTTTGTCCATCCAGCAGGTGCGCCGGAGGGCCCGGGGATCGATTCTAGGCGGACTTCCGCGGGGGTGGCGCGAAGGCGCAGGTGGCGATGCCCGCCAGCACCAGGAGCGCGCCGAAACCCTGGAGCGGACGGACGGCTTCCGAAAGCAGCAGCCAGCCGAGGATGATGGTGGCCACCGGCTGGATCATGAGGCCCATGGCGCCGAGGTTCGTGGGGACGTGGCCCAGGCCCCAGGTGATGAGCCACCAGGCGCCCACCTGGACGACCACCCCGAGACCGAGCAGCGCCCACCAGGCCTTGGCGGGATACCCGGTGAGGGGCTCGCCCTGGACCAGCGCCAGGCAGCCAAACAGGAGGGTGCCACTCAGCACCACCCAGAACAGGGCCTCGGGAGCGCTGAGTTCCCTCCGGGCCCGGCCCAGGGCGAGGGTGAAGGCCCCGTAGGCGAGGGAGCCCAGGGCGCCCAGGAGTTCACCCAGGCCCGTTCCCCAGCGGGCGCCCTTGGCCAGGCCCAGCACCAGTGCCCCCGCCAGGGCCAGCAGCACTCCAGCCCAGAAGCGGCGGCGCAGGTGGGCGCCCATCCAGAGCACGGAAACCACCGCCACCCAGATGGGAGCCAGGGTGACCAGGAGCGTGGCGTTGGCCGCGCTGGTGAAGTGGAGCGCGGCGTGCCACAGCCAGAGATCCAGCACGAAACAGGCCCCAGCGATGACCGCCCAGAGACGGGCCCGGCCGGAGGACGGGCGGGCGTTGCCCTGGGCCAGCCACGCCACCAGGGGCAGCGCGAAGAGCATGCGGTAGAAGCCCACCGCCAGCGGTCCCGCCGGCGCCGCCCAGCGCACCAGCATGGCGGCAAAGCCCAGCAGGGAGGCGCCCACGATCAGGGCAGCGAGGCCCTGGGGGTCAGGCACCTCCCGGGTGTTCATGCCTCCCAGCCCCGGGACTCCTGGGGTGCTACCAAGGATGCTTTGTAACCGTGGAACCCGCGCGAAGGTGTGATACCGAAGGGACTCAATCCGCCAGGGCCTCGGCCACCTTGGCCGCCAGAGTCGGGGCGTCCACGGGCTTCAACAGGAAGCCGGTGATGCCCAGCTGCTGCATGCGCTGGAGGCTGACATCATCGCGATGGGCCGAGACCACCAGCACCGGCAGGTCCCGCAGGATCGCATCCTCCCGGCAGGCCCGCACCAGGCTCTCACCGGGGCATTCGGGCATGAGGAAATCCGCCACCAGCAGATCCACGGGGGTTTCCCGCAGCACCTTGAGGACTTCGAACAGGGAGGTCGGTTCCACTTCCACCGTCTCATGGCCCTGGCTGCGCAGGGCCGCGGCCGCGAAGGTCCGCACCAGACGGCTGTCATCCACGATGGCAATGCGGGCCACGAAGCCTCCTCGACTCCCTATCGTCCTCCAGAAGGCCTGGATCAACAACTGACCGGAATCACAGCTCACAACCTTCAGTTGGCCCACCGGGAGACCTGCTCCCAGATGTCCTCGTCCTGGGCGGGACCGTTGAGCAGGATGGCAAAGACGCGCACCTGGCCGTCCAGGGTCTGCAGGTAGCCACAGAGGCTGGTGACCCGGTCCAGGTGACCGGTCTTCACCCGCACGCGCCGGGTGAGGTTGGCGTCCTTCACCTTCAGCTTCCACGGCTCACCCCCGATGATCTTGAGGGAAGCCACGAACTCCGGGCCCACTTCGAAGTCGGAGTAGGCCCCCCGCAGGACGATGGCCAGGGTGCGGGCCGAGAGGCGGTTGTCCTTGCTGAGCCCGGAACCGTCCGTGATGCGCACCAGGTCTGGCCCCAGGTCGAAGGCGGTGCGGTAGAACTCCTGGATCCGCTTGACGCCCCGGGGCCAGGATCCGGCGCCGAATTTCCGCACCAGCATCTCGATCATGAAGTTGTTGGACCACTTGTTGATATCCAGTACCAGGGCGCGCAGGGGCGGCGAGGTCCAGCCCAGGAGCTTGCGCGGGTTGCCAGTCGGGGCCGGTTTTCCCTCGATCGTGATGCCCGTTTCCTGGAGGATCCGGGAGAGGGTCTCCCGGGAATGGCGCTCCGCATCCGCCACCAGGCGGCCCTCCTCATCCCGGTTGAAGTTCACGGACAGCGCCCAGACGGAAGGCAGGGTGTTGACCGTGGTGTTCTCCCAGCCCTGGGGCTCCCGCTGGCCATCGAAGGCACTCTGATCCAGCCGGATGGAGCCCGTGACCCGCTGCAGGCCCAGTTTCCGCAGGTTCTTGGCCAGCAGCCAGATGCGCTCGCTGGTGAACAGCGGATCCCCATCGCCCTTGAACACGAGGTCGCCCTGGACCACGCCATCCCTCAGGTCGCCCCAGACTTCCGTCTCGATGGTGAAATCGGGCTTCAACGTCTTCAGGAGGGCATAGGTCGACACCACCTTCGTGGTGCTGGCGGGCACCAGGGCCCGGTCATCCTGATACCGTTCGATGGCTTTGCCGGTGCCCGCATCCCAGAGACCGGCGGACACCGAGATGCCCCGGGTTTCCAGCTTCCGCGCCCAGCCCTGGAAGTCGCCTGCGCCCAGGGCCAGGGCAGGAACCAGGACAGCAGTCAGGATCTTCCAGGCCACCTTCACTCCTTCGGCGCAGCGGGTTGGGCGGCGGCAGGGGCGGCGTTGAGCAGATCCTTGGCCTTGCCGAGCGTGTCGGTGACGCCCAGCAGGTTCTGGTTCGCGCTGAACAGCCAGTCATGCACCAACGTCTTGTTCTGGTAGGTGCGGATGCTGTTCAGCGGGCTCCGACTGCGCACGCCGACAATGGGCAGCCCCTGGGTGTTGCCCGAGGCCCCGGGCTGGACCTGGGTGACGAACTCCCACTCGCCCTCGCGGGTCATCGGATCCTTGTAGTTCTGGCGCAGGATGCGCGGTCGGAACTTCATGACCTCCTCGAGGTTGGTCGGGTAGCGTCCGGTCTTGGCGAAATAGATCTGGAGGGCCGCGGCGATGGCTTCTCCCCGGAAGATCAGCTCGGCCTCGTTTTCCCGCTGCACCTGGGCCCCCACGGCCGGGGCCGTCTTCATGAGCATCAGGCCCATCACCACGGCCATCGCCAGGGCCAGGGCCATGGTGAATCCGCGTTGTCTACCGGAGAAGGACATGCACACTCCAGAGGACAGGGTACTACTCCCCCCCACCCTTCCGTGTCATGAGCTCCTTGAAAGCTTCCACGACTTTCGGGTCGAAATGGGCTCCGGACTCGTTTTCCAGCTCTTCGAGGACCTGCCGGTGCCCCTTGGGGTTCCGGTAGCCCTTGCCGCTGGTCATGACCTCGTAGGCTTCGATCAGGGCGATGATGCGGCTGCCGATGGGGATGCCCGTCTCCCGGAGGCCTTCCGGGTAGCCCCGGCCATCCCAGCGTTCGTGGTGGTGGCGGATCATCTTCACCACATCGAAGGGGAAGCGGAGGTCCTTCAGGAACACCGCCGCGAGCTCGGGATGGTTGCGCACCTTCTTCAGCTCTTCGCTGGTCAGGGCGGGCTTGCTCAGCATCGCCGGATCCAGCAGCAGGAGTCCCACATCATGGAGGATCGCCGCGATGCTGACGGCCTCCACTTCTTCCGTGGTCAGTTCGAGCCTCAGGGCCAGATCCCGGGCCAGCCGGGCCGTGGCCAGGCTGTGTGGACGCAGGCTCGGCAGGCGGCTTTCGCTGGACTGGAGGATCCGGTGGCTCACGGACAGGAAGGCGTGGTGGTACCGCTCGTGCAGCCGGGCTTCCTGCATGTGCAGGCCCAGGATCCGGCCCAGCTTCTGGATGACCTCGATCTCCGCGATGGAGAACGAGTGGTCCTCCTGGCGGAACACCAGCAGCAGGTCGTGGCCATGCAGGGTCTCGTTGAGCAGGAGCGGCATGTAGGTGGAGAAGGCCCCGGTGATCTCGGGGGACTCCGTCATCTCGGCGCGGGTGATGATGCGCAGGTCCTGCTCCCGCACCGAGGGCAGGTGGAAGGTGGCATGGGCCAGGATCTGCTGCTGGAGGTCCGCGGACAGGGGCAGCGTGCTGTAGGCGAGGATGGGCCGGATCTCCTCCGCATCCTCGATCCAGAGCGCCACCGCGGACGCCGTGAGGATCTGGCTGAGCAGCCCGGCAATCTCCCAGAAGAAATTCCGCTGTTCAGGAGGGACCATGCCCCGCTTGCGCTCGGGATTCTTGGGTGGTGGCGCCACCCAGCCGCTGAGGGTGCGGTCCGCCTCCCAGGGCAGGGCCGTGTAGCCATCCTTCCCGCCCGGGAAGCCATACATGCGCTCCTGGGCGGCGGGTCCCACCTGGGGAATGTGGGACTCCTGGGTCCGCATGGGCGGAGTGGTGGGCACCGGCGGCAGCAGGCGCTCGGCCACGGGCGCCACTTCATCGATGATGGCGGAGGCCGTGGGCAGACCCACGGGGACCATTCCTGGACCGGTCCGGCGGGCAGACGGGGCGGGATCGGGAACATGGGGCGACAGGGGCACTTCATCGGGCCGTGAAGGGGCGCCATAGAGCCCGAACTCCCTGAGCGCCTGCACCAGGTCCCCGCAGATGGCCAGCGTGGGCGGCTCATCCCGCTCCACATCGAAGGTGCCGCCCTTGATGCGATCCCGCTGGATCAGCAGTCCCACCCAGTCACCGGCGAGGTAGACCGGGGAGATCAGGTACCGGGGCCATTCTCCGCCCTGGCCGAAAGCGGCCAGCTCCGGCGATTCCGAAGCATCATTCACGACGAAAGTACGCCGCTCGCGGTGCGTGCGGACCAGCAGCGGATGATCCTCGGGAATGGAAACGGGGGGTCGCGTGCCCCGGGGCCAGCCGAAGAAGCTCACCACCTCGAAGCTGCTCTGCCCGGGCGGCCGCAGGTAGAGCGCGCCCTTGGTGCTGCCCACTTCCTCCAAGCACCGGTAGAGCACCTGGGAACACCGGTTGGCGAGGGCATCGCCGAGCATCAGGTTGGGTTGGAGCATGAGGGTCGGGGATCCAGGTCGCAGGAAGGTGGAAAGCCTCATCATGCCAGCCCCGTGGGGGTGGAGCCAGTGAATCGACCAGCCAGGGAACGCTTTTTACCCATGGACCTGCAAAGTGATCAAAACGGAGTCCCCTGCAGGCTGGACACCTGGAAGGTCCGCTCGGCCCAGCGGGTCAGCCCGGCCAGCTGGCTGCCATGGCCGCACTCGGCCAGCGGCGAGGCGAGGCCACGGAACTGAGCCACCACCGCCAGCCAATCCACCGGCAGGGCCACCGAGGCGAGGCCTTCGTCCCAGGCCCCGGCGCCGCTGGCCAGCATCCGGCCATCGAAGTGCGACACCAGCGGGAAGGCTGGCTGGGCCGGGATCACGGCCGCCAGCCTCCGGGCGATGGCCGGCAGCAGCGCGGCCATGTGCGGCCCATGCAGCGGGTGCTGGACTGGCAACAGGCCAGACTTGAAGGCCGTCTGGCCCAGGACGCCCAGCAGCGCCTCCAGGTCCTCCCGGGGCCCCGACACGGTGAACTGCGCCTGGCCATTGCGGTTTGACAGGGCCAGGGCCGGATGGGCCAGCAGGGCCTGGCGCACGTCCAGTTCCGGCACACCGATGATGAAGGCCATGCCCATGGGGCGGCCTGCGAAGGCCGCTTCACTGAGGTCTTCCACCGCTGACAGCAGATCCAGGGCGTCCTCGATGGACACCACGCCCGCAGCCACGAGGGCCGAGTAGAACCCCATGCTGTGGCCGGCTGCGGCCACCGGGAGTTGCAGTCCAGCCTCGCGCCAGGCCCGGTAGACACCCACGGAATGGGCCAACACCACACAGGGCGCATGCCGCTGGAAGCGCAGGTCCACCAGGGGACCTTCCGCCATCAGACGCCGCAGGGGATACCCGGAATGGCGTTCAGCGGCCTGGACCGTCTCCACCCAGGCCCCCTGGCGCTCCCAGCCCGCGGACATGCCCACGGCTTCCGTGCCCTGGCCGGGGAAGAGGAGGATGGAAGGTCGGAGGTCCATCTAGCGCGCCAGCCCTTCCACCTGGAACAGCTCGCTCAGCTTGCGGTCGTAGGTGTAGGCCACGGTCTTGGCGTCGGGGGTCATGAAGATGCTCCGGACCTGCAGGTGACCCGCGGGATCCGGCGGCATGAAGCGGTACAGGGCCAACCGCGCCCCGGTGGTCGGATCCAGGCGCCAGATTTCGGCGGGCAGCGCGGCCAGCTCGGTGCGGATGAACAAGCTGCGGCCGTCCTGGGCCCAGCCGATGATGCGCTCCCCCTTCTGCAGTCCGCGAACCGTCTGCACCGGCAAGCTGCCTCGGACCGGGACGATGAACCAGTCCCGGGCATTTCCCGTGGCGATGAAGCGGGTTCCGTCGGGGGAGATGGGGGTCAGACCCGCCACCACCGCGCCGAGGCCCTCGGGGGTGAAGGGCTGGGGTTCCCCCTTGCCGGGCGTCCAGCGGTACCAGGCCAGCTTGTCCTGCTCCTGGCCCTGGAAGATGACCTCCGGACCCAGGAGGTAGGCTGTGCCGTGGCCCTGGAAGCGGCGGGGCAAGGGAAAGACGCGGGGCCGACCCGGACCGGTGGGCATGAAGTAGAGATAGGCATAGGGGTCCGACTTGCCCTCCCACATGGAGGCGGGGTCCATGCCCGCCTGCTGGAAGGCGGCCGTGGCGCCGCCGTCCAGATCCTGCGGCTTCAGGAAATCCATGGCGAGCTGCAGGGTGCCGCCGTCCGGCGTCAGGGACATGGGATTGCCCCGGGCGAGCTTCACGGGCGCATCCTCGTCCAGCCGGCAGACGAAGGCCTGGTCCATGGCCGTGCCGCCGTCGATGGCCGGGGATTCCAGCAGGAGCAGCGTGCGCCCGTCTGCACTGAGCCCCGCGCCCTGGGTGCCTTCCAGGATGGAGATCTCCCGGGTCGCGCCTTCCTTCTGGACCAGGACGCCCCGGCGCACCCGCTGGCTGGCCAGCAGCACCCTGCCCGCGGGCGAGATGTCCATGAGCTGCTTGGCCCCCTCGCCGCGCCAGATGAGGCGCTTCGCGCCGCGGCTCGTCAGGGCCCAGAGGGAGGTCTGGTCCCCCTCCCATTCCGAGACCCACAGATCGCCGCCGGGGCCCCAGGCCAGGCCCGTGAGGCTCTGGGCCAGAGAATCGCCTTCCTTGGTGAAAAGGATCTTCTTCCCGCCCTGCCGGTCAAAGACAAGGAGGTGGGAGGCCCCGAGGTTGCTGTCGTTGTGGATCATGGCCAGCCGGGCCCCATCCGGGGACAGACGCAGGCAGCGGAGCCCCGTGGCGCCACCGTCCTCCTGCAGCACCATCTTTCCCGACGGGAATTCCAGCCGGATCCAGCCCTTGTCGTCCACGGCCAGCAGGGCCATGCTGCGCCCGTCCCAGGCGGCCTCGCAGACATCCTCGAGGATCTCCTTGACGCTGCCACCCCCCCCGGGAGCCTGGGCCAGCAGGCCGCTGTAGCGTCCCCCGAAACGCCGGAGCGGATGCCGCAGCAGCGCCAGCTCTCCCTGGCCGGAGACCCCCAGGAGCAGCGCGTCCTGGAGGCCCAGGGACCTGGGCCCGTCGCTGTCGGGATGCAGCACGAACACTTCGGGTTTGCGGCCCTGCAGCCTTTCAGAGTAGAAGATCGTCTTGCCATCGGGACCGAAGAAGGCCGATTCCAGGGTGCCCTGGGCGGTGTTCACCCGGTGGAAGACGGGCGCGGCCGGGGGAGGCGCCGGCCGCAGGACCACGGCGGCCAGCAGCAGGGCGGCGCCCACCCCCAGCAGCCAGGGGAGCGCCTTCCGGCGCGGCCGGTGGACCGGATGGCCTCCGCCCACGGTGATGACATCCAGGTGCTGCAGGGCGAAGGCGATGTCCCGCATGGACTGGAACCGGGCCTCAAGGCGCTTCTCCAGGCAGTGGGCGACCAGGCTTTCCACCGCCGCTGGCAGAGGACCCCGGGACGTGTGCAGCTCCGGAGGATCCTCCGACAGGATGGCCTGGTAGGTCAGCGCCGCCGTGTCCCGCCGGAAGGCCCGCTGGCCGCTGAGCAGCTCGTACAGGACCACTCCGAAGCTGAAGATATCGGAGCGGGCGTCCAGGTCCACCCCGCGAACCTGCTCGGGGCTCATGTAGCCGAGGGTGCCCACCGTCAGGCCCGAGAGGGTCCCCGAGTCCGAGGCCCCCGCCGGTGCCCCGGGGTCGGGTTTCGGGGCCAGGTCCCTGGGGGAGGGTTCGGCGGCGGTGAGCTGCTCGTCGAGGTGCGGCAGGGCCGGGCTCCATTTCGGCAGGGTCTTGGCCAGCCCGAAGTCCAGGACCTTCACCTGCCCGTCCTTGCAGAGGAAGATGTTCTCGGGCTTGATGTCCCGGTGCAGGATGCCCTTTTCGTGGGCCGCGGCCAGTCCCAGCGCCACCTGCGAAGCGATCTCCAGGGCCTTCCGCAGGGGCAGGGCCCCCGCCCGGAGACGCTCCCGGAGGTTCTCCCCTTCCAGGAGTTCCATCACCGTGTACAGAGTGCCATCCTGCTGGCCGAAATCGAACACTCCCAGGACGTTGGGATGGGAAAGGGCCGCCACGGCCTTGGCCTCCCGCCGGAAGCGGGCCACCAGCACCGGATCCTCCCCCATCGAGTCCGGCAACACCTTGATGGCCACCATGCGGTCCAGCTTGGGATCCCTGGCCTTGTACACGACGCCCATGCCCCCAGCGCCGATCTGCGACAGGATGGTATAGGGACCTACGGCGCTACCTGGCTTGAAGGGCATCAGCATCCATGGGGAGGGGTTCGTTACAAGGCGAACCTTGAGTCTAACCTTTCCCTCGCCCTGGTTCCTAGCGCATGCCTGGCTCGCAGGCCCGGCACCGGCCTTCGGGATCGGGTACTGTGTCCCGATGACCTCCGCCCCCTCCTGGATGCACGTGGCCTGGCACGAGCGCCGCTCCTACTGGGAGCTGGCGGAAGCCGAGCGCATCCACCTGCGGGAGGCCCTGGAGCGGGAGGCCGCCGGTCTCGCCCGGCATGCGGACCGGGCCCTGGAGGACTATGCCAACCTGGAAGGCACCCTGGATGGCCAGCTCGTCAATGGCGACATCCTGGCCACCCTCCTGCCCAGCCTGCGGCGCAACCCCACCCAGGGCTACGAGGCTCTGGAAGATCCGGAGGGCCGCGCCGCGGTGCACCTGAACGCCCTGGGCAAGCGCCTGCGGGACCGGGCCCTGGCCTATGCCCGCCGCGAGCCCGTGATCATCTTCATGGGTGGCCAGGCCACGGGCAAGACCACCGGCGCCCTGGCCCTGGGGCCCGCCTTCGGGGCCGTCTTCGACGCACCCCACACCGAACCCCAGGGCGTGGCCTTCCTGCTGGGCCGCATCCAGCGGGCGGGCTGCAGCGAGATCCACCTGGCCTACACGGACCGGGATCCCCAGGACTCCCTGAAAGCCATGCTGGCCCGCTCCGAACGGGAGGGTCGCTATGTGCCCCTGGACCGCATGGCCCGGGCCCACGCCTGGGCCCCCTTCACCTTCCTGGGCCTGGGCCCCCGGGTGGGCCGCAGCCTGCAGCTCTACCACGTCCAGGTGGACGAGGAGGGGTCCGGCCGCATGACCGAGGGCGCCGAGGCCCTGGAGAGTGTGAACGCGAGGAAAAAACCTGATGAATCAGTGGTTGCCTATCAGCTCCAAACCGCTTACCTTTCTCTCCTGAGGAATCCCACCCATGACCCCCAAGCCTGGTACCCGCGAGATGTTCTCGCAGGACTCAACCGATCGCTCGACGCTTGGCGCCGAAGCGAAGCCGACCATCTCCTTCGCCGATTTTTCCAAGCTGTGGCGGAACGAGGTGCCGAAGGTGATCCAGGCCCATGAGGAGCATCGGCTGGAAGTCCGGCGGAGCCTCGGTCTCGCCTAGTGGACTGAGTTCGCCGCGCGAATTCCATCGGCAACGACTTTGGATCCTGTGCAGCTGACTCAGGCCTCGCGGTAGCCCAGCACCACCAGCAGACAGGGACCCCCCGCGATGACCGACATGCCAAGGGCCTCGGCCGTGCGGATGGCCTCGTCACTTTCGGCCCCGGGCTGCATCCAGATGTGCTGCACGCCAGCCGCAGCCGCCTCGCGCACCACCCTTTCCGTGACCGCGGGCGGCGTGATCACCGAGATGGCTTTCACCTTCACCGGCAGGTCGGCGAGAGCAGCATGGGCTTTCTGTCCCTCCACTTCCGCCGCCTTTGGATGGATGGGATAGACCTCTTTCCCGTGCTGCTGGTAGCAGCGCAGCACCTTGTTGCCGTACTTCGAACGGTCCGTGCTGGCGCCCACCACGGCGAAAGGGCCGGATTCGAGGAAGGATGTGATGGCCTCAGGCAGGACACGGTGCATGCAACCTCCAGCTGTAGGATGAGCGGCGCAAACGTTGTGTGACGACTGGTTCAGGCGTGGCCTGGCGGGAAGTGCATGCGCAGGACCAGGCCGCCATCCTCCCCGTTGAAGAGGTGGAAGCCCGCCCGGTGGGCACTGAGGATGCCCACCGCCGCTGCCAGACCCAGGCCCCGGCCCGGCTGTCGCGTGGTGTAGAAGGGATCGCAGACCAGGTCCAGCTTTTCCGAGGGTACGCCAGGACCATCATCAGCCAGCTCCAGGCAGACGGTGGCGGGCAGCTCGGGCCGCTGCAGGGGCCAGGTGCCCGGGGAATCCGGCCCCGGCCAGTCCGCCCTGAAGTCCACATACAGCCGCAGTCGGACCCGGCTGGTGGGGGCTTGGGCCGCCTCCTGGGCATTGTCCAGGAGCGCCTTCAGCACCTGCTCCAGCTTGGAGCGATCGGCCAGGACCGGAGGCACGGGCTCACAGACCGCCTCCAGCGCGAAGGTCGGCGGGAATTCCAGGCGCAGGGTGTCCACGTAGGCGGGCAGCCAGGCCTCCAGGTTCATGGGGAGCATCTGCATGAGGCCATGACCCGAGAAGTCGAGCATCTTCCAGGAGAGACTGACGGCCCGGTTCAGGGCGACCAGGGCCTGGTTCAGGGGCTGGGTGAAGGGGCCATTCCCCTTGGCCCGCATGCTGGCGATCTCGAGGTTGCCCTGGATCGCCTGGAAGAGGTTGTTGAAGTCGTGGGCGATGCCACCGGCCATGAGGACGAGGCTCTCCGCCTTGCGGGCGCGGAGTTCAGCCTCCAGGACCTGGCCTCGCTCGGTGAGGTCACGCACCACCGCCAGGATCTGCCGGGGCTCCTCCTCCCTGAACAAGCTCAAGTGGATCTCCACCGGGAAGGTGGTTCCATCCTTGCGCTTGTGCCGGGCCAGGATAGTGGCCCGCTCGAAAGGCCGCAGGTGCCGGACGGTCTGGCGGTTCTTCGGGTCCACGAACTCGGCGTCGAGGTCCATGATGCGCAGCTGGAGCATCTCCTCCATGGTGAAGCCCGTGCTAGTGCAGGCCGCACGGTTGCAGAGAATGATGTGACCCTCCTCGTCATTCAAATAGATGGCGTCGCTGGCCTGTTCCACCACGCTCCGGAACCGGGCCTCGCTCTCCTCCAGCCGCAACTGATCCAGCTTCTGCTGGGTGATGTCCGTGGCGATGCCTTCCCAGCAGAGGCCCCCGTCCTGCGTCTTCCGAGGGGCTGAGCGCACGCGGAACCAGCGCCATTCCCCATCCGCCCGGCGGTTCCGGAACTCGAAGGTGAACGACGTGAGGTTGCGGGCGCTGGCCGCTTCTGCGGCCTGATAGGCGGGGAGCATGGCCGGGTCCATCTGGCCGAACAGCTGACTGGGATCCTGCAGCACATCCTGGGCCTTCACCCCGCACAGCCGCTCCACCCCGGCACTGACATAGCCGAACCGAGGAGTTCCCGTCGGGTCCAGGGAGAACTGGTACAGGAAACTGTCCGGGATCTGGTCGCTGAGGATTCTCAGGCGGGCTTCGTTGGCATGCAGGGCCTGCTCGGCGGCCCGCTTCTCCGTGATGTCCTGGATGATTCCAGAGGACTCCACCAGCCGGCCTTCCGCCGAGAACAGGTGCTTGACCCGCACGGAGAGCCACCTGATGTCGCCATCCACCAGGATGCGGTGCTCCCAGGCACAGGGGCCCGAGCCCCTGATGGAGGCCTGCCAGCTGGCGCAGACCGCCTCCCGATCCTCCGGAGGCATCATCTCCAGGCCCGTCTCCATGGTGATCTGCGTGTCCGGTGTGTAGCCATAGATCGCCCGGAGGCCCTCCGATACGGACCAGGCTTCCTGGTCATCCCCGTAGATCACTCGCCAGCTTCCGAAGCGACCGATCTTCTGGGCGTCGGCCAGGTTCGATTCACTCTGGGCCAAGGCCGCCATGGCCCGCTTCCGCTCGCCGATGTCCTGGGCGAAAACCATGAGGTTCGTCCGGCCCGAGTAGGTCACCGGGATCGACTGGACCTCCGCCTCCACGCAGGTTCCATCCAGGGCGACGAGCCGCTGCTCCAGGATGGGATGGGGCCTGCCTTGCCCGAACCCCTGGGCGATTCTCTGACGGACCAGTTCCAGATCCTCAGGATGGACCCGGCTCAGGACCGGAGTCCCCAGCAGATCCCCCGACCGGTCCGTGCCGAACAGCCGCAGGGCCGCCGGATTGAGGAAGGTGAAGTTCCCGCCTTCATGCAGGAAGATCGCGACGGGGCTCTGCTCAACCACGCCGCGGAAGCGGGCTTCGCTCTCGAGAAGGTCCTGCTCGGCTTGCACCCGATCGGTCACATCCCGCGCCACAGCCTGCACGGCCGTCACCCGTCCCTCGGGGTCCTTCAGATAGCTGCAGGTCTGCTCGATCCAGATCAGCCTGCCATCCTTGCGAATCCACCTGACCAGCATGGGTTCGACCGGGAAGGACTGGTTCGCCAACAACCCCTCGATGAACAGCCGGTCCTCGGGATGGAGGATGTTCATGGCGAGGTTCCCGTCCTGATAGAACTCCTCCATGGAATAGCCGGTGAGGTCCTTGCAGGAGGGACTGATGAACTCGAAACCCGGCTCTGGCAGGAACCGGTACCAGTACACGAGGTCGTGGGCATTCTCCGCCAGCAGCCGGAACCGGGACTCGCTCTGCCGCAGGGACTCTTCCATCTGCCGTCGCTCGGTGATGTCCTCCACCATGGAAAGGTGCCGGGGCGGTTCCCCTTCCAACCCCGGCAGCTTGACCATCCTCAGGCGCGCCCAGACGGTGTGCCCATCCTTGTGGAGATAGCGCTTCACCTTGTGGATCTCGGAAATGGTCCCGCCAGCCAGTTCCCGCACAGAGCCCAGATCCGAGGCAAGATGGTCAGGGTGGGTGAGGCTCTGGAAATCGCGCTCCAGGAGTTCCCCTGGTGTGTATCCAAGGATCTCGCCCAGCCGGGGGTTCGCAGCCTGGAATCGCCCACTGTCACTGCTCACGATGGCCATACCGAAAGGTGCCTTCTCGAAGAGGGCCCGGAACTGGGATTCCGTGGCCAGGAGCTCTTCCCCCCGGGCCTCGGCCAGGTCCCGGGCCCGCTTCTCGGAACCCGTGACGAGGATGGCTATCAGGCAGGTGATGAGGGTGATGAGGGTCCCACCAACCAGGGCTTCCATCCGGAACCGGGAATCCGACAGCTGCACGAGATTCGGGTTCAACCGGAGCTCGAGGGTCCAGGTGCGGCCTCCCACCTCAAAGGCGCGCTCATGGGGCGGTCGGCCCAGGGCGGCCTGAACGGCCGCGTCGGAATCGAACAGCACGGCCCCCCCATCCGAAGGGCCCCCCTCCCGGATGTGTATGTCCATGCGGGCGGCTTCCTCGTGGAGCAGCGACTCCAGGAAGTCCCCCATCCGCAGCACCAGGGTCGTCCAGCCCAGCATGGCCCTCCGGCGCTGGTCCACCGTGTCGAGCGGAACCTGGGAGCGGTAGACCGGGGCGTAGAGGACCAGGCCCGGCTGCGGGTCGGTGCTGGCTTCCTGGTACAGGGTCAGCTTCCGGGAGAGGACCACGTTCCCGGTGTCCCGGGCCTGGCCCATGGCCTCCCGCCGGAGGGGATCCTCCCACATGTCCCGGCCGAAGGCCCGCAGGTTGCGCTCATTCATGGGCTCAAGCAGGGTGATGGGGCTGAGGCCCTCCGGATCCGGCGGCAGGGAACCACCGGAGAGGACGGCATAGTCAGGAAAGCCTTCCGCCTTCATCTGCTGGACGTGCACATCGACCTCCGCCCGGGGGATCCACGGCACGAAGCTCATGGCCTGCACACACTCATGGGACTTGAAGAGGCCCAGGCCTTCCACGTAGCTGCGCCATTCGGACCGCGTGGGGCGGGACACCCGCGCCACGTAGCTGGAGGCTCCCTTCAGCACAAACGTGAAGGCATCGAAGCGCCGGTTGAGCCGGTCCACGATCGCATGAGCCTCGAGAGCGTGCCGGGCGGCCAGGTGGGCCCGGTCGGCCCGGATCAGCATCTGCCAGCGCAGCAGGGTCAAGGACAGGCCCACGACCAGGATCGCCCAGGGCCACCAGCTCAGAAGACCCAGCCGGTCCAGCCATCGATGTCCTGGTGACGGGGCTGCCACTGGCGTCCTCTGGATGGGGCTCGGGCCCGCCCAAGATAGTAGCCGCCCTGCCCTGGAAAGAGATGTGGAGATCCCTTTCGATGGCAATTTTCACCCCTCCTGGCCGGAAGCACTGGCCCGGTTCAGCTCAGCGATTGGATGGCCCGCACCGTGATCTCCCCCCGCAGGGTCTCCACGGCCTCGCAGGCGGCCAGGGCCGCACTGAGGTTCGTGAGGCAGGGGATCTTCAGGCGCAGGGCCTCCTTGCGGATGGAGCCCTCGTCGAAGAAGGCGTCCCGGCCCAGGGGCGTGTTGATGACCCACTGAACTTCGCCGTTCTTCAGCAAGTCCACCGCGTTGGGCCGGCCTTCGTTCACCTTGAAGATCTTCCGCACCTTGAGGCCCACGGTCTCCAGTGTCCGGGCGGTGCCCTCCGTGGCGCAGAGGCCGAAGCCCAGAGCCACCAGCTTGTGGGCCAGCTCCGGCAGGCGGGCCTTGTCCGCGTCGTTCACCGTGAGGAACACTGTGCCCGACAGGGGCAGCGGGATGCCCGCCGCCAGCAGGGCCTTGGCGTAGGCCTCGCCGAAGGTGTCGCCGATGCCCATGACCTCGCCGGTGCTCTTCATCTCGGGGCCCAGGATCGGATCCACGCCAGGGAACTTGGCGAAGGGGAAGACCACGCCCTTCATGGACACCGCCCGGGGCACGCCATCGGTGATGCCCTGCTGCTGGAGGCTCTGGCCCAGGCCCACCCGGGCGGCCACGCCGGCCCAGTCCACGCCCGTGGCCTTGCTCACGAAGGGCACCGTGCGGCTGGCCCGGGGGTTGGCCTCCAGGCAGTAGGCGATGCCATCCTTCACGGCGAACTGCAGGTTCATGAGGCCCAGCACGCCCAGGTCCAGGGCGAGTTTTCGGGCATAGCCGCGGACGGTCTCCAGGATCTCCTCGGGCACGCCGAGGGCCGGGATCACCGCGTAGCTGTCCCCGCTGTGGATGCCCGCCTCCTCGATGTGGGCCAGCAGGCCCGCGATGGCCACGTCATGACCGTCGCAGACCACGTCGATGTCCAGCTCCTGGGCGCCGTCCAGGAAGCGGTCCAGCAGCACGGGCTGGTCGTTGCTCACCGCCACGGCCTCCCGCATGTACTTCTCCAGGCCCGCGTCATCGAAGACCACGGCCATGGCCCGGCCCCCCAGCACGAAGCTGGGCCGCACCATCACCGGGAAGGAGAGGCGGTGGGCCACTTCCTTGGCCTGCTCGAAGCTGGTGGCCATGCCCCACTGGGGGGCGGGGATGTCCAGGCGCTTGAGGGCCTGGCCGAAGCGCTCGCGGTCCTCGGCGTCCATGATGGTGTTCAGGGGCGTGCCCAGGAGCTTGACACCTGCTTCGTGAAGCGGCCCGGCCAGCTTCAGCGGCGTCTGGCCGCCGAACTGGGCGAAGACGCCCAGCAGCTTGCCGCCGGCGGCCTCCCGATCCACCACGGCCTTCACGTGCTCGTAGGTGAGGGGCTCGAAGTAGAGGCGGTCGCTGGTGTCGAAGTCGGTGCTGACGGTCTCGGGATTGCAGTTGATGAGGATGGCCTCCACCCCGCTGGCGCGGATGGCTTCCACTGCCTGCACACAGCAGCAGTCGAACTCCACGCCCTGGCCGATGCGGTTGGGGCCGCTGCCAAGCACGATGGCCTTGGGGCGGTCCGTGGGCGGCGCTTCGCTGAACTCCTCCCAGGTGCCGTAGAGATAAGGCGTCTCCGCCTTGAACTCGCCGGCGCAGGTGTCCACCCGCTTGTAGGCAGGATACAAACCCAGGGACTCCCGTTTTGCGGCGACCTCGGCTTCAGTGCCCGAGCAGAACACGGCGATCTGGTTGTCGGCGAAGCCGGCGCGCTTGGCCTTTTCCAGCAGCTCGATGGGCAGCCGGTCCACGGGGAAGCTGCGGAGGCGGCCCTCCAGCACCACGATCTCCTCGATCTCGCGCAGGAACCAGGGGGTGATCTTCGTGAGGCGGTGGATCTCCTCCACGCTGTGCCCCGCCTTCAGCGCGTGGTAGATCCAGAAGAGCCGCTGGGCCCCGGGGATGATGAGGTGCTCCTTGAGGCGGCCCAGATCCAGCTTGCCCTCCAGGGCGCCGGAGATGCCCTTGTGGCCCTCCTCCAGGGAGCGCACCGCCTTCTGCAGGGCCTCCTGGAAACTGCGGCCCAGGGCCATGACCTCGCCCACGCTCTTCATCTGGGTGCCCAGCACCTTGTCGGCCTGGGGGAACTTCTCGAAGGTGAAGCGCGGGATCTTCACCACCACGTAGTCCAGCACCGGCTCGAAGGCCGCCTTGGTCATGCGGGTGATGGCGTTGGGCAGCTCCCAGAGCCGGTAGCCCAGCGCCAGCTTGGTGGCCACCCAGGCGATGGGGAAGCCCGTGGCCTTGGAGGCCAGCGCCGAGCTGCGGCTCACCCGGGGGTTCATCTCGATGACGATGATGCGGCTGGTCTCGGGCTCCAGGGCGAACTGGATGTTGGACCCGCCCGTCTCCACGCCCACCGCGCGGATGACCGCCAGGGCCGCGTCGCGCATCTTCTGGTACTCGGGATCGGTCAGCGTGAGGGCCGGGGCCACGGTGATGCTGTCGCCGGTGTGGACGCCCATGGGATCGAAGTTCTCGATGGAGCAGATCACCTCGACGTTGTCGTCCAGGTCGCGCACCACTTCCAGCTCGAACTCCTTCCAGCCCAGGATGCTCTCCTCGATGAGCACCTGCTTGGTGGGGCTCAGGTCCAGGCCCCGCGTGACGATGGTCTCGAACTCCTCCACGTTGTAGGCGATGCCGCCGCCGCTGCCGCCCAGGGTGAAGCTGGGGCGGATGATGGCAGGAAAGCCCGTGAGCTTGAGCAGGTCCCGGGCCTCGCCCATGTTGTGGGCGAAACCGCCCCGGCAGGTCTCCAGGCCCAGGCCATCCATGAGCGCCTTGAAGAGCTGGCGGTCCTCACCGCGGTTGATGGCCTCGGGCTGGGCGCCGATGAGCACCACGCCGGTGCGCTCCAGCAGGCCGCTCTCGTGGGCCTCCATGGCCAGGTTCAGGGCCGTCTGGCCGCCCACCGTGGGCAGGATGGCATCGGGCCGTTCCGCCTCGATGATCTTCTCCAGCACGCCCAGGGTGAGGGGCTCGATGTAGGTGGCGTCGGCCCGGCCGGGGTCCGTCATGATCGAGGCCGGGTTGGAGTTCAGCAGGATCGTGCGGATGCCCTCCTCCCGCAGGGCCTTCAGGGCCTGGGTGCCCGAGTAGTCGAACTCGCAGGCCTGGCCGATCTGGATGGGGCCCGAGCCCAGCACCAGCACGCTCTTCAGATCCGTCCGCTTAGGCATGGTGGAACTCCTGGAGCAGCGCCACGAAGCGGTTGAAGGCCGGGTGCGCGTCGTGGGGTCCTGGGCTCGCTTCGGGATGGTGCTGCAGCGAGAAGATCGGCAGCTTGGTGTGGCGCAGGCCTTCGACCGTCCCGTCGCTGAGGTGGCGATGGGTCACCACCACATCCTTGGGCAGGCTGGCCTCGTCCACGGTGAAGCCATGGTTCTGGGCGGTGATCTCGATGCGGCCGGTCATGAGGTCGTGCACGGGCTGGTTGGCGCCGCGGTGACCGAACTTGAGCTTGAAGGTACGGGCCCCGAAGGCCTGACCCAGCAGCTGATGCCCCAGGCAGATGCCGAAGATGGGCAGCTGGCCGAGGCAGGCTTCGACTTCTTCCTGCATGCCGGGCAGCGCCGCCGGATCGCCAGGACCGTTGCTGAGGAAGAGGCCGTGGAAGCGCTTGTGGGCCAGTTCCGTGGAAGGTGTGTCCCAGGGGAAGACCTCCAGGTGCAATCCGGCGGCCACCAGCTGCTTCAGGATGCTCAGCTTGATGCCGCCGTCCAGCACCGCGATGCGGAAGGCGCCGCCGGGATTCAGCTCGTAGCGGTCCCTGCAGCTCACCTCGCCGCAGAGGGCCTGGCCGGTCATGTCCGGCAGGGCCTTGGCCTTGGCCACACCGGCATCCAGACTGCCGTCCAGCTCGGTCCAGATGAGGGAGGGCTGGGCGCCCTGGTCCCGCAGGTGCTGGGTCAGGGCCCGGGTGTCCAGATCGGTCATCACGGGGATGTGGTGGCGCTTGAGCCAGGAAGGCAGGTCGCCTTCGCAACGGTGGTGGTCCGGGGCGAAGGTGAGGCGCCGGCAGAGCAGGCCCGTGGCCCAGGGGCGGGTGCCTTCGTTCAGGTCGGCGTGGATGCCGTAGATGCCCTGCTCGGGGAAGGTCATGCAGACCATCTGGCCGGCGAAGCTGGGATCCGTGAGGATCTCCTGGTAGCCCGCCATGGCGGTCGTGAACACCGCCTCGCCGCCGCCGCCGCCGAAGCCCAACGGTGCCCGCCCCCGGAAGTTGGTCCCGTCCTTCAGGATCAGGTGCGCGCGCATGGGCCTCCCTTGGCATGGTGGCTTTGCAAAAACCCCGCGAAAGCCGAGCCTTCGCGGGGTCGTGAGAATGACTCGGCCCTTCAGGGCCAAACTGAGTGTATCGACTTGCAAAATCGAGGATCAGCCTTTTTATTCAAGGGAAAATCGGGCATACTACTCCTTTGTATCAGATGTACGAATCGCTGTTTCGGCCACACTTATGTGCATGTGGACCGGCGATGACATCTACTTCATGAAGCTCGCCCTGGAAGAGGCCGAGAAGGCGGACAGCCTGGACGAGGTTCCCATCGGTGCGGTGGTGGTTTCGGAGGGCTGCCTGCTGGGCCGGGGCCACAACCACCCCATCAAGCTGAACGACCCCACCGCCCACGCGGAAGTGCTGGCCCTGCGCAGCGCCGGCGCCTGGACCAAGAACTACCGCATGGCCGGGGCCACCCTCTACGTGACCCTGGAGCCCTGCCTCATGTGCTTCGGGGCCCTCATCCACGCCCGGGTGGGCCGGGTCGTCTTCGGCGCCTCGGACCCCAAGGTGGGCGTCAGCCGCTGGCTGGACACCCTGGACGGGGCCGCCCTAAACCACCGTTTCGAGTTCCAGGGAGGCCTGCTGGAGCCGGAGTGCCGGGCCCAAATCCAAGCTTTTTTCAAGCGGCGTCGATGAGGGGAGTGCCATGCTGGCACCCATGAATCCGCCCATCCCGGCCGCGTCTTCGGCCCTGCCCCTCGCCCTGCAGTCCTTCCAGGCGGGCATCCTCGTGGGCCTGGCCATCCTGTCCATGCTGGCCTATGGCCCCCTCCGGGACCGGATCCTCAGCAAGACGGGCCTGTTCGGGCTCGTGGTCGCCGCCACCTGGATCACCTTCAGCGACATTGCGGCGGCCCTGCTTCCAGCGGTCCTGATGCCCTACATCCACCCCACCTCCCTGGCGCTGGCCGGCCTCAGCCTGGCCGTGTGGGAGCGCGTCATGGCGGGCCTGCTGGCCTCCTCCCGAAGCGCCCGGCGCCTGGTGGTCTCCCGGCGCCTCACCTTCCTCTGCGCCCTGGTGATCATTCTGGGCGCCTGGTCGCCCTGGCAGCCCTTGCACCTTCTATCCGAACTGGTGCTGAGCCTGCTGGCGCCCCTGCTGGCCGTGCTCACCCTCCTGGCCGGGCTGCGGGCTAACCGGGAAGGCCTGGACAGCGCCAGGGCAGTGGCCGCCGCTGCCCTGGCCCTGCTGGTCTGCTGCCTCTCCCTCGGGGCTTTGTCCCTGGGCTGGAAGAGCCGCTTGGCAAGCTTGGTGGTGCTGCAGCTCGCGCTGCTGGTGCTGGCCATGTCCCTGGGCTGGGTCATGCTCCGTCGCATGCGCGGTCTGCGCCGGAGCAAGGAGGCCGCCCAGGCTGCCAAGCTGACGGCGGCGGCGCAGCAGTCCCAGCACCTGGAGCGGATGGTGCAGGAGCGCAACGCGGAGCTTTCGGAACGCCTGCGGGACCTGGATGAGGCCAAGCGGTCTGCGGAGCTGGCCAACCATGGCCTGCAGCGGGCCCTGGAACAGCTGGAGCAGGCCGCCTCCACGGACCGCCTGACCGGCGCCTGGAACCGGCGTCGCTTCGAGGAGGCGGTGGTGCCCGAGATCGCCCTGGCCCACCGGCGCCGGGACCCCCTCTCCCTGCTCATGTTCGACCTCGACCACTTCAAGCGGGTCAACGACACCTACGGCCATGGCGCCGGCGACGCCGTCCTGGCGGGCACCGCCCAGGCCGTCCGCGAACACCTGCGGCTCTCTGATTCCCTGGTCCGCTGGGGCGGCGAGGAGTTCCTGGTGATGGCCCCTGCCACGCGGCTCGAAGGGGCCCTGGGCCTCGCGGAAAAACTGCGGACCTCGATGGCGGCTCTGGAGTTCCCCGGGGTGGGCCACGTGACCATGAGCCTGGGCGTGTCGGAATACGCCCTCGGGGAGAGCCTCGAGGCATGGATCGACCGGACGGACCAGGCCCTCTACCGGGCCAAGGCCGAAGGCCGCAACCGCGTGGTCGTGGCCACCCCCGCGGAGGCGTCCAACCTGGAGCCATCCAGCCGGGGCTCCCTCCTGGAGATGATCTGGGAAGATATCTACGCCAGCGGCAATCACCTCATCGACACGCAGCACCAGCAGCTGTTCCGCATGGCCAGCGCCCTCATGTCCACCCTGACCCAGGAGCGCCCCCTCACGGAAGTGTCCCTTCGCCTGGAAACCCTGGTGGCCCACACCGCCCAGCATTTCCACGACGAAGAGGCCGAGCTGCGGCTGGTCCACTACCCCGGCCTGGCGGACCATGCCGGGGTCCACGCCGACCTGCTGAAAAAGGCCTGGGATCTCCAGGAGGAGGTCAAGGCCGGCAAGCTGGACTTCGGCCGGCTGGTGAGCTTCCTGGCCCTGGAGCTGGTGAAAGGTCACATCCTCACCGAGGACCGGGGCTATTTCTCCTTTGTGCGACCGCCGGAGCGGCCCCGGGGGACGCCCGGCGCCGAGGCCTGAAGGGAACGCACCGCGAAGGTGGCCAGCCAATGCTCGCCTTCGTAGCTCCCGGACGTGAGGTGAGGCAACGAAGCCCGCAGGTGGCGTTCGGCCAGGTGCTCCAGCGCCGGCCCGGCCGGATCGTTCGGGCTCAGGGCCCTTGCGATGCTGCGCAGGGCGCGGGCCCGGCTCAGGTTCAGGCCATCCAGGTGGACGATCTTCGGGTCCGTGCGATCCGACACCTCGGCCGGGACGAGTCCCCCTGGCAGGCCCGGCAGGAAGGCCTTGAACCACCGCCGGAAGACGGGACGGGGGAGGATCCGCGCCATCAGCGCCGCTTCCTCCAGGCAGGGCGAGAGGAAGTCCTCGCCGCCGGGTTCCCAGGCCAGCGGTCCCTGCCGGTCCCTGCCGAACCAGGCGAGGGAACGCTCGCGGATCAGGGCTTCGAACTGGGTGTCCTGCACGGCCTGGGCATAGTCCAGGGCCAGGTCCAGGCTGAAGGCCGTGTTGGGATGGACGCCCGTGCGGATCGGATAGGTCTGCTTGGGAAGGAAGGACTGGAAGCGCGTGGCCAGTTCCTCGGCCAGGGGCTGCAGTGCCTGCGCCCAGCGGCGGGCGGAGGGATCGTCCCAGGAGCGCAGTTCCGCGGCCAGCTTGAGCAGCCAGGCCCAGCCGTAGGTGCGTTCGAAACTGCGGCGGTTGTCCTGCTTCAGGTAGGCCACTTCCGCGGCGATGCGGTCCGGAGCAAGGTTCTCGTCCAGCACTGCGCGGACCTCGTCCGCCTTGGCCATGCGGGGCTGGTTCCGCAGGAGGGTCACCAGCATCCAGTGTCCATGCACCGAGGAATGCCAGTCGAAGCACCCGTAGAAGGCCGGGTGAAGGGTCTTCGGGGCCTGTACCTCGCCCACGCCGCTCATCACGTGGTCCAGCTTGTTGGGGTATTCCTGCCGCACGCACCGGAGGGCCAGGGCCGCGAACCGGTCCGCCGCCGCATCCGTGAGGGCCAGATCGGGTGCCTGGGCCAGAGCCACTGAAACCGCCGCCATCCCCACCCATAACCCTCGACCTGGCCTCATGGAATCTCCTCGTGCTGGATTCTAGCCAACGCTTTGATAGAATAGGCGTTCCGGAGAGATGGCCGAGTGGTTGATGGCACCGCACTCGAAATGCGGAGACGGGGAAACCTGTTCGGGGGTTCGAATCCCTCTCTCTCCGCCAGATATACGGCTAAGCCCCTTAAAACAAGGGGCTTAATTTTTGTGTTCTATCCTACCCATACCAATACCCATCCTTGGATCCATGTCGCAGGCAGCGAGCTGCTAGCCTGTCCTCCCCTTCCAGGTGCACCCGCAGCGGTGGAGGACGGGGCATGGGACATGGCAACTGGACTGGGCTTTCTTCAAGGAAGCTGAAACCGCCACCGGCCACACCGTGGGGACAGCTTGAGCTGGAATGGCGGATGAAGGTGTCGCCCGAGTCCCACTGGCGGGGCAGCCTGAAGGAAGTCCTGGAGGCAGCTCGCCACGGGATGCGCAAGGCCAACAAGGCACCCCGCAAGGCCGGTAGGGGCAGCCGCTGGGAGACAGTGGAGGCTTTCCTTCACGGCTTCGCCAAGGCCAGGCGCTGGGTCATCGCCATGGACCCTGCCCAGGACCTACTGATCATCAGGCCCGACCCTGGCAGGCAGCCCACGCTCAAGCGGCAGCCCACCACGGAGGCCAGCCAACCAAGCCTGTTCGACGAGGACCTGACCTAGGCCACCGGCAGGATCAGCTCCGGGCCATCGTTGCGGACGTTGCCCACGGCGCTGCTCACGGGGTGCGCGGCCATCAACTCGGCTGGGTAAGGCACCAGCAGGGGCTGGACCTCGCGGGTTTGTGCCGATGGGTCCATCCAGAGGTCCCAGGATGCCTTCGGAGGGATCACCGGCATCCGGTTGTGGATCCCGGCCATGAGTTCGTTTGGCTCGGTCGTGATGATGCAGGCACTGACCATGATCTCGCCGTTGGGTCCCTGCCAGTCCTCCATGAGGCCAGCGAAGGCAAAGAGGTCCTCCTCGGTGGGGTGGATGTAGAAGGGCACCTTTGCCTTCCCCTCGGCCTTCCACTCGTAGAACCCGGAGGCCGGGACGATGCAACGTTTCCTTCTGAAGGCTGTGCGGAAGGAAGGCTTTTCCTCCAGCGTCTCAGCACGGGCATTGATTGGTTTTGAGAAGACATTCGGGTCCTTCACCCAGCCAGGGATGAGGCCCCAGAAGGCCACGTCCGGCACCAGGTGGCCCTTCTCGGGGCGCACAATGACCATGTACTGGCCTGGAGCAATGTTGTAGCCCTTGTTGATGTGGAACCCCGAGGGGACCATGCCGAAGGCTTCAGACAGGCTCTGAGCGTCGAAGGTGAAGGTGTAGCGGCCACACATGGGAAGCATGATGCCCGGAATCCACAGCGGCGGTTGAGAACCCCCAGGTGGAGGTCCCGATCTCACGGGGGGCCATGCACATTCCTGGTTGCCTCGTTTCCAGGGCAGCCCCCCTTTGGCTAGGAGGCCCCCCGCATGGGTCCAAGGCCCTCCCCCTCCGGGCGCGCGCGCATACAGCTATGCCGATCTCTATGATTTTGCACCCGTGGGTTACCTCACCCTTGGGGCGGGCGGCACCATCCTCCAGGCGAACCTAACCGCTTCCAAGATGCTCGGGATCGAACGATCCCGTTTGTTGAATAGTTCCATGGCCAGTTGCTTGGCGGATGCCAGTCTGAAGCCGTTTCTGAACTTCATGGCAGAGCGATTTGCAGGAAGAGGTGCCGCCACTTCGCCTGATCTGGCCTGTCTGCCCGGTCCAGGACGAGCGGGTTGGATCCGCCTTGAGGCATCTGGGGCTGCAAACAACTTAGAGTGCCGGGTTGCTGTTCTGGATGTCTCTGAGAGAAAACGCGCAGAGGATGATCGCCGCCGCTTTGAAGCGGATATGCACCACGCCCAGAAACTGGAGAGCCTGGGGAGTCTTTCCGCTGGCATTGCCCATGACATCAACAATGTCTTGGCCGCCATCTATGCCGTAGTAGAGACCCAGAGCCTGAAGGCAATTCATGACCAGGATTTGCTCAATTCCTTGGATCTCATTGCCAAAGCCACTAAGCGAGGGCGGAACCTAGTGTGTGGGCTTACGGCCTTCGCCCGGAAGGACCTCCTGGAACCGGAACCAACGGACTTGAACACGCTGGTGCACCAAGAGGTGGACCTTCTCAAGCGATCTACATTGCAGATGATCGAATTCACCCTCGACCTCGTGGAGCCCCCGCCCATTGTCCTTGCGGAACGAAACCGTCTTGCAGCGGCCCTCATGAATCTCTGCATCAATGCCATTGATGCCATGCCATCCGGTGGAAGACTTACCCTGCGCACTGGCCGAATCCCCGGACCTGCGGTGACCTTGACCGTTGAGGATTCGGGGACAGGCATGTCCCCATCGGTGCTTCAGAAAGCCATGGACCCGTTCTTCACCACCAAAGCCTTGGGGAAGGGTACCGGACTCGGATTGTCCACTACCTACTCCACTGCCAAATCCCATGGCGGCAGCCTTCTGATTGATTCCACCCCAGGCAGGGGGACCAAGGTGACGCTTCAGTTGCCAGAATTGTCGGCAGCAGAAATAGCCAAGCCCATCGAGAAACTTCCTTCAGAACCTTCATGCGGGGCCATGTCGATCCTGCTTGTGGACGATGACGAACTGATTCGTGCCTCTATCCCGGACATGGTGGCAACCCTTGGTCACCTAGTAGATTCAGTCGCCAGTGGAAGAGAGGCATTGGGTTGGATCGCAGCTAACCCTAAGGTTGATCTCATCATCCTTGACCAGAACATGCCCGGAATGGACGGCATGGAGACGCTCAGGCTCCTGAGACTGAATCGGCCGCAGCTACTTGTTCTTCTAGCTACTGGCAATGTTGAGGCAATCCCAGCATCGATGATGTTGGAGAATGATCCATTCCTTCGGATCATCGCCAAGCCATTCTCCTTACGGGAGATTGAGACTGCCTTGGGCGGCTTCAGCAGGATGGGGTGACCAGTAATGATGTTCGCCGCGCTGCCTACCCCTCAGCTCAACTCGGACCCCGTTTGCATTGCCTTCCGCGCTCTCTCAACTTCTCGATTCCTCGGCTCAGCGATAGATAAGCACCTGGAATCCAGCCTTGGGATCCCCTGGCGTGCCCACGCCCCCAGCTGCGGGCACAAAGATCAGCCGAGTGGAAGGATCCAGAGCCATGGTCTTTGAACCGGTTTCGGTTTTGAGCGTTCCCGCCACGGAGTATTTCCCCATGGAATCCGCCTGGATGATCGCGATGCTGCCGTCCTTGCAGGAAGCGAAGACCTGGCCGGTCCCTGGATCGTAGGAGCAGGCATCCACACCGGTACCGATCGGCTGAGCGGAGATGATCTCGCCTGAAAGCGAATCAAGGATGGCAAGCTGGCCGCTGCGGCAGCCGATGAAGAGGCGGTGGTGCACCGGGTCGATGGCAATGCCGGTAGGCGTAGCGTGAGGTGCCAGCGGCCATTCCGTCAGAACCTTCATCGATACCGCGTCGATTACGGCGACGGCATTCTTGTCTTCAATGTTCACGAATACTCGCCCCTTGCCGTCGGCCTGCGCGAATTCCGGGGCTCCACTAAGGGCGATGGTCCCGAGCACCTTCAAGGCTGCCGCATCGATGATCGTGATGTTGTTCCCGCCGTTGTTCATGACGAAGACACGCTTCGTGAAAACGTCGTAGAGGATGGCGTCTGGTTTCTTCCCCGTGGCCTTGAGGGTGGTCACTGGCTTGAACGTCCTGGTGTCGATGACCTGCACCGTGTCGTCCTTGCCACAGGTGATGAACGCACGGCCCAGCCCAGAGGCGAAGGCAGTGCCATGGGCGCCTGGCGTATTTGGAAGGGTGGTGACCACTTTCTTGCCGCCTGGATCCACCACATGCACCTGGCTCGAATGGGAGATGTAGAGATAGTGGGACTCGGGGTCGACGGCAATGTAATCCCAGCCCCCTGCGCCACCGATGCCGATGGTGGCAACGAGGGAAGGAAGCTTGGCCTCGGCGTGGATCACCGCACCAGAGGCCAGAACCAGAACTGCATGACAAAGTGCCAGGGATCGTTTCAAGGCGTTCTCCTAGGAAGTGGGTCTATTTCGTCCAGGTGAATTCGTCGATGACCTTGAGCCTGGATTCAGGCCGGGCGTCCACGGTCTGGAGGGTCGCCGTGTTCCCTTCGAAGGTCAGGAAGGTGATGCACGGGAAGGAACGCACTGAGGGTGTGAACGCGATCATGCCGCTAGCAGGAACTGGGTCCTTCCAGCTGGCTCCGCCTGTGCCGTTGATGACGTGGACCATTCCGGATTTCAGATCCACAGTTCCGTCTGGTAGCAGGGGCTTGGTGCGAAGGTAGACGTGGGCATGCCCGTTCAGGATGAAGCTCCCCCCATGGCGGTGGAGGATGTCCAGCCAGGGGCGGCAGGTCGCCAAATAGCTCTCTTTGTAGGTGAGCGCGTAGGCCGGATCGTGCCAGACACCGATGAGCCAGTCGCCCTTGGGGATGCTGGCGACGTAATTCTCGAGCCAGGTTTTCATCACGGCAGGCTCGGTAAGGAAGCCGTCGCAGACGGCGATGTGGACATTGCCCTTGTCCCAGGAATAGAAGTGGGTGGTGTGGTCCACGGCGTTCACCGGTAGCACATTCTTCGTGTACTTGTCATAAGTGGCCCCGCAACCTGGCGAACCTGACTCATCGCTATCGTGGTTGCTGGTGGTCATCAGGAACCGGCCCTTCACGAAGAGCTGGTCCATGCCTTTGACCTGCAGCGAACGCTGCCAGTCCTTCTCCTCCCCGTGGTGGGTGAAGTCGCCGCTGTGGACCTGGATATCCCAGTCCGTGATGTCCTTCAGGAGCACGGAGGCGATGTTCTCACACGCCTTGTCCAGGTTCTCGCGGGAGTCCCCCCAGAGGGCCACCTTGACCTTCGACTGGGCCATGGGAGTTCCGATGGACCTCGAGGTCTGGGCAGGAGTTCCGGCCCCAAGATTGACCGCCGAGAATGCACACCAGGACAACAGAAGGATGAGGCACTTAACCATGGATTCTCCCGGTGGGAATGGAGCTGAGGACACAGTTGCCCTGGGACCTCGGATCAGAGGAAATCGCGATCAAGTGACCGCCCTACCAGGTCTTCTTCAGGCCCACGGTATAGGTCCGATTGTAGAACTCACGCTGGATGCTCCACTGGGGACTGCCGTTGTAGAACCCGAACACTTCATTCGTAAGATTGAGGACGCTGAGTGACAGTTTCAGACCGCTCTTGGAGGTGTAGCTGGCTTCAGCATCCACCTGCGTGTGAGGGTAGAGGTAGGTGTCACCCTTGGGGCCAGTGGGTCCGCCCGGATTTCCATCCTGGTAGGCATAGGTGAAGATCATCTCGGAGTTATAGGTCACCGCCAGCCGAGTGGAGAAACCGGCCCAATCGTAGGTGATTCCGAAGTTGGCCAGATCCGGTGCTGTGCGCTGGAGTGCCGCCGTGCCAGAACGTCCCGTGCTGGCGTCGAAGGTGGCTTTGGAGGTGGTGTGGGTGTAGTTGGTGTCGATGCCCAGACCGCTCCAGACACCCGGCAGGGAACTGAGGTGCTGCTTCCATGCCACTTCGAACCCGTAGATGTTGGCTTTTGGCCCGTTGATGGGCTTGACCAGCATGTAGCCAGCGTAGGGGCCACTCACCACAGGTGTGGAAGAGCCATCGTAGATGGGATCGGTCAAGTCCTTGTAGAAGACACCGGCCGAGAACATTCCCACCGTGGACAGGTAGCGCTCGAAGAGCACATCATAGTTGACCGCCTTGGTTGGCTTCAGGTCGGGGTTCCCCGAGAAGACCTGCCGATTGGGAACGGTGATGTCTTGAGCAATGAGGGAAGGCACCAGCTGGCTGTAGTTGGGGCGGCCGATGGCCCACCCATACACGGCCCGCAGGATCGTTTCCTTGTCGACTTCGTAGCGCCAGGAGACGCTGGGCAGGGCATTCGAATAGTCTTTGGAAGAGCTGATCGGTTGGGTGCTTATCCAGTTCCCACTCAGGTCAAGATTGATCTTGTTGGCGTTGAAGCCGGTGCTAGTGCGCTCAAAGCGCAGGCCAGCCTCCAGCTGGGCCGAGGCCAGCTGGGAAGTGTTCTTGACGTAGGCGGCGGTGACCTTCTCTTTGGCATCCCAGATGTTCGGATCGTTGGCGAACCGGTAATCTACCGTTTTTTCGGTGAAGTCCGCAGGATGCGCATAGAAGAAGTTTGCAATGGCGTACAGGTTGCCAATGGGGCCCAGCTTGTAGTGATTTCCGTAGTAGCTCGGGTCGGTGAAGGAATCGAGACCCTGGCTAAGATTGAATGGCGTGGAGCCCGTGTAGGAGTACTTGTGGTCGTCGGTGAAGTTGTTCTTGTTCTCGTCGCGGTACTTCACGCCTGTTTTCAGTAGCCCACCCTCGTATGGGAACAGGGCATTGACCTCGAAGGAAGTGGACTTGGCCGCGGCGAGTTCGTAGGAGGTCCTGAAGCTGGAGACGGTCCACTGGGTGGGATCCAGGTAGCTGACACCACCGGTCTGGGTGAACTGGGGATAGTGGCCGTTGCTGGAATTGAAGACGAAGGTCGAATTGGGATCGCCATCGTAGCCGGCCTGCAACTGGCCCTTGCGGTCTTGGGAGGCGTGGGAGTAGGACAGGCTGTAGTCCAGGATGAGGCTGCCCAGGTCGTGCTTGCCTCCGGCAGTAAAGGAATAGGTCTCTTCCACGGGCCGGCGGTTCTGGACATTGCCGGACACGCCATCCGTGGCGATGCTGGTCACCCAGCGGTCACCGAAGTTCTTGAACTTGGAGTAGAAGGCCTTCAGGTAGATGGAGGAGTTGTCATCCAGGCGGTAATCCAGCCCACCGGCGGCCCCGTAGCGCTTCCGGTCGTACCGGTACTCCCGCAGATCGATGGCCGTGAACTGGTTGACCCCACCCACCACATCCGGGCCGGGTTCAACGTCATTGATGGAACGTCCGTTGGTGTCATAGGTGGCGCCGAAGACCACGCCAAGCGCGTTGTTGGTCAAGTAGCGTTGGCCCCAGGTGCCGTTGATCTGCGAGGAATAGCGGCCCCCGGCCTGGGGGTTGTAGCCGGTTTCGAGGCCGAAGCTGTGGAGCCCTCCATCGGGGGCGCTCTTGGTCACCATGTTCACGGCGCCGCCGATGGCATCACCTTCCATGTCCGCAGACACTGTCTTGTGTAGCTCGATGTTGCCTAGCAGGTCTGAGGGAAAGGCATCCAGCTTGATCTGCCGCACACTGGCCTCGGCGGAGGGGATCCGGGTGCCGTTGATGGAGACGCTGGTGAAGCGCGATTCCAGGCCGCGCACCTGGATGTACTTGCCCTCGCCCTCGTCCCGCTCCAGGGATACGCTGGGCAGACGGCCAATGGCGTCCGCCACGTTGGCGTTGGGCAGACTCGTGATGACTTCCGCAGGCAGGATGTTCAGGATTTCCATGGACGTCTTCTGCTGGTTCAGCGCTTCCACTTCACCAGTGACACGGGAATCGGTCACCTCGACCACGATGCCTGCGACCTCCTGGAGTTTGACGTTCAGGACCGCCGCCTTGCCCATGTCGACCTGGACGGTCTGACGGAAGGACTGCATGCCCAGGTAGTTCACTTCGACCTGGTAGGTGCCCGGAGGCAGTTCGCTGGCGGTGAAGAAACCTTCCCGGTCCGTCACCGCGGTGGCGTTGCCGGGCTTGATGGCGATGGAGGCCCCAGGGATGGCGCGGCCGCTGGCGTTCACCACCCGGCCGCGGATGGTGCCGTCTTTGCTCTCCATGGCCGCACCCATGAGGGAAGTTCCCGCCACCAGGAGCGACACCAGCGTGATGGACGACCTGATGCCCAGCCGATTCCGAAATCTGTGCATGAACTTTCTCCTGTGGCTTTGACCCGGGGGGGGGCGAGTAATTTCAGGGAGATGTGATCTTCAACGGCCAAACGCCGCTGAGGTCCGCGCTTCAAAGCTGAGCCTGGGGTCCGCAGGTGCTTTTCTTGGGTCTCGGTAGAATCTATTTCGTAACTTCTAACTCGCTTGCCTGGTTTTCCGATCGGCGGGCTGCGACGAGGCTGGTCCTGGACAATGGCCAACAAGAAAAATGCCGGTGCCTGCTGGTAAGGCACCGGCTGTGGAACCAGGTACGAAAGGTCTAGAAATCCAGTCCGACAGACAGGGAGATGCTGCGGGCAGGCAGCAGGGTCAGGATGTCGCCAGGTGCAGCGACGGACGTCGCGGTGGACGCCGGGGAGACCGACACGATGCTGTGCTTGTCCGTGAGGTTGTTGACGCTGATCTTGAACTTGGCTTGCTTCAGCCAGCTCGTGAGGTTCCTGGCCGTGTAGTTGATGAACAGGTTCGGGATGACGAAGGGATCGATGGCCACCGCCTCATGGGTGCTGCCGTTGTCGCTGAACATCTTCCCAACGCGCTTTGCGAGCAGTCCCACATTCCAGCTGCCCTCCTGGAAATAAAGCCCGATGGCTTCGGTGTCCCGGGGAGCGTTGGCGATCCAAAGCCCAGTGCTGGAGTACTTGGCGCTTCCTGCGGTGGCATTGATGTAGAGGTTGAACCCGCCACCGAGAATGATGTTGCTTTCAGCTTCGATGCCCTGGCTCACCGATTTGCCATTGGCGTAGTAGGAGACCAGGGACGTGACGGGATCCGTGTAGGCCGAGTAGGCGTTGTCGAAGTTGATATGGTAGGCATCCACGTCCAACGTGAAGACGTCGGATTTGAATACGGAACCCACCTGGACAGTCGTATTCCGGGTGGATTTTGGAAGCACGGACACGGCCCCGTTCTTCACGTCGAACACATTGCTGGGCGGGATCTCATCGCCGGTGGCGTATTGGGCGTAGAGGGCCCAGTTCTTCTGCATCATGTAGTGGATGTCGAAGAAGGGCAGCACCGAGGAGTAGGTGGCCGAATGCTGGACAGAAGGGGCGCCGCCAAGGCTGCCGACCGTCTTGCCGTTGTCGGCAAACTGGGTTAGATCCTGTTTGTAGGTGTTGTATTTCAAGCCAGGCGTGATCTTCAGGTCATTCGTGACCTTGAACTCATACTCCGCGAAAGGCTGCAGCAGGGTGGTCGTGAATGTCTCGTGGAAATTCGGCAGGGCCTGGTCTATCCAGGTCCGGGGGTCCGCGGGGATCTGGTACCTGTTGGTGTGGGCCAACTCGGACCAGAGCCCCGTGCGGAAGGTCCCGGCCGCCATCTCATCGCTAAGGCGGAAGATGTTTCCGGTGGTCCGGTAGCCGTTGAGTTTGTCCACGGCGCTCTTGACGCTGATGGGCACACTGTTGTCGTAGTTCTGCTGGTTGTGGTAGGCGTAGGTGTACAGCTTGTCTTCCAACTTCCAGCCGCCGCCCAGATTCGAGTTCAGGCCCAGGTACTCAAAGTCCGTGGTGACATGATAGAAGTTGTAAGGGACGTAGTTGATCTGCGTCGGATCGGTATTCTGGAGCAGGTAGTTATCGCCGAACTGGGCGATCTGGGCGCGGGTGGCGCCCTTGACGTTGGGTGTGTTTGCCCGCAGGTCGATGTAGGAACCGAAGGCCGTGAGCTGCGTGTTGTCCGTGAGTGCGAACTGGTACTTGGCGGAAACCGAGTCCTGCTTCTGCTTATTGAAGGTCTGGTAGCCGTCCGATTTCATCTCCTGGGCATTGACCATCAGGTTGCCCCGGCCCACGTTCCCGCTTTCGTATTCCAGGCCGTAGACCTTGGTGTTCCAAGAACCGTAAGAACCATTTACGCTGACGCGCTGCTCGGGCTCCAGCACCCGGGAGAGCAGGTTGATGGAGCCGCCATAGTTGGTGGGTCCGATGTTCGAGGCGGTTCCGGGGCTGCGGTCCACCACGGCCCCCCCGATGAAGGGACCGGGGAAGAAGGCCCAGGAGTGATGCGTGGGGCTGTTGGTGTCCTGGAAGGGAATGCCATCGAAGCTGATGGTGAAATCCCCATCCGCGAACCCGCGGAAGAAGGTCTTGGTATCTCCGAGCCCAGGCCCGTTGGGGCTGTAGCTGAACATGCCGGGGGCCATCTGCACGACCTGGGTGTAGTCCGCCACGGGTCCGACGTAGTTGCGGACGAATTCCTCGCGGATCTCTGACTGGGCTGAGCGGGCCGTCAGGGAACCCTGGGAAGGGGCTGACTTGGCGGCAACCGTGTCTTCCACCGCCACAACATTGACCGTGGCAGTCGCATCCTCGCGGTCCATCTTGATGTTCGAATGGGTCGTCTGGCCCGCGATCACGCTCAGCCGTGGCACTTTCACAGCCTTCATGCCCGTGGCATTCACGGTGACTTCATAGTCCCCAGGAGCCAAACCCAGGAAAGTGAAGTCGCCATTGGCGGAAGATTCCTGGATGATGGTTTTTCCGCTTGCCAGGTTCCGCAACTGGACCGAGGCACCCGGGAGGGGCTTTCGTCCTTGGAGGCGGACCACGCCCTGAACGGAAGCTGAGGGATTTTGGGCCTGGGCCGCAGCGGCGCAGGCAAGTACTGTCAACGCTAAGACGCGCCTGGTGCTTCCGTTCATGTGAGTCTCCGGGGCTCGGGGCCCTTGATGGTTCCCGGGGGGGGGCGGGAAGGCTTTTCTGATGCAGCAACCGCTGGGTATCGCCCGGGCCGGTGAGGCTCTTGCAGAGGCTCACTGGCGATGGATCAGAATCCAACGGTCAGATTCCACGCTCCCATCCGCATGGGTCCGCGACATGGCAGAGCCGGAATAATTCTGTAAACGCTTGGCTGTAATCCTCGTGGCGCCAGGTTCGTGTTTCCTTGGGCAGATATCGCTGGACACAAAGTGGCAACTCTTGGTTCACAGGCTGTTTCCAGCGAGACGATAGGCTCCTGCGGAAAGCTATTCCGACCCCTCAACCCCGCACGAGCATATGGAGGCATGTTTGGCTGTGCCCATCCCATCCCGCGCCTCTGTCCTGTCCGCCCCTGTAGGAGGATTGCCTTCGCCCGGGGTATTCCAATCGGAGGTCGAAGGTGGTGGGTCTTTGGCGGAGATTGGACCTGGAGAGGCGTCACTCTCCCACATCCTGCCTCCCACTGAGGAAAGTACCTTCCTGGGCGGTTCAGCCGCAGGGCGGATCTACCGGGTCCTAGCCTCCATCATCCGCTACCATCGGCTGGCGGCTAGGTGCGAATCAGCGCACGGTGGAACGATTCCCTTGGAACACCTGAAGAGCTTCCTCTCGGGCTGGGCCAGGGATGTGCTGCCGATGCTTCGTCTCCAGGTCGAGTGTGTAGGTCCCATAACTCCCCTGGCCACACCTGCCATTTTCGTAGGGAACCACCTGAGCTACCTGGATATCCCGGTGCTCATGAGCCAGGTGCCGGTGGTCTTCCTGGGCAAGGCGGAAATCGCCCGGTGGCCGGTGTTCGGGGCGGCGGGACGGCGGGCGGGCATGGTCTTCGTCAAGCGCGAGTCGAACGGCTCCCGGAAGGACGCGGCCCTGGCCATCGTGGAATGTCTCAAGTCCCGGGGCATGAGCCTCGGCCTCTTCCCCGCCGGCACCACCTCCCTCGATGAGGGGCGTCCCTGGCGTGCGGGTGCTTTCAAAATCGCGCGGCTCGGAGGATTTCCAATCCAGCCTTTCAGGCTCAGCTACCAGCCGCTGCAGAAGGCGGCATTCATCGGCCAGGACTACCTGCTGCCCCACCTTTTCCGGTTGCTCAAGGCTGGTCCCATCCGGGCCCGGATCGAATTCGGCGAACCCAGATTGGTTGATGATCCGGAGGTCATGGCCCGGGAGCTCTGGGACTGGAGCCGGCAGACTTCCGGCGTCTAGTTTGCATCCATCTTCAGGATTCAGCTGAAACGGCGGATCTCGGTCTTCACATCCCCATCGAAGCGGGTGTGCAGCGTATCGTCCTGACTGTCGCGGAAGGTCTGGACACTGCCGTGGTTGCGGGCCCGGTCGAGGATCGCGAGGTCCAGATCAGCCACGATGACCTGCTCCACGTTCGCGGCAGCCTCCGTGGCAACGCCGTCCATGGGGAAGGCCAGATCCGCGGGCGTGAAGATCCCGCTCTGGGCGTACTGGCTCGTGAGATCGGTCATGAGAGGGAGGCTCCCGACCATGCCCGCAGTGACCGTGTAGATCTGGTTCTCGATGGCCCGGGCCCGGGCGCAGGTGGTGACCCGGCAGGTGCCCCGACGATCGTCGGTCATGTAGGGCACCACCAGCAGCTCCACACCATGATGGTTGCAGAGAATCTTCACGAGCTCCGGGAACTGCACGTCGTAGCAGATGGCCACGGCGAACTTCCCGAAATCCGTGTCGACCACGAGCAGGTCTCGGCCCGGTGAGAACTTCCAGATCTTCCGTTCCGCCGGGGTCAGATGGAGTTTGGCCTGGTGGAGAGGTTCGGCCTCCGGAAAGTAGACTGAGGCCACATTCAGCAGCCGGTCTCCGGCGAGCCGGGGCATGGAGCCGCCCACGATGATGCGCTCATAGTCCTTGGCCAGCCGCATGAAGAGGGCGTCAAAGTGTTCCGTGTGCTCGAAGGCAAGCCGCCGCATGACATCGGAAGGTTCGCCCTCGCCACTGGTGGGTCCCATGAGCTGGACCCCCAGGAGCTCTGGAAACACGATGAGGTCCGCGTCGTAATCGTCGGCCACGTCCACAAAGGATTCCACATGGTCGGCGAACTCCTGGAAGCTGGAGATGGTCCGGAGGGCGTACTGGACGGCGCAGACCCGCACCGGGCGGGACAACACCGGCTTCGGGGCCGAGAAGCGCATCAGAGCTCCATGGAAATAAGGGCCGCGCAGTTCGCGCTTTCGGGGTCGGTGATGTAGTCGCGCAGCAGTCCGCGGAGGATGAAGCCCAGGCGCAGCTGCTTGGAGAGGGTCGGATCGAAGAGCAGCCCCCGTTCCACCAGCGCCAGGTAGCTCTCGGGGGTAAGAAGGTCGGATGCCAGGTGGTAGCCCGGCATGCGGGCTCCAGCCACGAACCACTTGCAGCCCTTCTGGAGCGCCAAGGCGATGCGGGATGCATAGAGGATGTGGGCCAGGCCCAAGCCTTGAAAATCGGGGTCCACAGCCAGATCGACACCATAGAACGTGTCGCCATCCGGATCATGGGTGGAGAGGGTGCCGTGGTCCGTGAGCTCGGACCACCGGTGGAGGCGCACTGCCCTTTCCTGGGACAGCATCATAGACGTGGAATCCGCGATCACCTTGCCCTGGGCATCCACGATCAGCAGCTGCCCTTCCGGAAAGACCCTCAAATGCTGCTCCAGGGTCTCCGCCGGCCACACCGCTTCGGGGCCATGGGGCTCGACGTAGACCCGCCGCATGAGTTCGATGACTCCTGGGATGTCTTCGACCCGGCGAGGCCGGACCACCCAGGATTCCGGGAGGGCACGGCATGGCGCAGAGGTGGGGGTAGGGGCCGAGGTCATGGCCATTCCTTTGAAGCTTTCATTGGACCTAGCCGATGGTCGGCAGGCGTGACGGCCGGGTGAAAGCACTGCAACAAAGGGTGGCCCTGGCAGAGGCGGTGCCTCCCGGACCGGTCCTCCAGAGACGCAGACCTGTCCTGATCCGTCTTGTTACGGGAATGTCACAGAGTTGTCCTCCCCGATCCTGCTGTACCGGTCGAAAAGCGGTGAAGGACGCCGTTCCTCCTTCTGCGACCTTTCACCTGGGATGCGTGCACATGAATCACCTCACCCAAGCGCCCAGTAGCCCGCTGTCCGAATCGAATGTGCTGCTCGAGGAACTCAGGAACATCCTGGATCGGAAGGCTCTGACCCCGCATTTCCAGCCCATCGTGGACCTGCGGATCGGGGAACTGTACGGGTTCGAAGGGCTCATCCGTGGGCCTGTCGATTCGGTGCTACACGCTCCCATGAACCTGCTGGGGACAGCCCGGGAAGGCGGCATGCTGCCTGAGCTGGAACGCTCCTGCATCGAAGCCATCCTGGGGACCTGGGCCAAGGCGCCCCAGCATCACCGGATCTTCATCAACCTCAGCCCGAGCGCTCTGCTGGACGCCAAGGGCCGGGCCGCCCGCGGCGCCCACCTGGCGGAACAACTCGGCCTGCTGCCGGAGAACGTCGTCATCGAGTTGACAGAAAGCCAGCCGACCTTCAATTACGCTCCCCTTCTGGAGGCTGCGGAATATCTGCGGTCCCTGGGCTTCACCATCGCCCTGGACGATCTTGGCGAAGGCTTCTCCAGCCTCCGCCTCTGGTCCGAATTGCGTCCGGAATTCATCAAAGTGGACAAGCATTTCGTCCAGGGAGTCGGGTCGGACCCGCTCAAACTGCATTTCCTGCGTTCCATCCATGAACTGGCCGTGCGCACGGGCGCGAGGGTCATTGCCGAAGGCATCGAGACAGATGGCGATCTGGCTGTCATTCAGGAGCTTGGAATCGATTTTGGTCAGGGCTTCCTCCTTGGGCGTCCAGCCCCTCAGCCTCTGTTCCGGCCTGCACCCACCCTGATCCACCGGCTCCGGCCCAGCCAGGACCAGTCGGTGTCGCGCTCCCACGCCTCCACCAGTCGCGCCACTGCTGAGCGGCTCCTGGTCCCGACCCTTCCGATCGGGCCCGAAACGAACAACCTGGAGGTCCTGTCCCGGTTCATCAGGCAGCCGGGGCTGCAGTCCCTGCCGGTGGTGAAGGAGGGGCTGCCCATCGGTCTGTTGAACCGCTACACCTTCACTGACATGATGTCCCGCCCCTATGCACAGGACCTCTATGGGAAGCGTTCCTGTGTCCAGTTCATGGAGCAGGATTTCCTGGTCGTGGACCAGAGCATCACCATCCATGCCCTCAGCGAGCGGGTGGTGGAATCCGATCCCCGGCACATCCTCCACGGCTTCATCATCACCCGGGGCGGCCGGTACATCGGCATGGGCTCCGGCCATGATCTCATGCGGGAAATCACCCAGATGCAGCTGTCCGCTGCCCGCTACGCGAACCCGCTCACCCAGCTGCCCGGCAACGTGCCCATTCACGAGCACCTGGATGCCCGTCTGGATTCCCAGGAGCCCTTTGCGGTGTGTTACTGGGATCTCGATCACTTCAAGCCCTACAACGATGTATACGGCTACCGCCGTGGCGATGAGCTGATCCAGTGGACCGGGCGGCTACTGCAGGAGGGCTTCGGGGATCCGGACGAATTCGTGGGCCATGTGGGTGGCGACGACTTCATCAGCATCCATCCGGAAGCCGGATGGGAGCCCAAAGTCTGCGGCCTCCTCAACCGTTTCGATGTGGAACGAAAGGGACTCTTCAACGCCGAGGATCTGGAACGCGGGGGCTATGAGTCTGAGAACCGGCGCGGGGAGCTCGAGTTCCATCCCCTCGTATCGCTCTCGGTGGGCGTGGTGCTGGTCTGGCCCGGCGTCTACTCGAATATCCATGATGTGGCTGCCGCCGCCAGCGCCGCGAAGAAGATGGCCAAGCGCCAGCCCGGATGCAGCTACTTCCAGGAGCGGCGGTACCCCCAGGGAAAGCTGGCCTAGCGGCCTAGGCCAGGAGCTGTAACTAGGAGCTGAAGAAGTCTCTCAGCTGCTGGGCAGCGCTGCGCTCGATGGCCAGCCTCGTCTTCTGGACCGCGCTCCCCAGGTGGGGTGTGAAAAGGGTTTGGGTCCGGTCCGCCAGGAGGGCCTCTGGGATCCTTTGGGGACGATCCTCCAGGGCCCAGTCCTCCAAGGCAAACACGTCCGCAGCATAGCCACCAAGGTGGCCCGAGGCCAGCAGGTCGGCGACCGCCGTCTCATCCACCAGGCCGCCCCGAGCCACGTTGATCAGGAGGCAGCCACGCTTGAGCCGGGAAAGCGCCTGGCGATTCAGCAGGCAGCGGGTCTCTGGTGTCAGAGGCAGCAGCGGGACCAAGTAGTCGGATGTGGCCAGCAGGGTATCCAGGCCCACGGAGACGGCCCCATGGTGGTCCTCTGCCTCGTTCCCGTACTGGGCTAGGTCATGGAAGAGCACTTCCGCCTCGAAGGGCCGCAGGCGCGCAGCCAGGGCCCGACCCACGTTTCCGAACCCCAGGATGCCCACCCGCTGGCCCTGGAGGCCCAGTCCGTAGAGGGTCGGCCGCCACCCCCGAAAAGCTCCGTTGCGGATCAGGGTGTCCCCCTGGAGGAGGTGACGGCCCAGGCCCAGCATCAGGCCCAAGGCCAGCTCCGCTGTGGGGACCGTCAGCAGGTCCTCCTGGAGACGGAAGGTGATTCCGCGGGCCTTCAGGGCCTCCACATCGAAGTTGTCGAAACCCTTGAGAGTCGCCACCACGATTCGCAGCCAGGGGCAACCTTCCAGGAAGGCGCGGTCGATGCGGTCGGGCATGAAGGCCATGATGCCTTCCGCCTCGACGCAGCGTGCGGCAAGTTCCCCTGGGGGAAGCGGTTCCCGGCTCTCGTTCAGGACCGGATTGCAAAAAGCCCGCAGTTCCTCGGCCACCTCGGGATGGATCCACTGGGTAACCACCACTTTCGTCATCGCAGGGCCTTTCGCAACTGGGCGCCCAGGCCGTCCACCACCAGCACGGCCGCGAAGACCACCAGCACGATGGCGAACATCTCCTGGTACCGCATCACCCGGAGGCTGGCCACCAGTTCAAAGCCGATGCCACCGGCTCCCACGGTGCCCAGGATGGTAGAAGCCCGGAAATTATATTCCCAGCGGTAGACCACCACATCCGCCAGCTGAGGAAAGACCTGGCCCAGCACTCCATGCACGTAGACCTGGATGCGGGAGGCGCCAGCGGCCTCCACGGCCTCGATGGGCTCCCGATCTGCGTGTTCAATGGCTTCGCTGAAAAGCTTACCCACCATGCCAATGCTGTGAAGGCCTAAGGCTAGCACTCCCGGCAGGGCGCCGAAGCCCACGGCGGCCACGAAGATGATCCCCAGCACCAGCTCAGGGACAGAACGGAACGCGCTAAGCAGGCTGCGGATGGCATGGTAGACCACCGGATGGGGACTGGTGTTCCGAGCCGCCAGGAAGGCCAGGGGCAGGCTGAAGCCCACTGCCAGGGCCGTTCCCGCCACGCTCATCGTCAATGTATCCAGGAGAGGCTTCCACCAGGTGCGCAGGGACGTGAAATCCGGCGGGAACATCTCCTTGACCAGGTCGAGCATCGACGGCACCCCTTCCCGCAGGCGGGTAAGGTCCAGCAGGCCCGTGGTCCTGAAGGCCAGGAGGACCGCCAGAACCAGGGCCGCGGCTAGACCGATGGCGCGCATTCGTCGCCGCCCGTCATGGCGCAGGATGGCGTCGAAGGGCTGGTCCACGGCAGCCCTACTTCGCGAGGCTGGCGAAATCCAGCTTCAGGATGCGACCCAGCTCGCGGATGCCATCGTAGTCCTTGTCCTGGACTGGTGCGAAGCCTTCAGCCTTGAGGGTCTTGAGCACCACCGGATCCTTCAGTTCGTAGAAGGCCCGGCGGATCTTTTCCTTCAGCTCTGGAGCCAAGCCACCCTGCAGGGTCCAGGGGTAGTTGGGGAAGGGTTTACTGGCTTGGAGCACCTTCACTCTGGCGGGATCGATGACCTTCTTTTCCACCAGAGCCTGAAAGATGGGCTCGCTGAGCCCGCCCGCCTGGGCCTTGCCATTCTGCACGATGAGGGCCACAGCGTCGTGGTTGCCCACGAACTGCTCCTGGTAGTCAACCTTTTCAGTAAGCCCCGCAGCGCGAAGGGCGGACTTGGGGATGAGGTGGCTGCTGGTGGAGGCGGGATCACCGAAGGCCACCACCTTGCCCCGGATGTCCTTGAGATCCCTGAGGCCACTCTGGGTGTTCGCGATGAGTACACTGCGGTAGGTGGCACTGCCCTTCTGGATCTGGGCAGCAAAGGCTTCGATGGCCGGGGCCTTCTCCTTGGCCATGACATAGCTCAGGGGGCCGAAATAGGCC
The DNA here is from genome assembly GCA_903884655.1 of uncultured Holophagaceae bacterium. Classification (GTDB taxonomy): domain Bacteria; phylum Acidobacteriota; class Holophagae; order Holophagales; family Holophagaceae; genus Geothrix. The sequence continues at coordinate 9,780 of CAISFO010000029.1, read as the reverse complement.
ATCTCGATGCGACCCCGGCGCATGGCCTCGATCATGGAGCTGTAGTCCGTGGTGACCACCAGCTCCACCTTCTTGCCCAGCTTCTGTTCCAGGTAGAGCTTCAGGGGCTCGTTGTTCTTGATGACCGTGGAGGCGTTCTCATCCGGCAGCAGGGCCACCCGGAGCTGGTCAGGATTGGGATTGACCTTCTGGGCCCAGAGAGGCGCAGTGGCCAGAAGGCAAACCTGGATGGCAAGTGAGACGGTTCGAAGGGCACGGCACATGTCAACTCCTTGCAAGGGTGAACAGAGCGGGAGGCAAGCCGGTGGGGCTTGCTGCGGATGCCTGATCGGTAGGCCATTCGACGGCTGCCCCCGGTGGACCATACAGCCCCTGGACAGCGGCGGAATCAAGGTCACTGGGTGGGCCATCGAAAACGACAACTCCTTCCCTGAGCCCGATAACGCGGTCAGCGTAGGTGGTGGCGAGCTCCACCTGATGCAGGCTGGTGATGACCAGGATCCCGTCCTCTTTGCAGATTCCTCGCAGCAGTTCCAGGAAATCCCGGGCCCCCGCCGGGTCCAGGCTTGCCACGGGCTCGTCAGCCAGGATGATCCGCGGCTCCTGGGCCAGAGCCCTGGCGATGCCCACCCGCTGCTGCTGCCCTCCGCTGAGTTGGTCTGCCCGAGTCAGGGCCTTGTGGAGCAGTCCGACCCGCTCGAGGCAATGCAGGGCCATGCGCTGGTCCGCTTCCGGAAAGGGGAACAATGTCCGCCACCAGCCATGGCGGCCCAGCCGCCCATTGAGCACGTTCTGGAGCACGGTCTGGCGAGGATTCAATTGGTGTTGCTGGAAGATCATGCCCGTGACCAGCCGGTGCTGCCTGAGGTTCCGCCCCGACACCGGGACACCCCCACTCAGCACTGTTCCAGAGGAGGGCTGCACGAGCAGGTTGATGCAGCGCAGCAGGGTGGATTTCCCTGAGCCGCTGGGCCCCAGCAGGGCCACGAAAGTACCGACCTCCAATTCGAGATCGATACAACGCAAGGCCTGGGCACCCCCCGGGTAGGTCATGCCAAGGGCCCGGAGCTGCACCATGGGCACCGACACAGCGCCAAGGGGCTGGGCTTGCGGTGGCACGGGGCTCATCCAAGGCATTCCTCATGGTGGAGGCCGGGCATGACCGGCTCGTGACGGACCCGTGAACGGGTGGAAACGATGCCGCAACGATGTTCCACAAAGCCAGGGTCTGGAGGCGCGGACAAGGTTAGGAAGGTGCGAAGGGTCGGCGGGTGGCCCAGGCTGAAGCCGGGCCGAGACCCACCTTCTTGCACCTTGCGTTTGTCGCTTAGGGATTGGGCCTGGCCTCTTTCCGAGAATATTGAATGAGGTGCTTGGCCATCAGCTTGTCCTCGCCCATGATGTGCTGCTCGATCCAACCCTGCACAAAGGCAGTGACCTCAGCTTTGAAATCCTCTGGGTCCTTGTTGGAGAGGTCTGCCAGGGTATTGGCCGTGGACCTCAGGTGGTCGTGAAACTTCAAGTGCTCCTCCAGCCCTGGATAACTTGTCACCCGCATCCGAAACTCTTCCTCTTCGCAATGGGCGTCAAGAAAATCGATCAGGAACTCAAGGAGGTTCCTTACATGCTGACCGTGGAAATCGTCATGAACGGCATTGAGGAAATCATTGAACTGGGACAGCAGCTGACGATGCTGTTCGTCGATGGTCGGGAAGCCTGTGTCCCACTCTGGATTCCAAACGAGCTGGCTCATGGATTTTCCCGTTGAAATAATAAAACTTGCTAATTATCAATAGCTCTTTCGGCTCAAAGATGAGTCCAAGATCAGCTAAAAGCAATCCTCATGGTCCAAATTTCTCAAAGCGCAATTGAATACATGGCGATGGTCCCGCCTGATATCGATGGCCATAAGGCGGAAGTCCAGAGGTTCAGAAGGCTTCTCCAAGTTCTATCCAGTTCGGGTCGTAGGATTCACTTACAACCGGGGACCCCTAACACCGCATATCAAATGCGTCTTGAGGATGGAACGCCAGGAAGAATCTGTACCAAGGCACTTGCCCCCGCAGATCGTCACCAGGAAGGTTTCCACTGTTCGGCGTGCAGGTTCAGGTTTCAACCCGACAACGCTTCCTTGATAGACCTGGCCACAAGACGAGCAGCTTCGGATCCAGCACGATCTCCTGCCAGTTCGAGAGCATGCTCGACGCGCATGGCGATATCGACACAGGCTTTCACAGTGGCCTTTTCAAGAACCCTAGTCGTGGGCCTGGGCCTTAAGGTTCCGGGTGGCAAGGGTCCCTCCCGTTTATCTGAATACGTTGGTTTCTCTCCGACAGTCTTACAGGCCGGTGTGACTTCTGAGCTTCGTATTGAAAAGTCAGTGATCCGGTCTTGTAACAGGCACGAGCCGCCCTCATACAGGTCGATGTCGCAGAGAATTAACACCCGCACCACCACCCTGAGTTGCCTCAGACCTACTCTTGTTGCTGGGTGGAGTGGTCGGACAGATTCGGATGCTCACGTAGTTCGACCAAGAAGTTGCAAGTGGGAAGCGGGACCCCAGGGTCCCGCTTTTTCGTGTCGAGCTTCCTGTGACCTTCATCAGCAGGTTTCCGTTCTCATTCAACTTCTCGCCTCCGCGGCTTCGTTCAACGCCTCGGTGCAGGCGGAGCCGCTTGGCTACATTCGTCAGGCCCCATGCAGCCCCCAAGTTCCAAGTGTTGAAGCCAGAGCCGGGTCAAGCGAGCCCGGTTACCACTTTGCGGATCGCCTCCACGCTGCGGTCGATGTCGTCCTCGGTGGTGTCCTGACCACAGATTGAGACGCGCATGACGCCCATGCCGTGCCAGGTGCTGCCGGAGAGCCAGCAGGTGCCTTCGGCCTGCACGCCTTCGACCACGCGCTTGGTGAAGGCGTCGGCATCACTGCCATCGGCCGGAGTGAAGCGCACGAGCACCTGATTGAGCGCTACTTCATTGAGCACCCTGGCGCCGGGGATGACGGCGAGGCCCTCCGCGGCGCGGTGCGCGAGGGCGCAGCTGCGGTCGATTAGGGCAGCCAGGCCATCGCGGCCAAGGGCGCGCAGCTGGGCATAGATGGGGAAGCCGCGGCCGCGTCGCGAGAACTCGGGCACCCAATCCACGGCATCCCGGGCGGCATCGCCCTCCTGCTGGATGAGGTAAGCGGCGGCAACGGTCATGGCGGCGCGGTGAGCCCTGGCGTCCCTCACGATGGCAACTCCCGAGTCGTAGGGCACGTTGAGCCACTTGTGGGCGTCGGTAGCCCAGGAATCGGCTCGTTCCACGCCCTTGAGCGCGGCCCTCATGCCGGGCACGGCGGCGGCCCAGAGGCCGAAGGCGCCATCCACGTGGAGCCACGCGTGGTGGGTCTCGCAGATATCAGCGATGGCGGCCATGGGATCCATGGCGCCGGTGTTCACGTTGCCCACTTGGGCGCAGACGAGGGTGGGGCCCTCCAGATGCTTCAGGGTCTTGGCGAGTTCCGAGGCAAGCATCCGCCCCTGAGCATCCACCGGGACACGGGTCATGCGGCCCGCACCCAGGCCCAGGAAGCGAAGGGCGCGGGGAACGGTAACGTGCACCTCCTCGCCCACCACGATGTGGAGGCGGGGCGAGCCCTGGAGGCCCTCCTCTTCCACATCCCACCCCACGCGGGCCAGCAAGGCATGGCGGGCGGCCGCGAGGCAGGTGAAGTGGGCCATCTGACAACCGGTGACGAAGCCCACACCGCTGCCCATGGGCAGGCCCAGCAGTTCTACCAGCCAGCGGGCGCAGGTTTCCTCCACCACGGCTAGGGCCGGGGAGGTGGCGTAGAGTCCGCAGTTCTGATCCCAGGCGCTGCTGAGCCAATCGGCGCCGACAGCAGCATCGGAACTGCCTCCGATCACGAAGCCGAAGTAGCGGGGGCCCGGTTCGGCCATGATTCCCGGATCCGCATGGCGCACCAGGGACGCGATCACTTGGTCGGGCGGTTCTCCCGCATCCCCCAGGGGCCGACCGAGGTTGGCCCGCAGCGAGGCCAGGGTGGCCTGGACGGCCACGGGGCGGTCGGGCAGGCCCTCACGGAAGGCCAGGGAGGCTTCAAAAGCTACACGCAGAGCTTCATGCATGGACTCACCTCAGGCTGCGAAGGGGGCATCATCCCACAACTGCCCCGGCCCGGGCAGGAGGCTTGTGAACAGCCCAATCTGTAGGTTGGTCATCTCCCAAGTTCCTTCTTTTTCTTCGCCGTCGCCGGGCGACGAATCTACTCCAGGGCAGTTTCGTGAGCTTCCGTCCCGGCCTATCCCTTCGCTCAACTCGAACCCCGCCTGCATTGCCTTCCGTAGTCTCTTTCCGCCAGCAGCTAACGAACCCCTGGCAACAGCGGTTTCCTTGTTGGATCGATCATTGAAGTGTTCGATCGAAGAAGGCGGCGAGGTCCCGGCCCAGGGTGGCGAGGAAGGTCTTCCGGTCGAACCCGGGCGGGTCCGCCGCGATGTCTCCGTCCGGGGTGGTGATGGGCATGGTCGGGGTGTCCATGAACGCGAAGTGCCAGGCGTTGGGCACCCGGTGCAGTTCTGCGCCGGGTAGGTTGCGGGCCACCCATTCCGCATGAAACTTCGGTACCAGGAAACGATCACTCGCCGCTACCCAGATGGCGGTCGGAGTCCGCACTGCCGCCAGGGAGTCCGCGGTGAACAGGACACTCACCGGCGACAGGGCCGCCACGGCCCGCACCCGTGGGTCCTTCAGTGTCGCACTCTGGGGGGCTGGCGCCGCCGCAGGAGCGGATTCAGGCGTCCTGCGTCCCATGCTGCAGAAGATCGGATCCTCCGCCCCCTCCTTGAGGCAGTGCTGGCGCAGTTGAGCCAGGTTAGGCTTGCCTCCAGCCAGGGCCAGCACCGTGTAGCCACCGGCGGAATGGCCCAGGGCCCCGACGCGGGGGCCACGGGCATCGCGGAGAATGCGGTCCTTCCAGCGGGGATGGGCCAGCAGCGCGTCCAGGACCTGGGAGACCTGGCGTGGCCGCACGGACCAGTACCGTTCCGGAGTCTGCTTCAGGAGGGTGTCCTCCTGCCAGTTGTCCCCCGGATGCCGCAGGGCCGCCACCAGGTAGCCATGGCTCGCGAGGGCCTCGCAGAGCCGGCCGTGCCCGAGTTCCGAACCGCCAACACCGTGGCTGACCAGGATCAGGCCCTTGCACATGGGTTCCGGGGCCGCGTAGAGGGCCGCGTTGACGGTGAAAGGCCCCATGGCGATGGCGTGCGGCGGCGCCTGGGTCGGGTAGTACAGCGCCACCGTGGCGTCCCGCTCGCCGCAGGGGAGGTGGAGCTCCTGCCATCCCACCTGGAAGGCGAAGGTCTGGGCTGCGGTCAGCAGCCAGGTCAGGAAAGATCGGATGAGTGCGCGCATGGCGAAGCCCCCGGAGTTGCCTGGGTCGCCCACGGACCCGTTGACTGATCCTATAGTGGTCGCATCCGGTCCGGCGCGGTGGCACCTCACCCAGGGGGCCCGAACCACCCAGGGTCAAGGTTGGGATCTGGCGACTCTCACCCCTCCTGGATCCGTGGTCAACGCGATTTCCTGGGCCTCTTGCGGGTCTTGTTGGGGGCCGGGGCGCTCTTTGGGGCGGCCTTCGGAACCTCCTGATAGTCCCCGATCAAGGTCTTGACCGGGCAGACGGGGAAGGCGATGCAGCGCTTGCATCCAACAGCCAGTGCGACGGGGCAGAGCGTCATGATGAACTCCCTGTGCTGATCATAGTCGCTGTAGCCAAGTGAAGGCTTGTCTTCCCTTCGGGGCACTCGGCACGGCCATCAGGTACCGCCCCCCAGGAACCCGAGCCCTGGCCAGCGGCCATGCTTCAGGGCTCGCCTCGGGCCCCTCTCGCCAACGGGCAAAGGCCGCCCTGGCGAGTGGAACACATGTTGCGGGTGATGGGCATGCAGGAGGCCCCGATGCAAGCTCCCCTGGAATTCCGTCCCCCGGACCTGTTTGCCCGGATCCGCAGCCTGCTGACCACCCTTCAGTTGCGCATCGACCTTCATGGCAAGGAGCATCGCTGCAGCGAGACCGACGCCGCCTTCCTGGAGGCCATCCACCAGGACATCGCCCGCCTGGCGGACATCGTCCAGGAGAAGCGCCAGTCCCCCAGGGGGGAGCCGGGAAAAACGTTCCTAGACCCAACGACCTACCTGGCGCAATCGTCCTGAGCAGAGCGGGGATCGCAACCCTGCGTCAGTGATGCCTGGGCTCTTCCTCGCGGTGCCCTTCCCTGGGAGCACTGCGACTGTGCTCGGCCTGGGCGGCATAGTGGTCGCGCACCACCCGCTCCTGGGGCTGGTGGCGGTAGTTCTCTTCGTGAAGCGCATGCTGGCGTTCCGGTGCCGGGTACCGCTCCCCCCGGTAGTCCCGCTGGTAGACCGGCAGCCGGGCCGGAGGCGGCACCGCGTGGCGGTCCCACCGATCCCAGCCGGCGCGGCGCCGGGACCAGTCCGCCCCCCAGCGCTCGCCCCACCGCGGCGGACCTTCCGCCTGCCAGCCCCGGAAGTAGACCGGGGGTCGGCGGTAGTAGCCCACGGGAATGCGCAGCACGAACAAGGGCACAGCCTCCGGATGGACCGGCGACCAGGGCCCGTTGTACCAGGAGCTGGCGTACCAGCTGTCATCCTTGAACACCCAGTACATGCCGTCGTAGTAGAAGAAATTCTGATCCATCCCCGGGGCGTAGTAGGCCGGAGAGCCGGGCACCGGCACCAGGTCCGGCATCACCGGCACGTTGATTCCGATGTTCATGTGGGGCAGGCCGATGGAGACGCTTACTTGGGCGGGCGCCGAGATGGCCGGCACCAGGAGCAGCAAGGGCAGAAACAGACGTGGGCGCATGTTTGAACCTCCCGTTCGAACAGAATAGACCCGGCCACCAGCTGCCTGGTTGAGGGTGGCCCTTCCGGGAGTCGAGCAGCGCCGCGGCGCGGTTCTGCAGATGGGCCTTGCCGGGCTATCGCAAAGCCAGCTTGATGACGCGCGTCAATGCCTGCAAATTGAATGGCTTCTGGATGAATCCGGCGGGACGCAGCCCAGCCAGGGTCTCGATGGATTCCTGCTCGCTGTAGCCGCTGGTCAGCACCACCTTCACTTCCGGGTCCCGGGCCTTCATCTGGAGGAAGGCTTCCTTGCCGTCCATTTTCGGCATGGTCAGGTCCATGAAGACCACCGCAAATTCGCCCGGCTGGAAGCGTTCCAGCGCCTCACAGCCGTCGCGGGCGGCCACGACCTGGAAGCCCAGGTGCTGGAACAGGCTGCCAAAACTGAACCGAAGCTCCGCCTCGTCATCCACCAGGAGCACCCTCCCCTGGAACCGATCCTGGTGGGTTCCAGCATCGGATGGGCTCGAGTCCGGGATCTCCCCCCGGCTCGCGCGGAAATGGATCCGGAACTCGCTGCCCTCGCCGGGCACCGAATGGATCTCGATCCCGGCGTGATGCCCCCGCAGGATCCCCAGCATGGCGGACAGGCCCAGACCCCGGCCGGAGCCCTTGGTGCTGAAGAAGGGATCGAAGATGCGGGCCAGGATGTCCGGCGTCATGCCGCAGCCCGTGTCCTTCACGCCCAAGGTGACGTAGGTGCCAGGCTCCAGCTCCTGCCCAGGGAAGCATGCGTCGATCTCCTCGGCATCCATGTCCCGGACCGACGTGGTGAGGGTGATGACACCACCCGTGTCCCCCATCGCCTCGGAAGCATTGGTGACCAGGTTCATCACCACCTGCTGGAACTGGGCCGAGTCCGCCTCGATGGGCGGCAGCCGCTCGGCGAATTCGAACTGCAGGCGGACTTTCTTCGAAATGGACACCACCAGCAGCTGGGTGATTTCAGTGACGTGCCGGTTGAGGTCCATGGGCTCCACCAGGAACTGGCCCTTGCCGGAATAGGCCAGCATCTGGCGGGTGAGTTCCGCCGCCTTGCCGATGGTACCTTCCAGGTTCTCCAGGTAGGGCCTTGAGGCGGCCCCGGGCGTCAGCTTCAACTGCGCCAGGTTCAGGTTGCCCAGCATCGAACTCAGGAGGTTGTTGAAGTCATGGGCAATGCCGCCCGCCAGCACCCCCAGGCTCTCAAGCTTCTGCGACTGCCGGAGCGCCTGCTCCCCCCGCCGCCGTTCGGACATGTCGTTGAACATGACGAGCCACCGGTCCCCGACCGCTGCGGCCTGCAGTTCCAGCTGCGCCACCCGGCCGTTCTTGCAGGTGACGGAGAACTCGTCGGGCGGCGTGGCCAGGCCGGTGGTCAGGGCGGAGTTGCAGGTCGCTTGCCAGCGAAGCATGACCTCCTGCCGGTATGAGGCGTCCGGATAGGCCTTCCCCCACCACACGTCCAGATCAGGGACGTCCTCCCGCGTGTAGCCCAGCACCTGCTCGAAGGCGTGGTTCAGGTAGTCCACCTGACCTCCCATGGTCGCCACGCACGTGGGAATCGGCGAGTTCATGACCAGGGCCTTGAACCGCGCCTCGCTTTCCCGCTGGGCCTCCAGGGCCATGACGAGCCGCGCCCGCTCCCGGTGGAAGCCTTCCAGCACCACCCAGAGGATCAGCACGCACACCACGCTCGCCAGGACGAAGCCGGTGACCAGGTCCATGAAGCGCGCCTCGGCTGTGGCGAAGGGGTGGACCAGGGCCGGGTAGAGGCGCTCGGCCACCAGCAGGGCAAGGCCGTCGAGCACATAGAAACCCAGCGCCAGCCACCGGTCGCGGCCCGCGAAAAAGATCACCAGGTAGAGTCCCGCCGTGAAGAAGAAGAAGCCGATGCTGCCCTGGGAACCCGCATTTCCGAACCAGATCAGGTCAAGATTCGCCATGTGGAGGAAGAAGACGGGAATCGTGCCGTAGTGGCCACGGAAGGTCGCCCGGTAGAACAGCAGGCACAGCAGGCCGAAGGCGAAGACTGAAACGTTGACGTAGGCGGGCAGACCCTGGAGGGCGTTGATGGGGACGACCACCAGGATCGCCAGCGACCCACCGACCAGCGTGAGCCCCCGGAACAGGCCTTGCTCGACGGAGGCGCATTCCTCCAGCTGCATCCAGCGGGCGAGGGCCTCCAGCGGTGACCGCACCTCAACCACCCATCCCCAGGGCTTTTTCCAGAGCCTCCACCAGGGCTCTCAGCTGATAGGGCTTCTGGATGAACCCGGCCAGCCCGCGGCCCAGGAATTGTTGGATGGACTCCTGCTCGTTGTAGCCGCTCGACAGGATCACCCGCACGGACGGATCCGCTTCCTTCATCCGGCGGAAGGCCTCCTTGCCATCCATGCGGGGCATGGTGAGATCCATGAGGACCAGGGTGTAGCGCCCCGGCCGGAACCGCTCCAGGGCCTCCTGGCCATCTTCGGCGGTCTCCACGTCGAAGCCCAAGTATTCAAGCATGCCCACGATGCTGGTCCGCAGGTCCGGTTCGTCATCGACCACCAGCACTTTCCCATGGAAGGAAACGTTCACCGCCTGAGGTGGGGGATTCTGGGATGGGAGGGTCGAACCCGTGGCCCGGAAGTAGACCTGGAACGTGCTGCCCTTGCCGGGTTCCGAGTAGATCTTGATGCCGGCCCGGTGTCCCCGCAGGATGCCCAGCATCGCGGAGAGACCCAGACTGCTCGACGTCAATTAGGAATGTGCGCCAGCGACAATTAGATATGTGCATTTAAGGGGCTGAGGCGGAGCCGATGGCCTTACCAAGTTTCTGAAAAATATGGGGTCTGGCCCCGACGACAATTACACTTCCCCATTCCAGG
>CAISFO010000028.1 GCA_903884655.1 uncultured Holophagaceae bacterium | reverse complement strand
GCCGATGGTGCCGAGCTTGCCGCCGATGACGATGGTGGGGTCGATGCCGCCCTGGCTGAGCACCTGGGCCACCATGCTGGTGGTGGTGGTCTTGCCGTGGGAGCCCGCCACGGCGATGCCGTACTTCATGCGCATGAGTTCCGCGAGCATCTCGCCCCTGGGTATCACGGGAACCTTGGCCGTGTGCGCAGCGACGACCTCGGGGTTGTCGCCCTTGACGGCCGAGCTGATCACGACCACCTGGGCGCCCTCGATGGCCCGGCCATGGTGGCCCAGATGCACGGTGATGCCGAGGCCGCGCAACCGCTCCGTCACAGCGCTTTCCTTCAGGTCCGAGCCCGAAACCTGGTAGCCCAGGTTGGCAAGCACCTCGGCGATGCCCGACATGCCGATGCCGCCGATGCCCACGAAATGGATGTGCTGGATCTTGCCGAACACCTGAAGGCCCCCGAGTTGGAATCCGCCAGGATACCGCCCCCTGGCCAACGGGGCGAAGCGGAGGGTCGACCCGTGTCCCCTGGGTTGGGCTGGCTGGCAACCCCTGCCTTTGCTTTGTCTCGGAGGGAAGAATAAAAAGGTCCAAACGGAACCCAACTTTCTGAGGGTTTGGGGTATCTAATGCCACAAGGAGGTGTGCGATGGGATCCTGGTTGCCACCCTTCCGAACCCCGAAGCTGATCCTGGGACTCCTGCTGGTCCCGGCCCTCGGTGCTGCCTCCGCGGAGGAGGGCAGGGCGCCTCGTGCGGTACCCCAGCCTTCCGGGGAGGCCCAGGCGGCCCGCCCCGCCCGGTCGAGCGCCGCCCAGCGCGGCCCGGCGAACCCGGCCCCAGCCCGCGTGAAGAGTGTGTACCTCTATCCCGGGACCAGGACCGTGGTGCCACCCGGTTGGGTCCGCTGCACCACCCTGCCGAACCTCGGTTATTGGCGGCAGCGGGACATCATGGCCGAGATCCAGTGGCTGTCCCGGAGCGGCTTCATTCCCGTGAGCCCCATCGGTGATCGGGTGGAGGCTCTCTCCGACTACGCGCAGCTGCCCGCCGGATGGCGTGCCTATGGGATTTCCGTGCCTTCCGGGGGCACCGTGCAGGTGGAAGTCCAGCACCCCAAGCTGGGCTGGTTCCGCCTTCTGCTGGTGGACAAGTGGGGCAAGCCGGGGCCCGGGATGCTCCAGGCGGCCGTCGCCCACCAGCCCGTGCTGGTGACCTACAAGAATCCCGGCAAGGAAGCCACGGCCGTCTACCTCATCGTGGATGACCCGGCCTGGTGGTCGGATGCCAGGGATCCCTACACGTTGCTGGTCCGTCGCGACTGGGATGCCACCACCGTGGACCTCAGCCAGGTGCAGATGGTCGCGGGGCTGTGGGGCGCCACTCCCAGCGTCAGCGCCCAGTTCCGCGGACCCAGCCTGACGGGTCCAGCGGTCTATCCGCACTGAAACCTGGAGCCTAGGTCCAGGGGCACGCGCCAGTGACCTGCATGCGGAAGGCTTGCGGTTCCACCGTGAGCTCGGCGCGGTCACGTTCGGCCGCGGGTTCACCGTCCAGGTGCCAGGGCAGGGGGCGCTCCAGGTGCAGGCGGGCATAGCGGAAGCGGCCTTCGTGGCGCAGGGATGAATGTCCCCCCTCGCGGAACAATTGGTGGGCCTTCGACAGCAGGTCGAACCAGGAGGGGCGGTCCAGCGTGGCCCACTGGAGGGCACCGTCCGTGGGATCGGCACCCGGGGCGATCCAGAGGCCGGAGCCATACTGGGGCAGGTTGGCCAGGCAGAGGCTCCAGGCCGAGGAGGGAAAGTCCGGTTCCGGACCGCGAAACGCGGTCCGCAGTTTTGCGCCCGGGCTGGTGGTCGCGGACATCGGAGCTGGTTCCGCGTCCCAGGTCAGGCTTGTGCCTTGCCAGCTGCGCCACAGGTGCCAGCAGGCCCGGGCGTAGGTCCCGAATCCCCGGGCCGGGAGCTCTTCGAAACGATGCGCCACCGCGGCCTCGAAGCCCGTGCCACAGAGGTTCAGGAAGGGCTCGCCATCCAGGCGCGGCAGGTCCATGCGCAGTTCCCGTCCCTCCAGCAGCCGCTGCAGGGCCCCCGCGGGTTCCAGGGGCGTGCGCAGGCCCCGCACCAGACCGTTGCCGCTGCCACCGGGGAGGGCGGCCAAGGCCACAGGGCATCCCTGGTCGATCAGGGCCCTGGCCGCATGGTGGATGGTGCCATCCCCACCCCAGACGAAGAGGGGGCCTCCAGCTTGGACCGCCTGTGCGATGTAGGGCTCGTAGTCCCAGGGCGGGCCGAAGGGGATGACCTCCACCTGCGCCCGCAGGTCCAGCGGCAGCGGCCGAAGCAGAGCATCCGGGTCCTTGGGCGACCTTCCCGCAGCGCGGTTGAGAAGGATCGGCAGCTTCATGCCCTGAACCGAGCAGGCGGCGCTTCGAGTCGGAGCTCCTCGCCAGTCACCGGGTGCTTCAACTCCAGGCGCCAGGCGTGCAGCCACAGGCGATCCGAAGGAACGCCGCCGTAGAGGGCGTCGCCGAGGATGGCGCAGCCCAGGTGGACCAGGTGCACGCGGATCTGGTGGGTGCGGCCCGTGTGGATGCGGGCCACGATCCAGTGGCCGGGCACGAGATCCGCGGTCTCCTCCGCCGTGGCCGGCCGGAAGTCGGTGCGGGCGGATTTCGGATCGATGAGGTCACCCGTGCAGCCGAAGCGGCCGGGATCGGCGCCCCGGAGGCGGCCGATGGGGGCCTCCACGGTGCAGGCTTCCAGGGGGCCCGAGATCCGTGCCAGGTAGAGCTTCACCAGGTCCCGGTCGGCGAAGGCGGAGGCCAGGCCCTTGTTGGCCTTGGGATCCTTGGCCAGCACCAGCAGGCCCGAGGTGCCCTGATCCAGCCGGTGGTGCAGGGCAAGCTGGAGCTCCGGACGCTGGGTCTTCAGCAGGGCCAGCAGGTCGTGGCGGTCCGTGGCCCAGGTGCCCTGGGTGGCGATGCCCGCGGGTTTGTCCACCGCCAGGATCCAGGCGTCCTCGAACACCACAGGGATGGGGATGTGGGTCACCGGCGGCAGGTCGGGATCAAAGGCCACACGGACCTCGGTGCCGGGCTTCACGAGCCGGCCCGCCACTTTCACCCGCTTGCGGTCCACCTGCACGCCGCCCAGCTTCAGGGCCTCCCGGGCCGAGCGCCGCGAAAGGTCCGTGCGCTTGGCGATGAGCTGGTCCAGGCGCAGGTCGGCGTCTCCAGGGTCCACGGTGAAGGTCCATTTGCGCAGGGTCATGGCTCTAGAGTAGCGGCATGGTCGGGTTTGCCTCAAAAAGCGAGGCAGAGCAGAAGGAATAGTTGGCATGCTGGAGGACAGAGGTTCCCATGCTCCGAATCGTTCGTACAGGTCTTCTCCTGGCCATGGCGGTAGCGGTCTGCGCCGCCGAGGTCCCCCTCACGGGCTGGACGCCCAGGCCCGGCTCCACGGCCCAGGCGGCAGGCCTTCGGCTGGTGGCCGGCCCCGCGGGCTCGGAGGCCGCCCTGGCCTCGGCGCCCGTGGCCCTGAAGGTCGGCGAGCTCTACCGCCTGAGCGCCACCCTCCGCACCGAGGGTGTGCAGGCCGATCCCCTGGCCCGGTACCCCACGGCCCTGGGGGCCTGCCTCTCCATGGAGAGCTTCCCCTTCACCAACGCCTCCCAGAGTGTGGGGGGCACCTCGGAGCGGCGGGTCTCGGTGCTCTTCCTGGCCACCAGCCCCACTGACCGCGCCCAGCTGCACCTGGGCCGCAACGGGAAGGCCACGGGCGCGGCAACTTTCAGCGAGGTGCGGCTGGAGAAAGTGGAGGACGTCACCCAGTTCATTCCCCTGCAGACGGTCCGCTGGGCGGGCAAGGGCTTCCGCTATGAGATGGGCGGCTGGACCTTCCTGCACATCGAGGGCTCGCCCTATGCCCGGGGCCGCCAGCACGGCGAGCTCATGGCCGAGGAGATCGTGCGCTACATGACCAAGCTAGGCATCCAGAAGAACGCCGCCGATCCCGTGCGGGGCTGGGCGGATCAGCGCCAGACCGCGGACGCCCTCTTCTTCCGCAAGTTCGACGTGGAGTTCCTCGAGGAGATGAAGGGCATCGCCGACGGCGCCAACCAGGGCGGCGCAAGCTTCAAGGGCCGCCCCGTGGACCTGCTGGATGTGGTCACCCTGAACTGCGCCATCGACATGAGCTCCCTGCAGGACGGCCTCACCCACGCGCCCCATCCCCTCAGCGGGCGCACCTTCATGACTGCCGACGACGAGATCGACCAGGCCGGGAAGGGCGACCACTGCAACTCCATCGTGGCCACCCGGGACGCCACGAAAAGCGGCCGCTTCATCTTCACCCAGATGTTCATGTGGAACGGCTACCTTGGCACCGAGTTCAACGTGATGCTCGACATCGTGCCCGAGAAGGGCCATCGGCTGGTGCTGCAGGCCTTCCCCGGCGGCATCCACAGCGGTACCGACTGGTACATGAACGGGGCCGGCCTGGTGATGGGCGAGACCACCGTGGGGCAGACGCCCTTCAATGCCGACGGCACGCCCCAGAGCAACCGCATCCGCAAGGCGGCGCAGTACGCCTCCGGCATCGACGAGGCCGCCGCCATCCTCTTCAAGCAGAACAACGGCCTCTACACCAACGACTGGACCATGGCCGACACCAAGACCGACGAGGGGGCCTGCTACCTGCTGGGCACCGGGAAGGCCAAGCTGTGGCGCACCGGCGCCAAGGGCAAGGCCGCGGACACGCCGGGGGGCCTGAAGGACTACATCTGGGCCAACAACAACAACCGCGACCTCGACGTGCGCAGCGAGTACGGCGCGAATCCCGAGAACGCCCCCGTGGACCTTGCCTTCAACACCTGGAACCGGGACATCGCCTGGGTGGACGCCTTCAAGGCCTACGGCCAGAAGGGCTTCGACATCGACACCACCACGCGCGTCATGGCCACCAGCCCCATCAACCGGCCCCACGCCTGCGACGCCAAGCTCACCACCTCGGAGATGGCGGAAAAGCTGGTCTTCATCGCCCACCAGGGCAAGACCACCCTGCGGGAGAAGCTGGTGGGCGGCCGCTTCATCGCGGACCTGCCCCTGGCCACGCCACACTTCACCTACGGCTACACCGCCTTCAGCCCCATCTGGATCACCGAGAAGCTGCAGGCTGCCCAGGCCGCCCGTAAGCAGGAGGTGGCGTCGAAACCATCGCCGGCCCCGGATCCCACCGGCGCGAAGGAAGCCTATGGCTTCGAGGCTCGGGGCCTGTGGACGGGGACGGTTCTGCCCGCCTCGGATGCCGATAACTGGTTCGCCAGCGGCTCCGCGGCCTACTGGCAGCTCCTGAAGAACCTGCCAGCCACGCCCGCCAAAGCCTACGACAGCCTCAGCGCCTCCCTCGCGGACCTGAACACCCGCCACCTCTACCTGGGCATGAAGGAGCCGGTGGCGCCACCACTCTCCACAATCACGGACTATGGCCGTTACGGCGCCTACCAGATCCCCCGCATCCGGGGCGTCTTCGCGTTGCATCAGCTGCGCCTGCGCCTGGGCAACCGGGTCTTCGCCAAGGCGATGAAGACCGCCCAGGAGCGCTACCGCGGCAAGCGCGCCAGCACTGCGGAGTTGCTGAAGGCGCTGTCCGAAGGGGCGGACCGCGACGTGGGGCCGATCCTGCTGCCCTGGCTCGAGCGGGTCGACTTGCCGGCACCCAAGCTGGAAGCCCAGGTCAAGAAGCTGGAAAAGGGCTACGAGGTTCGCCTCGCCGTCGAGCAGACGGGCTTTGCCTATTCTTTCGTGGCCTGCGTGAGCCTGGAGACGGACCAGGGAGCGCGCCTGGAGCGGGTCGAAGTGAAGGCCGCCAAGGCCGTGTTCACCTTCGCCAGCGAGGCGGCGCCTAGGCGTCTGGTCTTCAATGCCGGGAACGACATCCCGGTGCCCCGCGTGAACGTCTGGGTACCCGGCAACCTGCTGGACGACTGGAGCGCCGTCCTGCTGGTCCATGGCACGGGCCGCGAGGTGGAGGCCCAGCGCACCCTGGCCCTCAGCTACCGCGACACCCTGGCCGAAGGCATGACGGAAGTGCTGCTGCCCCTTAAGTCCGATGCGGAAGTGAGCGACGGCGAACTGGCCGCCAGCGACCTGGTGGTCTTTGGCGGACCCGCGGACAACAGCCTCGCCGCCCGGCTCTCGGAGGATGGCAAGCTGCCTTTAGCGGCCGGGCCGGGCTGGTTCAAGTGGCAGGGGCGCGTCTTCGGACGCCCGGACGATGGCCTGGTGGTGGCCTGTCCGAATCCCTGGAACCCGAAGCGGGTGCTGGTGCTGGTGCTCGCCAACACCCGCGGCCAGCAGTGGGCCATGACCCGGGCGATCCCCCGTGGGCTGCCTGGCTGGGCCGTGTACCGGGGGAGCGAGGTGGCCATGAAGGGAGCCTTCCAGTCCCCGGAACTGACCTTGGAAATTGGGCAATAAAAGCCCGGTGCAAGATGCCGGGATGATCGGATTCTTGATTACCGGTCTGTTGTAGAGACAAATTATTTCAGCCGATGTCGGTTGGGATAGCATGGACGAGCCCAGCAGCCCCAAGGATCCGCCCGTGCGTTTGGAATCAGACCAGAGTAGGCATCGCTTCGGAACCGAGACGGATCCTGGTCTGTCCACCAGTACTCCCTATTTCCAGTTGAAGGCGATCCATCGGCTGGCCACTGCGGTGACCCGCGCGGCGACGCTGGAAGAGATCTTCGAGGCGGCGATCGAAGGCCTGGTGACAGCCCTCACCATCACCCGCGCCGCGATCCTCACCTGGGGCGAGGATGGCCGGATGCATTTCCGGTCCTGGCGGGGCCTCAGCGACCAGTACCGGCTTGTCGCCGATGGCCATTCCCCCTGGCAGCGGGACGCGATCGAACCGGAACCCATCCTCATGCAGGATCCGCTCGCCGAGCCGCTGGACGAGGCCCTGAAGGCCGTCCTCCGGACTGAAGGCATCCATGGCCTGGCCTTCATTCCGCTGCTCTACAAGGGTCGGCTGCTGGGCAAGCTGATGGTGTATGCCGATCATTCCGGGGCCATCCACCAGGATGCCATCCAGCTGGCGCAGACGCTCGCGGGGCATGTGGCCTTCGCCCTGGGCCGCAAGCAGGCCGAGGAGGATCATCGCGCCACCGAGATGCGCCTGAACCAGATTGTCCGCAGGCTGCCCGTGGTGCTCTACGATGCCGAAGTGCCCCACCCCGCTGCGGCCACCTGGATCAGCGAGCATGCGGAGAAGATCACGGGCCACTCCGTCCAGGCCCTGCTGTCGCAGCCGGATCTCTGGGACCAGTTCCTCCATCCCGACGACCGGGACCGGTTCCTGGCTGCCTTCGAGCAGACCCGCGCGACTGGCTCCGCGGTCGTGGAATACCGGTGGCAGCGGAAGGACGGGGTCTGGATCTGGCTGCTGGATCACATCGAGAAGCTCGAGATCAAGGGCGATGGCACCATGCGGGTCGCCGGCATGCTCATGGACATCAGCGATCGCAAACTCCAGGAGGAGTCCCAGCGGGAAAGTCAGAAGCTGGAGGGCATCGGCCTGCTGGCAGGGGGCATCGCCCACGACTTCAACAACCTGCTCACGGCCATGACCGGGAACCTCAACCTGGCGCAGATGAAGCTGCCGCTGGACAGCCCGGCGCAGATCCACCTCGACAACCTGGAATCCATTCTTGAACGGGCGGCGGATCTGACCCGCCAGATGCTGGCCTACAGCGGGCGAGGCAAGCTGCATGTGGCCCTGGTGGATCTGAATCAGACCGTGCAGGAGATGACCGAGCTGCTCCGGGTGTCCGTGTCGACCCAGGCCCGGCTCCTGGTGAAGACCATGCCGCGGCTGCCGCGCATCCTGGCCGATGCCACCCAGATCCACCAGGTCGTGATGAACCTGATCACCAATGCCTCCGAGGCCATCGGGGACCACGAAGGCACCATCACCCTGTCCACTCGGTTCGAGACCCTGGTGTCGGTGGACCTCCCACCCTCTCCGCCTTCGCCGCCCATGCTCCCCGGGGACTACGTGGTCCTCGAAGTGGGCGACACCGGCTGCGGCATTCCGCCCGAGGCCCTGGGCCGGATCTTTGACCCCTTCTTCACCACCAAGGCCACAGGGCGTGGCCTCGGCATGTCGGCGCTCCTGGGCATTCTCCGCGCCCACCAGGGCGGCGTCCGGGTCACCAGCAGGCCAGGGGGTGGCACCACGGTCACCATCTACTTCCCCTGCGAAGGTGGCCCTGAAGCACTGGCCAGGGCCACCGCAAAAGCGCTGATCCTGGTCGTGGACGATGAAAGCATGATCCTCATGAACGCGTCGGAACTCATCGCGGGGTTGGGCCTGCAGGCGGTCACGGCCCGCAATGGCCGCGAGGCCCTCGAACGGGTCCAGGAAAACCCCGGGGGCTTCTCCCTGGTGATCCTGGATCAGATCATGCCCGGCATGGACGGCCAGACCACAGCGAGACTGATCAACCAGCTGGAACCAGAGCTTCCCATCATCCTCAGCAGCGGGTTCTCCCTGGAGTATAGCGAAGTGGGCGAAGGCATCGCGGGGTTCCTGCCCAAGCCCTACAGCCTCGCCCAGCTGCGGCGGCTGCTGGGCCAGTACGGACTGACCTGAGGCTCTAGATGGAATAGCCCTGGGTGTCCACTTCCAGGGCCCGCTGTCGTTCGGCCAGGTCGGCGAGGGTGGTGCTGCCGAGCACCCCCCGGGCGGCTTCGGTGCTGCGCAGCCACAACTCGCGGACCGCCCGGGCGCCGTGGGTGGCATCGGGGGGCAGGTTGGCGCTGCCAAAGCGGCCTTCCAGGGCCTCCAGCACTTCGAGCGCCGTGATGTGGCTGGGGTGCCGGGCCAGCTCGCAGCCGCCACTGGGGCCGCGTTGCACCTTGATGAGCCCATCGGCCTTCAGGCTGCCCAGCAGCACCCGCAGGAATTTCGGGGGCAGATCCTGGCGTGCGGCGACCGCATCCACAAGGATCGGGCCATGCCCGGCCTGCATGGCCAGCTCCACCATGAACTGCAGTCCGTAGCGTCCCTTGGCCGAACCCTTCATCGCGATGCTCCTCGATTCAAGATGATCTAGTATATAACAAAAATGATTTTCAAGATTGACAATTGCTTCTTCTTTTCCATAATTCAGTCACCGGCCCAGCCCGGACACCCTGAGGAGAACCTGATGAGCCGTCCCACCGAGCGTCCCAACCGAGTTGAGTATGCCTATGACCTGATCGGGTACACGCCGGTGGTGCGGCTGAGCCGCATTGTGCCCAAGGGTTCCGCCAAGGTCTACGTGAAGCTGGAGAGCGCCAACCCCGGCGGCAGCGTGAAGGACCGCATCGCCCTCAGCATGATCCAGGACGCGGAAGCCAAGGGCCAGCTCAAGCCCGGCCAGACGCTGCTGGAAGCCACCAGCGGCAACACGGGCATCGGCCTCGCCTTCGTCGCCGCCACCAAGGGCTACAAGATCACCCTGGTGATGCCTGACACCATGACTCAGGAGCGCCGCTCCCTGTTGAAGGCCTATGGCGCTGAGCTGCTGCTGACGCCGGGTTCCGGCGGCATGAAGGCCGCCGTGGACAAGGCTCAGGAACTGGCTGATGCGGATCCGAATTATTTCCTGGTGCGCCAGTTCGAGAATCCCGCCAACCCCGCCGTGCATCGCCGCACCACGGCGCTCGAGATCCTGGAGCAGGTGCCGGAGCTGGACGCCTTCGTCGCAGGCGTGGGCACCGGCGGCACCGTCACCGGCGTGGGCGAAGTGCTCGCCGAGAAGAAGCCCGGCACCCTGGTGGTGGCCGTGGAACCCGAGACCTCGCCCCTGCTCAGCACGGGCAAGGCCGGCCCCCACAAGATCCAGGGCATCGGCCCCAACTTCGTGCCGGCCATTCTCAACCGCGAGGCCTTCCAGCGCATCCGGCCCGTGGGCTACGACGACGCCATCCACGTGGCCCGGCGCCTGGCCCGGGAAGAAGGCCTGCTGTCAGGCATCAGCACCGGGGCCATCGTGTTCGCGGCGCTGGAGGTGGCCAAGGAGCTGGGCGAGGGCAAGACCGTGGTGGCCGTGCTCTGCGACACCGGCGAGCGCTACCTCACCCACCCGCTCTATGCGGAAATCGACGGACCGGCGGTCTGAGAAAACGGGACAGGAGTAACAGGATTAACTGAAGGATTAACAGGATTCCAGAGCGCGTCGAAACCGATCTTGTTTCTAATCCTGTTACCCGATCATCGGCGAGCGACAGCCAAGGCATTTAGAGCAACGGCAGGAACACAGAGGACACAGAGACCCGCGGTGAGGGCCATGGCCCACTCTGTGCCCTCTGTGTTCCGCTTTTCTTGCCTCGGGCTTTCAGACCAGTTCGTCCTGTCATGGCTTTTCCAGGGATCGGAGGCGGCCGATACTTGGGCATTCCCCGAGGTGCCCATGAAGCTCGCCGCGCTGCTTCTCATCGCCCTGGCGCTCCCGGCCCAGGACCTTCCGCAGGAGAAGGCCACGGCCTTCGACCGGGCCGTGGTCCAGGAGATGAGCGACCTGCGCACGCGGCCCAGGGCCTATGCCAGGCATCTTCGCGACCTGCGGAAGTACTTCGAAGGCACCCTCTGGAAGCGACCCGAGCGAACCCCGCTGCGTACCGAGGAGGGCCTGGCGGCCTTTGATGAAGCCATCGCCTTCCTGGAGACGGTCCCGCCGGTGGGACCGCTCCGCTTCAACGAAGGTCTGGCCCAGGCGGCCCGCCTCCATGCCCAGGACATCGGCCCCCGCGGTGCCCTCGAGCATGTGGGCCGGGACGGCAGCCGCCTCTCCCAGCGGCTCAACCGGCTGGGCACCTGGCATGGCCTCATCGCGGAAAACATCGGGACCCTTGAAGAGGATCCCCGCCAGGTGGTCATCCAGCTCCTGGTGGACGATGGCGTGCCCGGGCGGGGCCACCGGCACAACCTGTTCAACCCCGAGCTGCATCAGGCCGGGGCCGGCACCGCGCCCCACCGGGACTACCGCGTGGTGACCGTCATCGACTACGCGGATGGGTTCGTCCTGGGCCACTGAGTCCCCACGGGCTGAAAGCATGGAACCGAGAATGTCGCGAATGCAGCGGGTGCCTCCTGCCATTTTCCGTGTCTTCCGCGATGCTTCCGAGACTTCCGCGACCAGCGCTATAAGGCGTTCCGGCTTGCGGCTCCGGCCGCGCTGTGGTCAGCTGGACGGAATTCCGGAGGCCCCATGTACGCCCTCATGCTCGTCCGCTACCGCCGTCCCCTGCCCGAGATCGAGGCGGTCACGGAAGCCCACCGCGCCTACCTCCGCACCCTCAAGGAGCAGGGCCTGCTGCTGGCCTCGGGGCCCCTGGATCCCCGCAGCGGGGGCATGTTCCTGCTCCGGATCCAGGATGCCGACCCCCTGGCCGACCTCGACGCAGTCCGGAACAACGACCCCTTCTTCCAGGCCGGGCTCGCCACCTATGAGCCGCTGGTGTGGAACGTGGTGCTGGGCAAGGACAAGCTCGATCAGCTCTGAGGCAGCAGGTTGACGACAGCCTCCAGCAGGTCCTCTTCGCGGAGAGGTTTGTGCAGGAGGCGGCTGTCAGGCTGGCTCTTCAGCGCATCCGTCACCGCGGGATCATGCGTGGCGGTCAGCAGCACCACCGGAAGGTCGGGCCTGGCCTTCCGCGCCATCCGGACCAGGGTCAGCCCGTTGCAGCCCGGCATCTGAAAGTCAGTGACGAGAAGGTCCGGGTTGGCGGCAGTGATGCGTCCCGCGACCTCCCCGGCGGTCACGTCTTCCCAGGTTTCCACCTCATGGCCCGCCTGCTCCAGGATGGTCCGGAGCAGGTTGCGCATGAGCTTGCTGTCGTCGACGACAACGATCCTGGCCATCGGTGGCTCCCGGGCCGAAGCGTCGGCTACTTCAGACCCTTCTTGAACTGGACATAGCCCATGTCCACTTCATTGATGTGGTGCTTCAGCCAGTCCGCCAGGAAGGTGGTGACTTCCATGGTCACAGGCTTGCCCTCATTGAGCTTGGCCTGCAGGTCCGAAGCCTTGCGCACCAGCTGGGCGTGCTCGGCCATGTGGGAGGTCAGGTTGGGATATCCCATGTCCTTCATGATCTTTTCTTCGGTCGCGAAGTGCTCGACCGTGTACTTCACCATGAAGTCCATGCTTTCCTTGACGGCGGTCTTGGACGTTCCCGCCTTGAAGGAATCCGCGAGCTTGTTCACGGCGTCGAACAGGGACTTGTGCTGCTTGTCGATGATGTCGATCCCGGTTTCGTAGCGACTGCTCCAGACGGCGATGGCCATAGGGTCTCCTTGAGGTTCAACTGATCCATCGGCCCCTCTTCATGGAGCCTTGAATCCGGATGGGGAATGTTCTTCAGCACCTGCCATGCCCTGTCTTGCGGGTGGGCCCTCAGCCCCTGCTCTTATCCTTCGCGAACCGCACATAGGCCATGTCGGCCCCATGGATGTGATGCTTCAGCCAGTCCGCCAGGAAGATGGCGACATCCATGGTCACCGTTTTCCCCTCGGCAAGCCTGGACTGCAGCAGCTGGACCTTGTCCACCAGCCGGGCATGCTCGGCCCTGTGGGTTTCCAGCGCCGGGTAGCCCATCTCACGCATGAAATGCTCCTCGGTCTGGAAATGCTCAAGGGTGTACTGGGCCAGGAAGGCCAGGCTCTCCCCCACCTGGGTGGCCGTGGTCCCCGCCCCGAAGGAGGCCGCCAGGCGGTTCACCGCCTCGAACAGGGCCTTGTGCTGGGCATCGACGAGGTCGATCCCTGTCTCGAATCGGCTGCTCCAGATCGCGATGGCCAAATTCCCTCGCCCCCTCTCATGAAGGCATGCAAGGCCAAGTCATCGGTCCCTGAGTCTGCCCCCTTGAGTCCTGGGAGGGCGAGGTCAGCCCTCGAGGTTGACCTGGAGGTTCAGCTCGCAGATCTTGGCCTGGAATTCCTTCAGGCTGAAGGGTTTCCGGATGCTGGTCACGGTCGGACGGCCTTCCAGCAGCGGGGCGATTTCGTGGTCGCTGTAGCCCGAGGACATGATCACGGGCAGGCCGGGGCGTTGCTCCAGGAGGCGCGGCAGGGTTTCGCCGCCGCTCAGGCCGGGCATGTTCATGTCGAGGATCACCAGGTCCACGGGCCGCCCGGACTGGACCAGTTCCAGGGCCTGGCTTCCGCCGGGCGCCGTGGCGACGGTGTGCCCCAGCATCTCCAGCAGCGAGGTCACGGCCTCGCGGATCAGCTCGTCGTCATCCACCAGCAGGACCTGCAGGGCCTTCTGTCCGGCGAAGAGAATGGCCGGCGTCACGGCCGCCGATGGTACCCGCGGCAGGACCCGGCTGGCGGGGAAGCTCAGGAGGGCCTCGGTCCCCCGGCCAGGCTCGCTGACCAGCTCGAAGGTGCCTTCGTGAGCCATCATGGTGCCGTAGACCATGGCCAGCCCCAGGCCCGTGCCCTTGTCCTGGGCCTTGGTCGTGAAGAAGGGCTCCATGGCCTTGGCCAGCACCTCGGGGGGCATGCCGCTGCCCGTGTCGACCACGCTCAGGACCAATCCGCCATCGGAACCTTGCCGGGTTCGCAGGCTGAGGGTTCCGCCGCTGGACATGGCGTCGATGGCATTCACGCACAGGTTCATGAGGGCATGGCTCAGGGCGCCCGGGTCCCCCTGCAGCAGGCCGATGTCCTCCTGCAGGTCCAGCTGCAGCTGGATGCGCTTGAGCGTGGTGTGGCTCAACAGCTGGTTCATCTCGCGCGTCAGCTCGTTCAGGTCGAGGGGGCGTTCTTCCTGGAGATCCTTCTTGGCGAAGTAGAGCAGGCTCTTCACCACGCCCCGGCCCCTCAGACAGGCGTTCACGATGGTATCGAGGCTCTTCGCCGAGACGGAGGAGGGCTCCACGGATTCCCGCATGGTGGACGCCAGCCCCATGACCGCGCCCAGCACATTGTTCATGTCGTGGGCCACACCGCCCGCCAGACTGCCCAGGCTCTCCAGCTTCTGGGCCTGGTGCAGCTGGGCCTCCAGGGACCGGCGTTCCGCCTCGTGCTGCCTGGAGGCCGTGATGTCGTCCTTGAGGGCGATGTAGCCCACCAGCGATCCGTCGGCGTCCCGGACCGGGGCGACCGTGGCCCGCTCGATGTAGGACTCCCCGCTCTTCCGCACATTCTCGAACTCGCCCACCCAGATCTCACCCCGGGCCAGGGTCCGCCACAGCTCCTTGAACATCTCCGGCGGCGCCAAGGGGGACTTCAGGAACCGGGGATTCTGCCCGATGGCCTCCTCGGCCGAGTAGCCCGAAGTCAGTGTGAAAGCCGGGTTGACGTATTCGATCATGCCCTTCGAATCCGTGATCATGATGGCCAGCGGGCTCTGTTCCACGGCCGCCGAGATCTTCCGGAGGGACTGCTCGGTCTGCTTGCGCTCCGTGATGTCGTGGATGACACCCACCAGCGCCACCGGATGGTCCTGGTCATCCCGCTGGATGTCGCCCTGGCCGTGGACCCACCGGTGGGCGCCGTCCGTAGCCCTCACGATGGGGTAGTCCAGATCGAAGCGCTCATGGCGCTGGATGATCCCGGTCACGTAGGCGTTCATGTTCTCGCGGAACTCCGGTTCAATCAGCTCGACCCAGCCCGCCAGATCCCGCGGGTACTCGGGCCCGATGCCAAAGATCTCGTCGAGGTAGCTGCTGCTGATCCACCGGTCCTCCCGCAGGTACCAGGTGTAGGCCCCGACCGCGCCTGCCTCCTGGGCCTCCCGCAGCAGCCGCTGGCTTTCCAGGAGCGCCACCTCGGCCTTCTGCCGCTGGGCCTCACCAGCCAGGTGATCGAGGGCGAAGGAGATGTCCATGGCCGCTTCCACCAGCAACGCCGTCTCCTGATCGCCGAAGAAACCCCGCTCACCCGCATAAACAGCGAGGGCGCCGATGACCTGGCCCCCCTGCCGGATGGGGAAGGCGGCCACGGCCAGGAAGCCGCATGCCGCCGCCGCCTCGTGCCAGGGCTCGGTCCCGGTGGCGGCGAGGAAATCGTTCTCCAGAACGGGCTGCCCCTCCCGGATCGCGAGGCCGATGGGCCCCTTCCCCAGGGGGGAAAGGCCGCTCTCGATCCGCACCTGCTCCAGGTAGCCCTTGGCGTCCCCACAGCGGGCGGCCACCGAGACCGTGTGCGAGTCGGGGTCATCCAGGGCGATCCAGGCCATGGAGAACCGGCCGAACTCCACCATGACCTGGCAGATCCGGTCGAACAGGTCCTGCTGGGTGTTCGACCAGACGATGGACTGGTTCACCTGGCTGAGGGCCGAATAGAGCTGGGTCATCCGCAGGATCTCGTGCTCCTGGGCCCGGCGCGCGGAGATGTCCCGCACGATGTTGATGGCCCGCTGTTCGCCGTCGAGCTGCAGGGCCCGGAAATTCACCTCCACCGGGAAGGTGCTGCCGTCCTTGCGCTGATTGAGCGTTTCGAAGCGGAGGGAGCCCCGCGACAGCAGCTGCGCATACTGGTCGCGGCCTTCGGCTCTCGCGGTGGGTTCCCGGAGCTCGAGAACGGGCATCCCGACCAGTTCTGCCAGCGTGTAGCCGTAGGCTTCCACGGCCCTCGCGTTCGCCTCCAGGATGCGTCCGTCCTGGTCCAGGAGCAGGATGATGTCGTTGGCCTCGCGCATCAGCCATTCGAAGCGCTGGGACAGGCTGAGCTGCTGCCGGGTCAGCTCGGCCTCCTGGTGCCTGAGCAGCCAGCCCAGGCCCGCCACCAGCAGGGCCAGCAGGCCCAGCAGGCCCGCGGTGCCCAGCCAGACCCGCCAACGCAGAGGCGCATAGATCTCGCTGGTATCCACCTTGGTGACCAGCCGCCAGTCGGTCCCCGGGATCCGCTTCAGGACGGAGAGCACGGCGTGGCCACGATAATCCGTACCTTCCAGCAGGCCCTCAGCGCCCAGCACGGCGCGGGTGGCGGGCCGCTCCGGCGTCGCGGCCAGGGATTGACGGAGCGTCAGGGCGGTCTGGGACTGGTGGCGGAGCTCGTTGAGGAAGAGCACATCTCCGCCCTCCCGGCGGACCAGCAGGCTTTCCGCGCTGGCACTGGTGGTGGGCCAGGATTCCACCAGGGGAAAGAGCTCCTGCCGGGGATCCACTTGCAGGAGGAGGGCCCCCTCATTTCCGCGCCCCGAAGCTCCCGGGCCAATGGGCACCCAGAAATCCATGTGGATTTCCGAACCGCCGGGATCCCGCTGCAGGTCGTGCACCTGCACCTGCCGCGCCGCGAGGGCTACCTGCAGGTCCGAAGGGTTCAGGACGGCGGCGCCCGAGGGCTCATGGGAAGACACCGAAAGCCGGATCCGGCCCTGCCGGTCCACCAGGACGATCCGCTGGTACTTGCTCCTCTGGAGGGCCTGCATCCAGCCCTGCACATCCCCTGCCGGCGGAGCCAGAGGGGATCCCGCCAGGAACTGCCGCAGCCGGGTCTGGATGAGGGCGCCTTGGGCGGCCTGTTCCGAGTCGAGCCTGCGCTCGCCGTACCAGTCGCTGATCTGGCGGGCCTTCAGGTCGGCGATGGCCTGGAGCTCGTCCAGGACCTTGGACTGCGTCTCCCGCATCTGGTGGCGAAGGAAGAAGGAGCCGCCCGTCAGCAGAAGGGCACCGAGGCCCAGGAAGAGCACCAGCGGTCCTGTCGAGCTGCCGAACAGCGTCCACCGGCTGCCCCGGGGGCCCGGGCGGAAGGCGGCCAGGGGCCAGCTGTCCCAGCCGGCGTCCAGCAGCACCGCCAGGCCCAGGGCCAGGGTGCAAAGAGCGGAGGGCAGGGACATGGGAATGTGGCCGCTGCCGTAGAGCAGGGGTGCCCCGGCGGCATAGCTGATCAGCACCACCAGGCCGATGCCGGCCGGAACCAGGGCGGCCAGGGCCATGCCCTGGCGCAGCGGCCAGGCTGCCTTGACGGGCCATCGCGGCAACAGCGCGGCGGCCACGGCAAACAACGACAGGTCCGTCAGCAGCGAGGTGAGCTGAATGGCGGGCCAACGCTGCACCAGCCAGTGGTCAAGCCCTGTCTGTACCCCCTGGAGGTGTCCCAGCAGGCCGGCCGCGGTGACCGCCGTCACCACCAGAACCAGGCCTTGGGCCAGGCGGCCTGCGAACCGGGTTCCCGGCCGCGACTCGTGCAGCAGGAGGGTGGCCACCAGCAGCAGCACCTCGAGGGCGGCCAGGGGCGCCATGGGCACGAGCCCCAGGCCGAGGGCCGCAAGCTGGGGTGCGCCAAGCAGGGTGGCGATGAGGGCGAGCGTCGCCAGTCCGCCCGCAAGCAGGGCCAAGCCATTCCTGACCCTCAGGGAGACAGCAGGAATGGAGGGTCCCTGGTTCATGGAGGCGTCATCCGGAAAGGGGTCATCAACTCTTGTCGGCTGGGATCATCGAGATCGGAAATCCGGCTTTCGGATGGCTTCCTGTGCCTTGCTTCAATCCTAACCTGATTGTGGGCTTTGAACGCCGCCCTGGAGAACGGTCCCCTGCGCCTGCCAGATGTACCGGTCGATGCTTTCCGGGGTGAAGCCGACTTTCAACCAGAAGGTCCGCGCCGTGAACCGCACCCGGTCGGCCACGATCACGGAGTATTCCTGCTTGAAGTGATCGATGACGGCTCGGGCGTAGCCATGACCTTCATATTCGGGGTAGATCATGATCGAGAACACCGTGAACAGGTCAGGTTCTATCCGGCAGCGGGATTTGCCCACCTGCGTACCGGCCTGCTCGATGTCGAACCAGTCGTAGTCCCCGAGATCCGCACGGCGCGGTTGGCGGATAAGCTCCAGGTCCGGCCCGATGGTCGCTCTCATCCCGCGAACCCCTGGCAGAAGGCGAGCACATTGGCCCCCAGATCCTGCAGGAAGTAGCCCCCTTCGAGCACGGCGAACCGGCGGCCGCGGCAGAGGCGGAGCGCCGCCGCCCGGACCAGGGTTCCGATCCGCCGGAAGTCCGCCGTGTCCAGCTTGTGTCCCACATCCAGCTTGTAGGCATCGAACCCGGCGGAGACGGAGATGATGTCCGTGCCCTGGACGGCAGTCAGGCGGGCTTCCACCAGCTCCAGGTACTCCGCCGCCGTGGCCGCGAAGGGGTTGAAGATCTCCGCCTGGGGCCAGTGGGCCAGCACCTCCCGCGTCCCATCCCCGGTGTGGGCGTCGATGTCGATGACGAAGGCCCGGTCGATGCGCTGCTCGGCCCGCAGCACGAGCAGGGCCAGCGCGAGGTTGCTGAAGGTGCAGTGGCCCCAGGCGCCGGTGCGCGAGGCGTGGTGCCCGGGGGGGCGGACGCAGGCGAAGGTGGGTTCGCCGCCGTGGGCCAGGCGGGCCGCGAGCACCGCGCCACCCGCCGCGAGGCTCGCCATGGCGAACCTCGCCGGTTCCTGTGCCACCTGGTCGAGGTAGTCCGCATCGTGCGCCAGCCGCAGCTGATCCAGCGTGGCCGGCATGGGGGCCACAATGTCCCAGGGGCCGCCCAGGAGGCCGCTCATGGCCGCTTCCATGCGCCCGGGCCGGGCCGCATTGTCCTGGGCGTAGTCCGATGCCCGGAAGTGCTCGTCATAGACCAGCTTCATGGCGCGTCATTCCAGGATGAGGGACTGGTGCACGTTGTCCAGGCAGGACCGGATGAAGCCCCTCGCATCGTCGAAGATGGGCTGGCCGTGGCCTGGGTAGATGGTCCGGACGGCCAGTCCGGCCAGGCGTTCGAGGGTGGCCACGTAGGCCTTGGGGTAGGCGCCCAGGTGATCCGTGATCCGGTACAGCGTGTCCCCGGAGAAGAGGGTTCCGGTCTCGGGCAGGTACACGCAGAGGGAATCCTCCGAATGCCCCGGGGTGTGGAACAGCATGCCCGGCTGGTCGCCCACCCGCAGCGAAAGACCGTCCCGGATGGGCCTGGGGCGGCGCCCCGAGGGCAGCCAGGCGAAGGTCTCGGGTCCGAACTGCCGGTCGATGCCGGGCAGGCCGCCGGTGTGGTCGAAATGGGCGTGGGTCAGGATGACCTGCTCCACGGCCTGCTTCCCGATGCCCTTGGACAAGTGGGTCATCTCCTTCAGGAAGTAGGCCAGGTTCCCGGCATCGGCACTGCCGGTATCGATGAGCGTGTTGCGGTCCGACGGTGTGTTGTTCTCCCCGAGCACCCAGTAGGCGACACAGGAGTAGTCGTGGGGGTCATTCCGGTGGAGGGGAACGACGCGCATGGCTCAGTCCACGGGCTTCTGGAAGAGCGGGGTGCCCCGCTCGACCTGGAGGAACCGCCGCGCGAACGCCGCCGGCATCGCCTGGTTCCCGTCCATGGCCAGGAAGCCGCCGGGGAGGAGGGCGCCATGGAACATCTCGAGCACCTTGACTTGGTCCTCGGGGGAGAAATGCATCAGCACGTTCTTGCAGACGATGAGGGAATGCCCCGTCTCGGGTGGCACCAGGGTCAGCAGGTCGTGCTGGATGTACCGCACCCGCTCCCGGATGCTGTCGGTCAGCCGGAACACTTCGGGGTTGCCGGTGGCTTCGAAATACTGCTCCCGGTGTTCCGCGGGCACCCAGAACACGTCCTGGCGGCTGTATTCGGCGGCGCGGATGCGGTCCGCGAACTGCGCGTAGTTGCTCTCCTCGTAGTCCGTGGCGAGGATGTCCAGGTTGCGGAAGTGGAAGGCGCCCAGACGGGAGGCAAAGAGGATCGCCAGCGTGAAGGGTTCTTCGCCGGAGGCGCAGCCCGCGTCCCATATCCGGATGGTGCGGGCGTGGCTGATGGCCGGAATGACGATGTCGCTGATGGCATTCAGTGCGTCGGTGTCGCGGAAAAAGGAGGTGTAGGCCACGGGTCACAGGTCTTTCAAAACGAGGATTGTCAATCCAATGGACGCATCGATGTGCTCGCCTCCCTATCGATGGCCGGGGCCGGAAACCTGAGTTCCGTCCTCGGCCGGGCGGCTGCCGCCCATTCGTAAGGTTCAGGCCCAGGATGCCGATCCGGAGGCATCCACTGAAGTGCCAGTTCTGTGGCATGAACCAGAGAGGAAGCTGCGCGGTGACCCGACCCATGGATGATGCCCCACCGGAGACACCTGACACGGCCGGTTCCTCCATGCCGGACCCAGCCTCTCCACAGACCGGGAACAGGCCTTGGGAGGGGCCCGACCCGTTCCAGTTCCTGCTTGAACAACTCCCCGTGGGCGTTCTGCTCCAGTCACCGAGCGCCGAGATCCTGTCCAGCAACCCGCGAGCCATGGAGCTTCTGGGGCTTTCCGAAGACCAGCTGCTGGGGAGGACCTCCTTTCATCCGGACTGGAACATCATCCACGAGGACGGGGCCGCCTTTCCGGGCCCCACGCATCCTGTACCACGGGCCATCGCGACCCGTCAGGCGGTGCGGGATGTGGTGATGGGTGTCTACCGCCCCACCTCCCAGGACCGGGTCTGGCTGCTGGTGAACGCGCTGCCCGAACTGGCCCCCGACGGCAGTGTCCGGATGGTGCTCTGCACCTTCACCGACATCACGGAACAGGTGCGCAGGGAAGAGGAGCGGCGGCGCATGGAGGCCCAGCTGCAGCAGGTCCAGAAGATGGAAAGCCTCGGCCTGCTGGCGGGAGGGGTTGCCCACGACATCAACAACGTGCTCGGGTCAATCCTGGCGGTGGCGACGCTGCACCGGCGCAAGGCGGCGGAGGGCACCCCGCTGCGGCGGGACATGGACACCATCACCCAGGCCTGCATTCGCGGCGGGTCCCTGACCAAGTCCCTGCAAGGGTTCGCCCGGAAGGAGCTGGGCGAGGAGCGGCTCCTCGATCTGAACGACCTCATCCAGGCGGAAGTGCGCCACCTGGAGCGCACGGTGGATGGGAAGATCCGCATTTCCGAGGAACTGAGCGCCGACCTCCGCGGGCTCAAAGGGGATCCAGCCGCCCTGAAGCACACCATCATGAGCCTCTGCGCCAATGCCATCGAAAGCATGCCGCAGGGCGGTTCCCTCACCATCCGCACCCGCAACCAGGGCCCGGAGACGATCGTCGTGGAGGTGGAGGACAGCGGGACCGGCATGCCGCCCGAAGTCGTGGGACAGGCCATGGCGCCCTTCTTCACCACCAAGCAGTCCACCAAGGTCACAGGCCTGGGCCTGTCCCTCGTCTACGGAACCGTCCGCGCCCACCGGGGCACCATCGAGCTGACGAGCGAACCCGGGCGTGGGACCCTGGTACGCCTCCGCTTCCCGACCCCTGGCATCGGCAAGGCGGATGCGGCTGATTCCGGTCCCTCCGATATCGGTGCCGCCCCCGGCAAGGCCATCCTGTTCGTGGATGACGATCCGCTGATCCTCCAGTCCATGCCGGGACTGCTGGAATGCCTCGGGCACTCGACCACGACCGCGGCCAGCGGCGAAGAGGCCCTGGCCCTCCTCGAGCAGGGGTGCCAGCCCGACCTGGTGATCCTGGACGTGAACATGCCCGGGCTCGGGGGCCTCGAAACCCTGGTGCGGCTCCGCAGCCTGGTTTCGACCCTGCCGGTCCTGCTGTCCACGGGCTTCGCCTCCGAGGCCCTCCGGGAGCTGGTGAAAGCGCACCCGGAGGTCCACCTGATCGCGAAACCCTTCACCCTGGCGGAACTCGACCACCTGATCCGAGTGGCCGCGCCCTGAGCAGCCTCGGGTACGTACCCGGCAGGTAGCGTCCTCGGAGGGCCCCGTGCCGACTCTCAACCCGGTCGGGAGGGCCGCCGATGGATGCTTATCTGCAACGCTTTCACGGGAAGCCCATGCCACGATCCTTCGATCCCCCCATCCAGCTCCTGCTCGCAGACGATGAGGAAGTCTACCTGCGCGCCACGGCGGAACTGCTCATGGAGGACGGGTTCCACGTGGACACGGCCCTGGACGCGACTGAAGCCACCCGGCTGCTGGAACGCAAAGCCTATGATGTGCTGGTCTCGGACATCCGCATGCCGGGCAACCTGCAGTTCGAGTTCATCCGGGATATCGGCCGCCTGGCGCCGGACCTTCCCGTGATCATCGTCACGGCCCATCCCACCGTCGAGACCGCCACGGAAGCGGTGCACCTGCCGGTGGTGGCCTACCTCACCAAGCCCCTGCCCATCGAAACGCTGATCGACAGCATTCTCCGCTGCGCCACGGTGGCCCGCACCCGGCGGTCGGTCGGCCACTACGCGGAGCGGCTCGCCACCTGGTCGGACAGCCTCCAGCAGCTGCGGGGGGGCCGGCTCGTTCAGAACGGCCATCCCTCCAAACACCTGGCCCAGGAAGTGCTGGGGCTGTCCCTGGCCAACATGGCCGGCCTGCTGGCCGACATGAGCACCCTCTTCCAGGCCGCCCTCGGGGAGGGCCAGGGAACGCTGCCCTGCATCCAGGGCCAGTGCCCCCGCCTGGAGGCCCACCGGGAGGCCCTCCGGGAAGGCGTCCACGTGCTTGAGCAGACCAAGCACTCCTTCAAGTCCAAGGAACTCGGCCTCCTTCGGCAGCGGCTGGAACAGCAGCTGGAAGCCTGAGGTCAGGGGCATAGGGAAGGTCCGACGTCCTGCACCTCCGATGCTGTGCCTTCAGCTTGGGGCCTGACCTCGCGCATGCAGGCCCGGGACGAACCCTGCGACGCCCGTAAATCGAAGGAATTTTGATTGTCGTGATGTCTATTTTTCATTTCATATGATCAAAGATTTCAATGTTTAAAATTCATGCCACGGTCTGTAAACGATAATTAAAGAAAACCTGGGGGTCACCGATAACGGCTGGGTAATCAATCCTGCTTTCGGGGCAGGATGCCTTTCCGGGTAGACATCAGGTCTGCAAGTTGAAGGCGCAACCCATTTCGGTCCGACGGGCCGGGAGGGTTGCGCTTTTGGCGCGTTCCCAGCCTTCAAGACCCGCCGCCTTTCACGCTCGACCTTCCTGTCCCATTCACCTTTTCCTCCAAGGAGCTTCTCTATGCGATTCCTGGACAACATCAAGGTCGGCCCCAAGCTCATCGGGGCCTTCATGATCGTGGCGGCCCTGCTCGTCGGCATGGGCTTCCTGGGCAGCAACAAGATCCACGCCATCGACGATGCGGACACCCGGCTCTACGAGAAGATGACCGTGCCCCTTGGCGAGATCGGCGAGATCGGCATGCTGTTCCAGCGCCAGCGGGTGAACGCTCGCGACGCGATCATGACCGGGGATGTCGAGAAATTCGGCGCGCGGATCAAGGAAATCGACACGCAGACCGCCAAGCTCGAAGAGTCCTTCCAGAAGACGCTCGTCACCCCCGAGGGCAAGGAAGCCTTCAAGAAATACAAGGATGCCGCGGATAGCTACGACAAGATCACGGCCAGGATCCTCGATCTGGTCAAGGCCGGCAACCGCAAGGAGGCCGAAACCGTCCTGCGAACTGAGGCCTTCAAGGTCGGGGAGGCCGTGACCACCCACCTTCAGACCCTCGATGACCTGAAGCTGAAGCTGGCCAAGCAGACCTCCGACGACAACACCATCCTGGCCAATGGCGCCAGTCGTCTGATGTACATCATCATGGGCATTGCTGTGGTCCTCTCGGTGGTGATGGGCTGGATCCTCACCCGCTCCATCACAACCCCCCTGCAGCAGGGTGTGGACATGATGAAGGAGATGGCGAAGGGCCACCTGGGTACGCGCCTGAAGATGGAGCGCACCGATGAGATCGGCGACCTGGCCCGGGCCATGGACGGCTTCACGGACGCGCTGCAGGACATCGTCAAGGGTCTGCAGCAGATCTCGAATGGCGACCTGAGCCGCGATTGGGTGGCGGCGGATGCCCAGGATGAGATCAACCCGGCCCTGAAGCAGGTCCGGATCAACCTCCAGGCGCTGGTGGCGGATGCCGCCATGCTCAACCAGGCGGCGGTGGAAGGCAAGCTGGCCACCCGCGCGGACGCCAGCAAGCACCAGGGGGACTACCGGAAGATCGTGCAGGGCGTGAACGACTGCCTGGACGCGGTGATCGGGCCTTTGAACGTGGCGGCGGGGTATGTGGACCGGATCTCGAAGGGGGACATTCCACCCAAGATCACGGACAAGTACAACGGCGATTTCAACGAGATCAAGAACAACCTGAACCAGTGCGTGGACGCGGTGAACGCGCTCGTGAATGACGCGAACCTGCTGAGCGTGGCGGCGGTGGAAGGCAAGCTGGCGACCCGGGCGGATGCCAGCAAGCACCAGGGTGATTTCCGCAAGATCGTGCAGGGCGTGAACGACTGCCTGGATTCCGTCATCGGGCCTCTAAACGTGGCGGCGGGCTATGTGGACCGGATCTCGAAGGGGGACATTCCGCCCAAGATCACGGACAAGTACAACGGCGATTTCAACGAGATCAAGAACAACCTGAACCAGTGCGTGGACGCGGTGAACGCCCTGGTGGCGGACGCGGCGATGCTCAGTGTGGCGGCGGTGGAAGGCAAGCTGGCGACCCGGGCGGACGCCAGCAGGCACCAGGGTGATTTCCGCAAGATCGTGCAGGGCGTGGACGACTGCCTGGACGCGGTGATCGGGCCCCTCAATGTGACGGCCGACTATGTGGACAAGATCTCGAAGGGTGTGATTCCTCCGGTCATCACGGACAACTACAACGGCGACTTCAACATCATCAAGAACAACCTGAACAACATGGTCAAGATGATGAGCGAGCTGCTGGCGCAGACCGACATCATCATCAAGG
>CAISFO010000027.1 GCA_903884655.1 uncultured Holophagaceae bacterium | reverse complement strand
GCCCTGCGGTCCACTGGGGCCGACGAGTCCCTGTGCCCCCACGGGTCCCAGGGGCCCGACAAGCCCGATGGGGCCGACTGGGCCTGTCGGTCCGGCGACACCCTGCGGCCCAGTGGGGCCCGCCGGACCCGTGGGGCCCACAGGACCACCTGCCGGGCCTGCGGGGCCAACCAAAGAGACGCCCGTCAGCCCCACCCAGGTGGGCCCTGCCTTAGGCCCGTAGAGCAGGCTGGCGGCGGTGTCGAGGTAGAAGTCGCCCGCCGCACCCGCCGCAGAGGCCGCCACAGGGCTGCCTGAGCCGCTGAGGATGGTCTTGCCATCCAGGCCGTTGAGGCCGGGCGTGCCGATGGCCCCGGTGAGCCCCATGAGGCCCTGGGGGCCGATGGGACCTTGGGCGCCCGTGGCACCAGCGGGCCCCTGCGGACCGGTCGGACCTGCGGTTCCAGCTACGCTTCCCGCCAGCCACTTGCTGCCGTTGAACACCAGGGCCTGACCCGCGCTGGGCGGCGTGGTGATCAGGTCCAGAGGTAGGCCCTGGAGCTTCATCACCAGGGTCTGGTTCTGCGTCCCGTTGACGTCGCCGTTGAAGGAACCCGCCAGTTCCCAGGCGCTGCGGGCCTGGAAGGCGGGCACGATGTCCACGTCCGGCGTCAGTACCTGCCCTGAGACCGTGACGTGCAGTTTCAGTTCGGCTTTGCCCAGCAGGGCGACGGGCAGGGCAGTCATGCCAGTGGTGCCGAGCACCACCGAGTAGAGGCCCTCAGTCACGGTGAGGGTCTGCGCCGTGGAGTTCCACTGCTCGACGCCAGTGCTGTCGAGGATGCTGAACACGAACTGGCGCACGCCCGTGACACCCACGCCGCCTTCCATGAGCCGCCCCTGGTAGGCGATGGTCGGCAGTGGCGCCACATCGGCTGCCACAGGCATGGCCTGGCCCTGGAGGGCTGGCAGCGCGGTGCAGGCGATGAGGGCGGCGATGGTGGGGGTCAGGAAGGGATGTCGCATGAGATTCACCGGAAAAGGAGAGTGGCGGATTCCAGAACGGGGACGGTCAGCGCAGCGGCATCACTTGGGTGGATCAAAGCCGTGGCGGATCTTGGTGGCCTGATCAGTCGTGGTGGCCGTGGTCGCAGGCACGGATTCGCCCACCACCGCACCGTTGGCCGTGGTGGTCCCCGGCACCGCCTGCTGGGCCCCAAAAGCTTGCACAAGGCTGGGTGAGATCACCGCCGCTGCTGGCAGAGGGCGGATGGTGACCATCGTACTTGCGGTGTAGCGCACATCCTTCGACCACACGGCGTAGACCGTGCACGGGCCTGGTGTGTTCGCTGCGGTGAACAGGCCACCGGGCGTGATGAGGCCCGCCGTGGCGGGCAGCACCGACCACTGGGCTTCGTTGCCCCAGGGGGTGCTGGCGCTGAACTGCACAGACTGGCCCACGATCAGGGAGGGCGTGGCAGGCAGGAGCGTCATGGTCCAGTTGATGGTTCCAGCACGGTCGCCGGAGTTGTGGCCGCCGGAACAGCCCAGCAGCAGCAAGGCGAGGGGGAGAAGTGCGAGGCGGGGCAGCAGGGTCATGGCGGCTCCCCTAGAAGTGCAGCAGCAGGTTCAGGGAGGCGACTCGGGCTGGCAGGTTCTGCTGGCCGAAATGGCTGGCCATGAACCTGAACTCAAGCTCGGCTCGGTCCGTCCACTGGTAGTTCGAGAGCACACCCCATTGGGCCCGGGTCCAGTGGCTGGAGCCGCTGGGTGCGAACACGCCCGCAGGTGTCTCAAGTCGATTGCTGCTGTCCACGGTCCAGCGGACCAGACCGGCGCTGACGCCCAGGAACCAGCGGCGGTTCAGCCAGGAAGGATGAACGAGGTAGTCCACCGCCAAGCTTTCGGACTTCACGCTGGTGTCGAGTTGCTGTCGCAGCCCCGGGCTGTCACTGACCTGGGTCCCCTGGGGGAAGAAGGTCCACTCCACCCGCGCCCTGAATTTCTGCGCCTCCCCCAGCGGGTACTCACCCAATAGCCCCAGGGACGGGGCCGGACTTGGGCCTGTCGGCAGCTTCAAGTCGCGGGCGGCTGGGATGGCCAGACCCAACTCCAAGCCCAAACAGGGCATCGTTCCAGCCTGCATTGGAACCTGACAGGCCAAGAGGGTGAGGAGTAACCGACTCCCGCTGGTAAGGAACTGGCTGCGCACGACAATCTCCGCTAACGGTGGAATAGCCAGGCTCCAAGGGAAAGAGTCCGGGTCAAAACCTGTTATCGGCTGTACTGGTTGGTTTCGCAATTAATTGTATAGAAAAAACTTATAGTAGGTAATCTGCCCCAGGGAATTTCCCCTATCGTAATAAGAGGCATAAGTAACCCTGGGACCTGACGTTCCCGGCCAGGCCTCAGCCCTGTGGGGCTTCGGACCCCCTAGGGCTTGGCTCGGTCCACCAGGCCAGCCCGAGTTGCGAAGGTGGCAATGGCCTGGGCGTTATGCAGGGCCAGCTTGAGCATGATGTGGGCCCGGTGGCCCTGCTCGGTTTTCGGACTGATGCCCAGGGCTTCACCAATCTCCCGGGAACTCTGGCCCTGGCCGATGCGGATCAGAACCTGCCGCTCACGGTCGCTGAGCAAGGTGTAGCGTTGGGCCTCCTCGGGACTGAGGCCCGAGGTGGCAAGGGCCAGTTCGCGACGTCGCAGGCGGGTTGCCACGGCGCTCAGCAGTTCCTCAGCAGAGAAGGGCTTGGTGAGGAAATCGTCGGCGCCGAGGTTCATGCCCTTACGTTGGCTCGCACGGTCCGTCCGGGCAGTCAGGAGCATGAAGGGGAGGTTTGCCAGTGCTGGATTCCGCCGAACGGCTTCCAGGACGCCAAAGCCATCAAGCCCCGGCAGCATGAGATCACAGAGGACCAGGTCGGGGAGGGGTGCCTCAAACAGCCGTTGCAGTCCCGTTTCCCCATCCGGAGCGCTGCGAACGGCATAGCCTTCCAGTTCGAGGAGCAGGCAGACGTTCTGACGGCTGTCCT
This sequence comes from uncultured Holophagaceae bacterium, assembly GCA_903884655.1. Taxonomy (GTDB): domain Bacteria; phylum Acidobacteriota; class Holophagae; order Holophagales; family Holophagaceae; genus Geothrix. The sequence continues at coordinate 52,825 of CAISFO010000027.1, read as the reverse complement.
CATCATCCTCGATCAATACGATGGTGGGCTTAGGCGGCATGGGCACCCCGATACAGGTCCTTCAAGCGGATCCGGATCCTGGTGCCGACGCCTTCCTGGCTATCCAGTTCCAGGTCGCCCCCCAACAGCAACAGCGCATCCCGAACAATGCTCAGGCCGAGGCCAGTTCCTCTCACGTTACCTGTGTTGGAACCGCGCTGGAACCGAGTGAACACACTGGCTTGTTCTGGCTGGGGGATACCGATGCCGGTGTCTTCCAATTCCAGAACCAAGTCCATGTCGGCCTTCCGGGCACGCAGCAGAATCCGACCATCAGCTGGGGTGTACTTCTGGGCATTGCTCAGCAGGTTGCCGAGCACCTGCCGTAGCAGTTCCTCATCCACCTCGACGACCCCGAGATCCGGGGCGAGTTCCAACTCAATTCGAGTCGCTTCCCCGGGGCCTTCGAACTGGGCTGCGAGCCCCTGGAGCCAGGAATTCAGTGATGTTTCCTGGACCTTCTTACCAACTCTGCCCGCATCCACCCGGTGGATGAAAAGCACTTCATCGATCATCCCGGTCAAGTGAAGGACTGCCGAGCGGATGCGGGCGGTCATGTCCTGGAATTGTCCAGAGTCCAACCGCTCCCGATGGCGTTCGAGGATGTCATTGCTGGTGCCAATGGCATGAAGCGGCGTTCGGAATTCATGGGAGACCGTGGTGATGAAAGCCTCCCGGAGGGCCGCCAATTCGGTCCGCTCCCGCACCAGGTTCTGCAGTTCCCGTTCGCGCAGCCAGCCCTGGCGCCGCCCTCGACTGACCCAGTAAGTAGCGGTCAAACCGATGAGGTGGGCGCAGAGGTAGGCGAGAAGGATGGTGACCAGAGCCACAAAGCCCACATGTACCTTCACAAACAGCGCGAAGCAGATGCCTGGAATGGACATCAACAAGGGCACCGTGACCTTGAGCCAGCGACGATCGGGCATGACCGTGTACAGGACAAGGATGCCGATGACCTCCAGGGTGACGTTCTGGTTGTATGTTCGCGGGCGACTGCTCAAGACAGCAAGGTTCGACAAGCAGATGCCGATGCCGAGGGCAAGAGCCCAGCCTTCCTGGCTTCGTGGACTCCGGCTCTTCGATACGGCCCCCACCACGGTCGCGCATAGGCCGATGAAGCCCAGTCGCATGACCAGCAGGGCGTAGAAAGCCGGAGACCCTCCCAGGAGTGCATGGTCGGCTGTGATAAGAAGTGCATAAACGGCACCGTACAGGATGGCGCCATAGCTCAGGATGGTGCCATCGATGGCGTGGTGATCCAGGCGGTATTGGGCCTCCTCCTCAGGGGCGAGGAGGTCCGGATTGGTCAGAAAAGGCGGGAAGCGCGACATGCGGCAGTCCGAAGGGGGGGCTGCATTCAGTATGACCGGCTTGAAGCCGTAGGCCGGATCTGACGCTCAGAAAACTTGGGGATAGAGGCATTGAGAGACTCCATGCTCATGCCCAAAATGGTTCTCATCGCCGTTGAACCAGCCCCTATAGGAGGCACCACCCAGGTGGTACACACAGGGTCCTGTAGCCATCCTCACAACCGGTGCAGCCGAATTCCCCACACCTGCCGAGCAGAACCGTGGGGTTCAAATCTTGTCCGATTCGGCCCCACTGGTCCAAGAGGCGTCAATGAGCGTTTGGTTCTCTAGAAATGGGCCAGGTTGTATGGAACACATCCCACCCCGACTCTGTAGAGGAAACGGCTCACCGTGTGGGGGGTAGCTTTACCTGGGGCACTGTGGTGTCAGGGCAGCCAGTCTCGCTGGGCTGCGCACCACTGGCCAGGATTTCGCTGACCGGAACCAGACGATCCGGAATAACCACGTTTTCGGTCGCCGCCTGGACCACGCGGAAGGCGGTGACGTTAGGATCGGCAGGGGGAAGTTGCTTCCGTTTCAGCATGCCTCAAGTATGCGGCACCTGGGGAGGGGGCTGCCAAGTGCCTGGCTCCGGAATATATTTCAAACTGACCCACTACCCAAAATGACAATGAGTTGCCAAAACGCAGTTCGCATGGAACCTCCTGGAGGCGAGTGTGCGTGCCGTATAGTATGGCATCCCGTTCCGGGGCTTCCCCATGGTCAAACCCAACCTCAACCCCCGCGGCGAATCCGTGCTGCGCACCCTCATCGAGACCTACCTCGAGGAGGGGGAGCCCGTGGGCTCGCGGCTCCTGGCCAAGCGCTACCCCGAGCCCCTCTCCAGTGCCACCATCCGCAATGTGCTTTCGGATTTGGAGGACGAGTCCCTGGTGGCCCAGCCACACACTTCGGCGGGTCGCATCCCGACGGAACGGGCCTACCGGTACTACGTGGACCGGTGGATGAAGGCCACATCGCCGGGCCCGGAGGTGGAAGGACGGCTGGCAGCCGCCCTCGATGGCCTGGACCTGGATCCCGAATCCTGGGCCCGCCATGCCAGCAGGACCCTGGCGGAAGTCATGGGTGGGGTTTGCGTGGCCCTGCCGCTTCCCTTCACTCAGAGTCGGCTGGTCCGTCTGGAGTTTGTTTCGGTGGGACCGGGGCGGCTGGTGGCGGTATGGGTGGGCAGCCTGGGGGAGGTGGAGCATCGCCTCATGGAAAATCCCTGGGGCCATTCCGATGTGCTGCTGACTGAGCTCGGGAACTACGCCACGGCCCAGTTCGCGGGCCTGACCCTGGCGGAGATGCGCGCCCGGCTGCTGGATGCCCTTCGGCGGGGCGCCCAGGAAGGAGAGTCCCTGGGCCTCCGGCTCCAGGAACTGGCGGCCCGCTGGCCAGAGGATCCGAGCGCCGCGGACCCACCCGTCCTGGTCTCCGGCCTGGGTCGGCTGGGCGGACTTCCGGAATTCGAGGATGTGGCCCGGTTCCGGGACCTGGTGGCGGCCTTCGAGGAACATGGCCGGCTGGCGCGCCTCCTGAATGCCTTTGCGGGGAAAGCCTCGGAAGATGTCCAGCTGCTGCTTGGCACCGAGAACCCCTATTTCGAGGCCTGGCCCCTGGCCACGGCCGTGCGCACCGTGGCCCTGGGGCCCGCAGGTTTCGTCACCTTCGCCCTGGTGGGCCCACTCCGGATGGACTATGGCCGGGTCATGGGCGGCCTCCAGTGGTGGTCCCGGCAGGTCCAGAACCGGCGGGACCGTTCCTGAGGGGCCTGCCCCCTAGACGTAGCCCTTCCGCACGCATCTGCTTATACTTCCACGATGACCATCGAATTCCCCAAGCCGCATGACACCAAGCCCGCCGCACCTCCGGCAGACTCGGAAGATCTTGTAGATCTCAACCTGGACGAGCCCCTGGAGGGGGATCTCCAAACGGTGGCCGATGAGGTCGCCTCGGAGTATCACACCCAGGTGGTTCCCGAGATGGAGTTTCCGGACCTTCCGCAGCCCACCGGCGAAGGGGAGGTGAAAGTGGACCTCGAATCGGCCCTGGTGGAGGCCGAACACCAGATGGAGGACCTGCTCCGCCGGGAAGTCGAACTCCTGGACCAGCAGCGACGCCTCGCCGCCGACTTCAACAATTTCCGGAACCGCGCCCAGCGGGACATCGCGCTGGCGGTCGAACAGGCCGAGCGGAAGATCCTGCTCGAGATGCTCGCGGTGCTGGACAACTTCGACCGCGGCCTGAGTGCGACCTACCAGGATGTGGAATCCTTCCGCGGGGGCGTCGATCTGATCCGCAAGCAGTTCCTGGAGGCCCTGCGCAGGGTCAACGTGGAACAGCTGCCCCTCCAGGTGGGGGATCCTTTCGATGCCCTCAATGCGGAAGCCCTGACCACTTTCACGGATCCGAACCTTCCGGACGGCGCCGTGGCCGCAATCTACGAGCGGGGGTTCAACCTCAAGGGTCAGCTGCTCCGGGCGGCCCGGGTGGTGGTGAACCGGCTCTAGGTAAAATCCTAGCCAGGTCCAAATGGTAGAGGTGGATACACGCTCTCGAAGCCCTTACGATGTAGCAATAACCCTCTGGAGTACCGCCCATGGCAGGCAAACTGATCGGCATTGATCTGGGCACGACCAACAGTTGCGTCTGTGTGATGGAAGGCGGAGACTCCCGCGTGATCCCCAACCGGGAGGGCAGCCGCACCACGCCCTCCGTCGTGGCCTTCACCGACAAGGGGGACGTGCTGGTCGGCCATATCGCCAAGCGCCAGGCTGTGACCAACCCCCAGCGCACCCTGTTCGCCGTGAAGCGCCTCATCGGTCAGCGCTTCCAGTCCCCCCGGGTGCAGGAAGCCGTGTCCCGGCTGCCCTTCCCGGTGGTGGCCGCCCCCAACGGGGATGCCTGGCTGCGTGTGGGCGAGCGGGACTACGCCCCACCGGAAGTGTCGGCCATCGTACTCCGCTCCCTCAAGCAGGCCGCCGAGGCCTTCCTCCACGAAGAGGTGGTGGATGCGGTCATCACGGTGCCGGCGTACTTCGATGACGCCCAGCGCCAGGCCACCAAGGACGCGGGCAAGATCGCCGGGCTGAACGTCCAGCGCATCATCAACGAGCCCACCGCCGCGGCCCTGGCCTACGGGTTCAACAAGAAGGGCATCAAGCAGATCCTGGGCATCTACGATTTCGGCGGTGGGACCATCGATTTCACGCTCATGGAGCTGAACGACGGGGTCTTCGAAGTGCTGGCCACCAGCGGCGACACGTTCCTGGGCGGCGAGGACATCGACCAGCTCATCCAGAACTGGCTGGTCAAGCAGTTCAAGGAGAAGACGAACATCGACCTCTCGTCGGACCGCATGGCCCTGCAGCGCTTGAAGGAGGCCAGCGAGAAGGCGAAGTGCGAGCTCTCCACCCTGGACAAGGTGGAGATCCGGCTGCCCTTCATTGCCCAGGGACCCAGCGGACCGCAGCATCTGGAGGCCACCCTCACCCGCGAGCAGCTTGAGGAGATGGTGAAGGATCTCGTCGACCTCACCCTCGTTCCCATCAAGGATGCCCTCGAGCAGGGCGGCAAGACGCCCAAGCAGGTGGACGAGGTCATCCTCGTCGGGGGCCAGACCCGCATGCCCCTGGTGCAGCGCCTGGTCCGGGACTTCTTTGGCAAGGAGCCCAACCGCAGCATCAATCCAGACGAGGTGGTGGCCCTCGGAGCCTCCATCCAGGGCGCGGTGCTGAAGGGCGACATCAAGGACCTGGTGCTGCTCGATGTCACGCCGCTCAGTCTGGGCATCGAGACCCAGGGCGGTGGCTTCGTGAAGATCATCCAGCGCAACGCCACCATTCCCACCCGGGATGCCCGCACGTTCACCACGGTCACCGACAACCAGAGCCGGGTGGAGATCCATGTCCTCCAGGGTGAGCGGGAACTGTCCGAGCACAACAAGAGCCTGGGCCGCTTCGACCTCATCAACCTGCCACCCCTGCCCAAGGGCGTGCCCCAGATCGAGGTGGCCTTCGACATCGACTCCAATGGCATCGTGAAGGTCTCGGCCCGGGACCTCATGACGGGCCTTGAGCAGACCATGGCCATCCGGCCCAGCTCCGGCCTGTCCGAGCTGGAGATCCAGCGCATGATCCGCGAAGCCCTGGCCAACGCGGAAACCGATGTGAAGAAACGGGACGCCATGAAGTACATCGCCTCGGCCGAAGGCCTCATCTTCTCCTGCGACAAGAGCTTCATCGAGTGCGGCAAATACCTCACTGATGAGCAGCAGTCCCTGGTGAGAGATGTGCTTTCCAGGGCCCGGCAGGCCGTGGCCTCCGCGGACCCTGAGGCCCTCCGGGCCTGCGAAACCAAGCTGCTGGAGGCCCAGAACCTGCTCACGGATGCCGTCCTGGCCGCCAGCGAGGCCATGATGGCCTCCCTGGATGGCGAGGGCGATGGCGCGGCGCCACCGAACTAGTCCGGGCCTTCATCGGCTATCCTGGATGTTCAGGATGGGATGATGAAACGCGACTACTACGAAGTGCTCGGTGTCTCGAAGGAGGCCGGGGCCGATGAGCTCAAGAAGGCCTACCGCAAGCTGGCCATGGAACTGCACCCGGACCGCAACCCGGGGAACAAGGAGGCCGAGGAGAAATTCAAGGAGGCCGCCGAGGCCTACAGCGTGCTGTCGGATGCCGAGAAGCGGAAAGTCTACGACCAGTTCGGCCATGCGGGCCTGGGCGGCGCCGGGGGCGGCGGCCAGCAGTTCCAGTTCGATCCCAACCAGTTCGCGGATTTCGAGGACATCCTGGGCAGCTTCTTCGGCGGCGGGATGTTCGGCGACCTCTTTGGCGGCGGCCGGCGCCGGTCCACGGGCGAGGAGCGTGGCTCGGATCTGCAGTACAACTTGAAGCTCAGCTTCCAGGACGCCATTTTCGGGAAGGAAGCTGTGGAGCTTTCCATTCCCCGGCTCGAAGCCTGCGACACCTGCCACGGGTCCGGGTGCGAAGCGGGCTCCCGCCCCGAAACGTGCCCCCAGTGCCGGGGCGCCGGCCAGGTGGCCGTGCGCCAAGGCTTCTTCCAGATGCTCACGCCCTGCCCGCGCTGCGAAGGCCGGGGGCGCATCATCCCCAAGCCCTGCAAGACCTGCCATGGCGAAGGCCGCGTCCACCGGAAGGCCAAGGTCAGCTTCAAGGTGCCCGCCGGCGTGGACCGAGGCACCCGGTTGCGGCTGCAGAACCAGGGGGAATCCGGCCGTTCCGGCGGCCGCACCGGGGACCTCTACGTGGTCTTCGATGTGGAGCCGGATCCCCGCTATGAGCGGGATGGCAGCGACCTGCACCGCCGGCTGGAAGTGAACTGGCCCCTGCTGGTCACCGGTGGAACTCTCGAAGTGGAAACGCCCTACGGCACGGACAAGGTGAAGCTGGCCGCAGGCACTGCGGCGGATCACGTGGTGAAGCTGGTGAATGCCGGTGTCCCAAGGCTGCAGGGCAGCGGGCGGGGCGACCTATACCTGCATCTCCGCGTGGCGGTGCCCAAATCCCTCACCGCCGAGCAGCGCCAGCTCGTGGAACAGCTCCGCCGGAGCCTGGATGGCGAAGTGGCTAATGGCGAAGAGGCTGGCTTCCTCTCCAAGGTGTTCGGGTCCGAGAAAGGGAAGAAGAAGCACAAGTAGCGGCCCAACCGGCTACCCCGCCACCACCACCCGCCCCTTGCCTTCGGCCTTGGCCCGCAGCAGGGCCCGGTCGGCCTGCTCGATGAGGCGCCCGGCGCCATCCGCATGCTCGGGATAGGAGGCCACGCCGGCACTGAGGGACACGGGCAGTTTGCCTTGATCCAGGTCGATGGGGTGCTCCCGAAGCACCTGGAGCAGCCGTTCCGCCAGCTTCCGCGCACCCGCAGCCGTGGTGCTGGGCATCAGGATGCAGAACTCGTCGCCCCCGTAGCGGTAGAGCCGGTCATGGGCACGGCAGAGCCGCTGGGCGGTCATGGCCACCGATTCCAGGAGCAGACTGCCCACGGGGTGGCCGTGGCTGGAGTTCACCCGCTTGAGGTCGTCCACATCGATGAACAGCAGGGAGAGGGGCTCGGCCTTGGTCGCGGCGGAGCGCACGGCCTGGGGCAGCTCAGCTTCGAGGCAGCGGCGGTTCTGCGCCACGGTGAGGTCGTCCTTGAAGGAGAGGGCACGGCTTTCCTCGAGCTGCCAGGCGTTGAGCAGCAGGGGCTCCATGTCATTGAAGCCCCGCAGGAACCGGTCCGGTGACTCCCGGGGATCCGCCAGGCGCAGGATGCCCAGCTGTTCGGTCGGCGCCAGCAGGAAGGCCTCGCCGCGTCGCACCAGTTCGGCCGCCTCCTGGCGGGGCAGCGGTGCCTCGGGGAAGATGCCGTCTCCAGCTCGCTGGTAGAAGGTGTCCTCCCGGCGCAGCCAGATGGCGCCGCCCCGGGCGCCGGACAGGCGGATGGCGCGTTCCAGGGCCAGTCGGAGCAACTCGTCCACGGAGGCCAGGTGCATCATCTGGCGCAGCCAGCCATCGCTGCCGAGGTCCCGCTGGCGGAGGTGAATCAGGGCCTCCCGGGCGGCCTCCGGGGGGCGATCCTGAAGGAGCACCCAGCCGGGTCTCTGGCTGAGCACGGCACTCACGGATTCCGGCTCCGCCCTCTCCACCCACCAAAGGATCTCGTTGCCTTCCGCGGGGATGAGGCGCGCGTCTGGCTGGTTGGCCACGAGCACGATGGAGCCCGGACCTGGGCCCGGAAGGATGTCGAAGCCCCAGTCCGCAAGGGCTGCACGTAGCGCCTCCCCCCCGGTGGAGGGGTGCACATCCAGCCAATGGATCCGGGGCATGGGGCTCCCTGTTGATGGACTCTTCGGCATCGCCGCCCGCCCCACTTAACCGAGTGCTGCTTCGAGGCGAGAGGCGAGGTGGCGCAGGTGGGCGGCCAACTGGTCCAGGGCCGGCAGCGACCCCTCGCGCTGCCCGCGCTCCGCCCGGACCCAGCGCTTGAGGAGGGCCAGGGACTGCGGATCGCGCACCCCCAGTCGCTTGGAGGTCTGGATGAGCTTGTGGGAGAGGCGGGTCCGATCGGCGCCAACGGGACTCTCCTGGAGGGCCGAGATGATGGTCAGCGCTTCCTGGGCCACGATCAGATCCTGGCGGATGAGGGGTACCCGGGCGTTGATGCGGAGGAGGAAGAGCTCAAGGAAGCGAAGCAGCTCGCCCAGCAGATCCATGCCATCCCGCAGCGCCTGGGGAACGTCCTGGGGGGATTCCAGCAGGTCGCCCAGCTCCTTGATGAGGCGCTCGGCTTCTTCCCGGTCCGGCCGCCGCATGAGGGGGAATTCGGGGCTTCTCCGGAAGGCCAGGAGGTGCCGGTAGGTGTGGGCAAGCCCCAGGGCCAGTCGGGGCCAGTCCTGCAGCTCCAGGTGCAGCTGCAGCTGGCCGTGCAGCGGCGGCACCTGCTCCCACAGCCGCTGGATGCGCAGCCGCAAGCGTTCGCCTTCTTCCATCATGCTGGGCGATTCGGGGAACAGCCGATGCTGCACGTCCGGGGAGAAGATCCCCACCAGCTCGCCCATCAGCTGCTTCTGGTGGTTGATCAACAGACCCCGCAGGTTGTCCAGGGTCTGGGCCAGCTGATCCGCGTCCTGGCCCGCCAGAGTTTGTTGCAGGAGGCTGCGCAAGGTGTTCTGGTCCTGTTGGAGGCTCAGGACCGCCTGCCGGAGGAAGGCCCGCAGCCGATGGGCATTGGACCGGGTGGGATCCAGCAGGTCCCCGCGAGCTGGATCGTAGGCCCGCTCGGCCATGCGGCCCAGCTCGGATTCCAGCACGAGGAACGTTGGCACCGCCGCGTACCGGTCCCGGAGACCCGCGTTGGCGGCGGGTTCCAGGGACTCCAGCAGACCGAGCAGCGAGATGTGGCTGGCCAGGGCACGGGACACGATGGAAAAGGCCGGCCGGTCCTCGGTCCGGAGCATCTGGAGCAGGCGGCGCAGCTCCGGTGGGATGCTTTCGCGAAACAGGGTGGCATCCATGCGGGGCAGGGACCAGCCCAGGTGATCCCATAGCCAGCGGAGGCTGCCCCGCACCTGTTCGACGGCGGGCCAGTGGATGCCACGATCCAGAGGGCGCACCAGGCTCAGGCGGAGGTTGGAGAGCACGTGCTCGAGCAGGAGCAGGGGCACCAGGCGGGCGTGGATCTCGGAGGGGATGCAGGCCTCCAGCTGTTCCGCCAGCCGGGACAGGGCTTCCTCCAACCGCCCCTGGCCCTGGATGGCCCGGTTCAGGGCCTTCATCTGGGTGTTCAGCCGGGCCACGGAAGCCGCGCCCTGGTCGCTCCCCTGGAGTGCCGCCAGGATCTCGCGGAAGGCCTCCCGGTGGTCCGCCAGGAAGGTGGACCAGATATGGCGCAGGCTGCCGCTGTTATCGGTGGGGGCCAGGGACATGGCCCGCAATGAGGCCAGGAGATCCAGCAGCTGGGTCACCCACTCCGGCTGATGCTGTTCCGCCAGCAGCTCGCGGTGGGCGGCCTCGGCCTGATCGCCCAGGCGACCTAGACTATGCAGCATGACCAGGCCCATGGCGCTGCGGGATTCGCCGAGCCTCCGGGGCGAGAAGGTGTGCAGGAAAGCCAGGAAGTAGCCGAGGCTGCGTCGCAGGGCGGCCTGAGCAGGAGACTCCTCGTGGTTGATCGGGCGCTGCGCGGTGGCCTCGATCAAGGGCTCCAGGTCCAGGGCGCCTTCGCGGAGGATGTCTTCGAGGAGTGCCAGGTCCATCTTCGAGAGACCCTTGTCTCGAATCAGCTGCTGGGCGAGCAGCAGGCGCTGGGGCTGGTTGCCTGGGGAGGACATGGCAAAAGCATACAATGGTTGGAACTTCAGAGCCTGCTGGTGGTGATACCATCGCATCACCCCAATTTGGAGGCAGCCAGTGGTCAGCAAGCTCGGGGAAATGCTCGTCAAGGCTCAGCTCATCACGGATACGCAGCTGGATGAGGTCATGAAAATCCAGCGCCGGGAGGGCGGCAAGCTCGGCAGCATCGTCGTGCGGGCTGGATTCTGTTCTGACCAGGACATCGTGAGCTTCCTGGGCATGCAGTACGGGGTGCCCGCAGCGGACCTGGAGCAGTGGCCGCCCATCGATGCCGGCATCATCGCCCTGATCCCCAGGGACCTGGCCCAGCGCCACAAGGTCCTGCCCCTCCAGCGCACGGGCAATGTGCTGACCCTGGCCATGTCGGATCCCACGGACATCTTCGCCATGGATGATGTCCGGTTCCACACCGGCTACAACGTGGATCCAGTCGTCTCCAGCGAAATGGGCCTCATCCGGGCCGTCGAGAAATACTACGGGGGCAACAGCGCGGTCCGGCTGTCTGATGGCACCTCAGCCCGCAGCACCCTGGGAGGGAGCGGCACTTCAGCCACTGCTCGTGCAGAGGAAAACGTACCGAATCCGTTCAGCGAGGAGGACGAACACTTCGACCTCGCGGAACTGGAACAGGAACTTGATGCCGACGCCGAATTCGATGCCGCCGAAGATGAAGAAGGCAGCGTCAATGTCAACAGCCTGAAACGGGGCAGCGAGGACGCCCCGGTCGTGAAGCTCGTGAACATGGTCCTGATCGACGCCATCAAGCGCGGGGCCTCCGACATCCACATCGAGCCCTACGAAAAGAACTACCGCATCCGGTTCCGCATCGACGGCCAGCTCATGGAAGTCATGCGGCCCAACCTCAAGCTGAAGGATCCGCTGACTTCGCGGGTGAAGATCCTGGCCAAGCTCAACATCGCCGAGCGTCGTCTGCCCCAGGACGGGCGCATCAAGCTGCGGGTCAACATGGGCGGGCGGCAGAAGGTCATCGACTATCGCGTCAGCATCCTGCCCACCCTCTTTGGCGAGAAGATCGTGCTGCGGCTGCTGGACAGCGACAAGCTCATGCTCGATCTCACCAAGCTCGGCTTCGAGCCCGAGAGCCTCGAGCGCTGGGACCGCCAGATCTCCAAGCCCTACGGCATGATCCTGGTGACCGGCCCCACCGGCTCCGGCAAGACCAACACCCTCTACTCGTCCATCGCCAAGCTCAACACGGTCGATACGAACATCATGACCGCCGAGGATCCGGTGGAGTTCAACTTCCCCGGCATCAACCAGGTGCAGATGAAGGAGCAGATCGGGCTGAACTTCGCGGCGGCCCTGCGCTCCTTCCTCCGCCAGGACCCCAACATCATCCTGGTGGGGGAGATCCGGGACTTCGAGACGGCGGAGATCGCCATCAAGGCCAGCCTCACGGGCCACCTGGTGCTGTCGACCCTCCATACCAACGATGCACCTAGCACCATCAACCGACTCATGAACATGGGGGTGGAGCCTTTCCTCGTGGCTACCTCCGTGAACATCATCTGCGCCCAGCGGCTGGTGCGCCGCCTTTGCACCAACTGCAAGGCGGTGGATACGCACCAGCAGCCGGAGGAAGCCCTCTACCAGGTGGGGTTCACCCCTGAGGAAGTGGCGCGCGGCATCACCTTCTACAAGCCCGTGGGTTGCGAGATCTGCAACAAGCGCGGCTACAAGGGGCGCGTGGGTCTCTACGAAGTCCTGGAGATGTCCGAGACCCTCAAGGACATGATCCTCACCGGCGCCTCCGCCATCGAGATCCGGGAACAGGGCCAGAAAGAGGGCATGATCACGCTGCGCCGCTCCGGGTGCCGCAAGGTCCTGGATGGCGTGACCACCATCGAGGAAATCATCCGCGAAACCGTCTTGTAGGTGAGGCATCCATGAGTGAAATCGGCGCCAACTACGTTGCCCCCCTGCAGCAGCTGCTCAAGACCATGGTGGAATACGGCGGAACGGACCTGCACATCACCACCGAATCAGCCCCGCAAATCCGCATCGATGGGCGCATGGTGCCCCTCAAGCTGCCGCCCCTGGATGCCGCCCAGACCCGCTGGCTCTGCTATGGCGTCATGACCGATCAGCAGAAGCACCGGTTGGAGGAGGACCTGGAAGTCGACTTCTCCTTCGGGCTCCAGGGCGTGGCCCGCTTCCGGGCCAACGTGTTCAACCAGCGCGGCGCCACGGCAGGCGTCTTCCGCACCATTCCCGAACAGATCCGCAGCTTCGAGCAGCTGGGGCTGCCGCCGGTCATCCAGTCGCTGTGTGACAAGCCACGGGGGCTCATTCTCGTGACCGGCGTGACGGGCTCGGGCAAATCCACCACCCTGGCCGCCATGATCGACAAGATCAACACCGATGAGCCCATGCACATCCTCACCATCGAGGATCCGGTGGAGTATGTCCACAAGCACAAGCGCGCCCTGGTGAACCAGAGAGAAATCCACGCTGATACCCACAGCTTCAAGAAGGCCCTGCGCTCTGCGCTGCGCCAGGACCCCGACGTGGTGCTGGTGGGCGAGATGCGGGATCTGGAAACCATCGAGTCCGCTTTGACCATTGCCGAGACCGGCCACCTCACCTTCGGCACCCTGCACACCAGCAGCACAGTCCAGACCATGAACCGCGTCATCGATGTCTTCCCCGCACACCAGCAGCCCCAGATCCGGGCCCAGCTCTCCCTGGTGCTGGAGGGCATCATCTGCCAGAGCCTCATTCCCAAGGCCAGCGGCAAAGGCCGGGCCCTGGCCCTGGAGATCCTGATTCCCAACTCCGCCATCCGGAACCTGATCCGCGAGGACAAGATCCATCAGATCTACGGGGTCATGCAGGCCGGCCAGAGCAAGTACGGCATGCAGACCTTCAACCAGAGCCTCTCGGATCTGGTGATGCGCCGCGAGATCACTCAGGAACAAGCCTTCGACTACTCTTCCAACGTGGATGAGCTCCGCGAGCTGATCAACCGCGGGGTGGGGGTGGGCGCTGCCGGCGGCAGGTCCGTCGCCCCCGCCCAGCCGGTCAAACCCGCCCTGGGCGGTCGGAATCCCAACATCAAGTACACCTAGGACTTCCCTGCAAATGCAATCCTGCCTATCCTGAAGACACCACCGTTTCCAGCCACTCTCCGAGGTTTGCATGCCCGCTTATGCATGGAAAGGCAAGAACCGAATGGGTGAGGTCCAGGAGGGCGTCCTGGTCTCCGATTCCCGGGATTCAGCCGCCATTACCTTGAAGCGCAACGGCATCGAGGTGATGAACATCCGGCTGACCTCCGGCGAAGGTGGCCGATCCTTCGGCAAGGTTCCGCCCAAGGCCCTGGCCATCTTCACCCGGCAGTTCAGCGTCATGATCGATGCGGGTTTGCCCCTGGTGCAGTGCTTGGAGATCCTGGGCGCCCAGCAGGACCACAAGGGGTTCCAGCGAATCATTGAGGCCGTGCGGGACGACGTGGAGAAGGGCTCGACCCTGCAGGCGTCCCTGGCCAAGCATCCCAAGGCCTTCAACGACCTGTACGTGAACATGGTCGGTGCCGGTGAAAGCGGCGGCATCCTGGATGTCATCCTGCAGCGCCTTTCCACCTACATCGAGAAGGCCGTGAAGCTCACCTCCAAGGTGAAGGGGGCCATGACCTACCCCGTGGCGGTCATCACCATCGCCATCGCCGTGGTGGTCATCATCATGGTCAAGGTCATTCCCGTGTTCTCGGCCATGTATGACGGCCTGGGCGCCAAGTTGCCCTTTGCCACCCTCATCTGCATGTCGCTGTCAAATGCTTTGATCAACTACAGTTGGCTCCTGATTATTGCCTTGGTGGTGATTGTGATCGGGGTGCGTCAGTACTACAAAACGCCTTCCGGACACCTCCTGATCGACGGCCTCCTGCTGAGGATCCCCATCATCGGCGATGTGCTGCGCAAGGTGGCCGTGGCCAGGTTCTGCCGCACCCTGGGCACCCTGATCAGCTCCGGCGTGCCGATCCTGGAGGGCATGGACATCACGGCCAAGACCGCCGGCAACATGGTCGTCCAGAATGCCATCCTGAAATCCCGGGACGCGGTGGAGCAGGGCCGGAACATCGCCACCCCGCTGGCGGAAACCAAGGTGTTCCCTCCCATGGTGGTGCAGATGGTGGGAGTGGGGGAGGCCACGGGGGCCCTGGACGCCATGCTGGCCAAGGTGGCGGATTTCTACGAGGACGAGGTGGACAACGCCGTGGCGAACCTCACGAGCCTCATGGAGCCGGTCATGATCGCCCTGCTGGGCGGCATCATCGGGTTCATCGTGATCGCCATGTATCTGCCGATCTTCAATTTGGCCAACGTTTTCGGCAAAGATTAACCGCACGATCCTTGCAAGCTCCTGGCCCCTGGAGGCCTCCATGCCGACACCCAAGCAATCCCCCGGTTTTTCCCTGGTCGAATTGTTGCTGGTTCTGGCCATCATTGGCATCATCAGCATCATTGCCGTGCCCCAGTTCATGGGCCAGCGTAGGCGCGCCCGGGTCATTGGCGATGCCCAGGCGAACACCCGGATCCTGGCCATGGCCCTAGAAACCCGGCGGGGTGACACGGGCACCTATGCGGCCTCGGGCAAAGTGGTCACCTGGACTGGCGGAGTGGCGAACGATTCGACCTTCCTGCCCACGCTGATCCTGAAGAACAACACGAAGATGAACTACGTCGTCTCGGTCAACAACGCTGGCCTCGGCTATCAGATCACGGTGAAGGACCCCTTCGTGGGCAGTGCCGTCGTCTTGAAGGCCATCCAGACAGGCTCCATCAAGCTCGATTCGACCTACAACAAGTAGATCCCATTCCTTCTGGCTAAACGGTGGAGCCTCAGGGTGTCGTCTTGGGGGTCGCCTTGGCGTTCTCGACCATGGGAACCAGCGGGGGCATGAGCTTCTCGGCTTGGGCTCTCTTCTCCTGATAGGTGGCTTCATCGACCATCTCTATGTTGACCAGGTCGTAGCCCAGGTAGTGGTATTGGTGGGCTCCACCATCTACCAGCGGCTTGTAAATCCAGAGATCGCGGCCCTTGCCGAGACCGATGCTGACATCCTTGGCCCGCTCGCTGGCTGTGCGCTCGTAGTCGGTGTACCAGACACCCTGGGGCGCGATGTAGCTGTGGGCGGCGATTTCCTTGTCGCTCATCTGGCGGTACTTGCCGCCTGGCTCGCCGAAGGCCGAGTCATCCAGGGTGTGGTACCGGATGGGCGCCGTGGGGTAGGCCCGCTCGAAGGAGTCCGCATTGAAAGCTCCCTGGCCCTGGATCAGATGCCGGGTGCCGTCCCTCAGCCCCAGCAGACTCACCGTGGCATCCCGGGGCTTGAGGTTCACCTGGTCGGAGAAGCCCGGGCCCGCCATCAGGGAAGCGGTCCGGCATTCCCAGGGGTCCAGGTTGAAGCCGTGGATTCCCTGCAACTGGAAGCCGTTGGGGCCCACGTTGTGGAACCGTTCCCCGTGGTCGGAGAAGAGCGCCCGGACGGCACCCCGGTAGGTGGGGTCCTGACTGAGCCCGTTCCAGATGGGTGCCCAGGCTAGCAGAACCTCCTTCATCCGGATCTGGTAGGCCAGGAATGTGTTGGTCCGGGGCTCCGGATGCTCGCCCTGGGTTCGCAGGACCAGGCGCTTGTCGGGGACGGGCTTGTAGGCATCCGGGCTGAGGCTCCACCAGCGTCCTGTCTGAACCAACTCCCGGCGGCTGAGGAAAATGGGCTGGTGGGCCAAGCAGGAGTGGAACATCACCCAGCCCGACCCGCGCCCCAGACGCAGGGCCTCCTTCAGCCCCGCATCCAGGGGGGCCCAAGGATTGGTGGTGGGAAAGGGCTTGAACCAGTTTTCCCAGACCGCGTACAGGGGAAAGCTCACGGCCAGGTTGGAATTGACGAAGTTTTCCCAGCCTTCGGCGGGGGAGAGGGAATCATCCAGGCCGATGCGTCGTTCCGCCAGGCCGATGGTGCCGCCGTCATCGATGTAGAACCGGGGTTTCCAGCCCTTCTCCTCGGCCTCTTTCAGCAGGGTGAGGTTCTCCGGGTGCTGGAATTCCTCGATGGAAGGCCCGACATGACCCACCGTGTAGAAAAGGGGATCCCCCCCCCAGAGGATGTGCCAGAGCAGGCGGGTGGCCGGGATGGGCGTGTAGGAACTCTCGTAACGAACCCCCTGCATACTTTCGGCATGTTCCAGGAAGACATCGGAGCGCAGGCCATCCAGCCCCACCATGAGCACTCGGCAGGGCTGGTCGCCGCCCCTGGGGGTGACCCCTGGAGCAGGCACCACCTGGGGCAGCCATCCTGGCAACCCCCAGAGCAGCAGCCATAGGGTGACGCCCAACAGCCGACGCGGTCTGCGCCATCCCCTCGTTCCGGTGGCCCACCAGGCGGTCCCGATGGGGACGGCCGCCAATAGGGGAAACAGAATGAAGAAGGGAAGGTGCCGCAGGCCAGGCAGGACCCAGAGCGCAGTGGGCACCTGCCACCACAGGCACACATGGACCCACAGGAAGGCCGCCAGGGTCAGGGCGAGGCATTCCCGGCCCCGCCAGGCCCGGATCCAGGGCCGGTCCAGAAACCAGAGGGGGGCCAGGGTCACGAGCCAGAGGGCGATGCCGACCAGGGTGTAGAATGGAAGGAGGATCTTCAGGACGTAGTTCCGGCCGAAGATCCGAATGGGGGCCATGCTCATGGCATCCGCCAGCCAGCCCGTGATGCCGGCCTGGGACCACCGGTAGTAGAGGACGAAGGCCAGGAACAGCAGGCCCAGGGCCAGCGGTCCCACCAGGATGACGGTGAGCAGGCGGAGGCGGGAGGGACGGGCCATGGAGTCTCCGGGACAAAAGGAAGGGGGGCATCGCCCCCCCGCCTTTGGATAAAGGATGCTGCCTACTCGATGGCGACGGACTTCTTGACGTTGACAGAGCCATTGATCATGTTCTGGACCTTCACGGCGCCGCCGATGAAGCCCACGCCGTTGGCGGGAGGCGCGATGTAGAATTTCGCCTGACCCAGCGAGCCGACCGTCACATTCGAAAGGAAAGCCGTCTGGGAGGCACCGGTGGTGCTCGTCACAGCAGCAAAGGCAGCAGCGTTAGCATTCCAGGGGTTCTTGTCGGTGCCGGCCGTCTTGTTGAGATAGCTGGTCAGCTTGCCCGCAAAGCCAGTGCTGCCCGCTTCGCGAAGCTTGTCGTACTGACCCACCAGATCACCCAGGCGGCCCACCATGTTGTCGACGGCAGCCTTGTCACGGGCCCGGGAGCGCTGGCTGAGCATCGCCGGAATGGCGATGGCACTGATGATGCCGATGATCGCGAGCACCAGCAGCAGTTCGATGAGGGTGAAGCCGGACTGCTTCTTCATGGGTGTCTCCTTGGGAAATGGACCGAGCCAAGAGTATCAAGTCTCGTGCCAGGTAAGAATGGAAAACTGGGTGCTTCGAGCAGATTTGAACCTAATGATACCAGTTGCCTTGCCAGGAAGATCAACAAGAACATTCGGGGCCGATGGACGTATCGAGTCACGTGGCCGACGCAATGCGGCAGAAACTCGACCTGGCCTTCCCTATTAGGAGGTTGTGCGAGGCCGGGGCATCGAAGCCGATTCAAGGAGTCGAGATCGCTTAAGCATGAACCAAGTCCCTGTCTTCGTCATTTTAATCCAGATTCTTTTGTTCTGGCTCAAAGGACACCACGGGAACCCTCCTGACCGGAGCCAGGCCGGGGAGGTCGCCTTCTCACATAGATCTGCTGGGTGACGGTCGACCGTGGAAGATGGTAACCAGCGGAGTGTACCCTCATGAACGATGATGCCCAACAGACCAGGACTTGGGTGACCCATCTGTCCATCGCCGTCTTGATCGGTGCTATGGCCCTACTCCTGGTCTGGCTACAATGGGGCCGGTGCCTGGCCTGGGATGAGCTTGAATTCAACCGTGCCACGCAGTGGGTCAGCCATGGGCGGGTGCCCTTCCGGGATTTCTGGGAGCACCATGGCCCTCTCCAGTGGTGCTTGATGGCGCCCGCGAAACGCCTAGTCCAAGGTCCAGGGGCCTCGACCATCCTCTGGATGAGGTGGATGCAGGTGCCGTTCTGGGGTTTGGCAGGATGGTGTGTTTACCTCTTGGCACTAAGGAGCAAGGCTGCGGTTTGGCTGAGGCTTTCGGTCTGTGCCCTGCCGCTGCTATCACCCTTGTTTACGCTGTGGGCCGTGGAGTACCGGCCCGATACCCTGAGCACCTCCCTGCTGCTGGTGGGCCTCATGGTGTGGAGGGTATCCAGACGCCGCCTAACCACTTTGGTGGCAGGTTCAGTACTGTCCCTTTGTGCCATGTCAAACCTCCGCATGGCTGGTCTGTCCGCCTTCGTCTTCCTCCTTTGCCTGATGGTCCGGCCCGCGTCCCGGCGTTGGGGTGTTCACCGTCGCTGGTTGTGGCTGGTCCTCGGTGGAGGCCTGCCCTTCCTAGTGTGGGGGATTTACCTGGCCGCCACGAGCTCGGCCACCGTCGCCTTCCGGTACCTGGTAGCTGACAACACCTGGTTCAACGGGTTGCCCGTCCCTCCTTGGCGAGGAACCCCTTGGTCGATGCCCTTCCAGCAAGGTGATATCACCGCCATGCTGCTTTTGATCGCGTCCATTCTCGTCACCTTGAAAGGGCTCTTCAACCTTCGGCGGCCTGGCCTGCTGGGCATTCTGGCGATGATCCAGGCGGTCCAGGTGGCTTCCATTTCCAGATTGTCGATTCATTATCCCTACCATCTCCAGTCTGTCCTGGTCGTGGCGGCACTACAGGCCGGGGTCTGGCTCGCCCAACACCACCCGGTTCCCGGGACGAAAGAGCACGAGTTCTTCACCTGCTGGCTGCCCCTGATTCCGGCGGGCCTGCTCCTCTTCGCCTGGGTGCATCTTGGTGTGGCCAATTCGAGGAGTACTCTGGCGTTCCAGAATCGATTGATGGTCCGCCTCGACGGGGAGCTTGAGCCTGCCGATCGGGTGCTCGACGGAGTCGGGTTCATCCTGAGGCATGAACCCGCCTATGCCGCCTGCTGGTTCCTGCCCACGCTGGCGAGGGCCCTGTCTCTGCAGGGGCGCCTGCCATCCTATCCGCCTGAAACTCTGCTGTCGGATCCGCCTGGAGCCATTCTCTTCTCGAGCCGGGTCTACTGGTGGATCGGGGAATGGCCGGCCCTCCAGCTGCCGATGGCCTCGCACTTCCTCCCGGAGACGCCTTTCATCTGGAAACCTGGGTTGAGTGCCCGAGTGACACCGCAAGCGCCCTCGGCCACCTGGAGCGTGCCCCGGTCAGGGCGGTACCGCCTGTATGCGGAGGAGGCACTCGCCGCCCACCCCTGGTTCAAGTCGCCCTTCCAGTTCTTCCTGTTGAGAGGACCGGCCTCTCCAAAGATTCAACTGAATGCCACGATGGCCAGGCGAGGGGATTCCGGTAGCCTTGAATGGCAGGTGAACGGTGCTAGGTTGGAACCTGATGACGGCTGGATGCGGTTGACACAAGGTGACCGTCTCCAGATGAATTCAAAGGGGCGGCAACCCATCGGGGTGTTTCTCGTCCCGGAAAACATGCCCCGTGTCTTCCAGGGCTGCGGGCCCGAGGAGTCACTGGATTCCGATCTCATGAACATCTGGCCCACCCCGTGAACGGACACTCCGATCCCGGGGCCCTTTTCAACGACTTCTGAGGCAGACCATGAAGCCACGCACGGCGATCATCATCGGGGCGGGACCGGCGGGCTTGACCGCTGCGCATGAACTGCTGACCCGGACTGATATCCGTCCGATCGTCCTGGAACAGCTGGATTATGTGGGTGGGATTTCGAGAACCGTATGCCATCACGGAAACCGGATGGATATCGGCGGCCACCGGTTCTTCTCCAAGGTGGACCGGGTCATGGATTGGTGGTTCGCCAGGATGCCCATCCAGGGGCGGCCCTCTCGTGACTACAAGGAACTCGGCAGGGACATTCCGGTATCCGACTTGCCCGGCGCACCGGATCCTGATGCCGTGGATCAGGTCATGCTCGTGAGGAACCGGCTCTCGCGGATTCTCTTCCTGCGCAAATTCTTCGACTACCCGATTTCGCTGACCATTCAGACCCTCGCGAATCTAGGAATACTGCGCACCTTCCGGATCGGCGTGACCTACGTGTGGGCGCGCCTGTTCCCGAAACAACCGGAGAAGTCTCTCGAGGAATTTTTCATCAACCGGTTCGGTACCGAGCTTTACGGGACATTCTTCAAGGATTACACGGAGAAGGTGTGGGGCGTCCCATGCTCCGGCATCAAGGCTGAATGGGGGGCGCAGCGCATCAAGGGGCTTTCCGTCACCAAGGCAGTGTTCCATGCCCTCAAGAAAGTGCTTGCCATCCGGTCGAGCGCTCGGCAGAAGGAAACGGAAACCAGCCTCATCGAATCGTTCTATTATCCGAAGCTTGGACCTGGTCAGATGTGGGAGACGGTGGCCTCTGAAGTGATCGGTCTGGGAGGTGAGATCCGCCTTGGGCAGACGGTAACCCGTGTGGAGTATTCAGATGGCCAGATTGGCGCGATCTGGGTCCGAGACCAGGCCACGGGGATTTCGACTCGTCTGGAGGGGGGCCTCTTTTTCTCCACCATGCCCATCAAGGACCTGATCCTTGGCATGGGTGAGGGTGTTCCGTCGGAGGTCCGAGCTGTGGCCGCGGGTCTCCAATACCGCGACTTCATAACCGTCGGGATTCTCCTGGATCGGCTATTGGTTCGCAACCAGACGACCACCCCCACCCGGAACGGACTGGTGCCTGACAACTGGATCTACATTCAGGAAAGCGACGTCCAGCTCGGCCGGCTTCAGATTTTCAACAACTGGAGCCCCTATCTCGTGCAGAACCCTGACAAGGTCTGGCTGGGCCTGGAGTACTTCTGCACTGAGGGGGACAGCCTGTGGAAGCTGCCAGATGCCGACATGATCGAGTTGGCCAAGCATGAGCTTGAAAAGATCGGCCTGGCGGTGGCGACAGATGTGGAAGACGCCATCGTGATCCGAGTGCAGAAGGCCTACCCGGCCTACTTCGGGACTTACGACCAGCTGGATGTCGTCCGGACCTTCGTGGATCGGATCCCCAATCTTTATTTGGTGGGACGGAACGGCATGCACCGGTACAACAATCAGGACCACTCGATGCTCGCAGCCATGACGGCGGTGGACAATCTGGTGGCGGGCGTGACGGAGCGCTCCAATCTGTGGGCCGTCAACACGGAGGAGGAGTACCACGAGACCCGGAAGCCTGGGTCCGCGCCGGAAGCACGCGCATGATGGAGCGAGTCCACCGGCTGCTGGTCGCTCCATCGGACAACACACAAGTCCAATTCCTGCGGTACCTCGTGGTGGGCGGGTTCGCCTTTGGCGTCGACTTCGGAACCCTCTGGCTGCTGACTGCCGGGGCCGGTGTGCATTACCTGCTGTCGGCGGCCATGGCCTTCCTCCTGGGGTTGGCCGTGAACTACACCTTGAGTGTGATCTGGGTTTTCCCGCGGCATCGGATCCAGGATCGCAGGAGAGAATTCCTGGTCTTCGCGGCAATTGGAGTCCTTGGCTTGGGATTGAATGAACTGGGTCTCTGGCTGCTCACGGGCAGGCTGGGGCTGGATTACCGGGTGGCCAAGCTGCTGACCACTGGTGTTGTGTTTGCTTGGAATTTCATCGCCAGAAAGATACTCCTGTTCTCGGGGAACTGACTCCGGACCCCATCCGAACTGTCACCCCACCAAGGAAGGACTTCCCGCTGACCAGAGCCGATATCAGCACCAGGCGCATTTGGGCCACCTGGCTAGCCAAGGTTGCCGTGACCGGACTCCTTGTCTGGGTGGCTGTCCGGAAGGTACCCTTGTCAAAGGTCCTGGCGGCCATGGCCCAGGTGAATCCGCTGTGGGCATTTGGAAGCGCCTTGGCCTATGTCGGGCTGGTCATCCTGGTCGATTCGCTGCGGTTCGATGCTGCCGGTCGGATGGTGCTCGCGCCCCGGCAGCCCTTCGCTCGATGGGCTCAGGTGGTGGCGGTGAGCCGGGCTTTCCTGTACGCGCTCCCGGCCTCAGCTGGGGCCGATGGGGCCATCTGGTTCAAGCTGCGTCGCCATGGCTGGAGCCATGCCTCCTGTGTCCAGGTCCTGCTGATGACCAGGCTGCTGGGCGTGGGTGTGTGGTCCCTGGCCGCGGCGTTCTCCCTGTTCGCTTGTCCCTCGACGGCCGACATGCTCGTTCGTGCCCCGGCATGGTTGCGGCAGCCCCTGACCTGGGCTTTGATCGGACTGGTGGTGCTTGGCTTGGCGGGTGCGGCACCGAAGCTGCTCTCGAAATTCAAACAGCAAGGATTGGATTCCTTCTCCAGGAAACACCTGCTGGTGGGTGTGGGACTGGCAATCCTTTCCGCTCTCGTCAATGCCGGCGGTGTCTTGGCCGCCGCAAGGGCCATGCACATCTCGATGACCCTTGGACTGGCCCTGGGGTTCATGGCCTTCTTCAATTTCGCCATGATCCTGCCCATCTCCCTGGGAGGGTTCGGGCTCCAGGAGGCCCTGTTACTGACCCTCGGAACCGGTCTGGGCTGTTCAGCCCCCGACCTTTTGGCCTGCAGCGCGATTGTTCACTTGCAGCGTCTGCTGCTCGCCCTGGTCGGTGGCGTCGTCTTGCTGATGGAGCGAGGGCGTCCGCAGTCTTCAGCAGTCCAAGGAACAGGCTTCAGTCATACTTGAATCATGTCAACGCTCCGGGAAATGGAATGACCATCGATCTGCCCCTAATGCAGAACAACATCACGCGTGATGATCTGGACCGGGTCATTGACTTTCTCAGCGGGCCGGACCTCCCGATCCTGACCCAATCCAGGCAAGTGCAGGCCTTCGAGCAGGCCTGGTCGGATTGGCTGGGGGTGCGCCACAGTCTCTTCGTGAACAGTGGAAGCTCCGCGAACCACATCACCATGGCTGTCCTGAGAGAACGGTTCGGTGTAGGTGAGGTGATCGTGCCTTGTGTCACCTGGGTTTCCGACATCGCCTCGGTTCTCGGAGCGGGTCATACGCCCGTGTTCGTCGATATCGACCTCCCTACCTTGTCGATGAACGTGGATCAGATACTCGCCTGCATCACGTCGCGCACCCGGGCCGTATTCCTTACCCATGTACTCGGTTTCAGCGGCCTGTCCGAACGGCTGCTCCAGGAACTCCAGGCCAGGGACATTCCATTGATCGAGGACACCTGTGAATCCCATGGCGCCACCCATCGTGGTCAGAAGGTCGGCTCCTTTGGGCTGGCCTCCAACTTCTCGTTCTACTACGCCCATCATCTCAGCACGGTGGAAGGCGGGATGGTTTGCACCAACGACTCGGAGTTCTACCAGCTCGCGAGGATGTTCCGGTCCCATGGAATGGTGCGGGAAGCCACGGATGCGGACCTTCGAAGGCGCTGGCAGGCGGCCCATCCCGACCTCAACCCCGACTTCATATTTGCCTTTGCGGCTCACAATTTTCGAAACACCGAAATCAATGCAGTCATGGGGTTGAGTCAGCTGCCCCGCCTGGACGCCAACAACGAAAAGAGGAGGGCCAACTTCCAGATGTTTCTGGAGGGGCTGGATCCGAAGCGGTTTTTCACCGAATTCAAGGTTGAAGGCAGCTGCAACTACGCCTTTACGCTGGTTCTCCGAGAGCCGGATCAGGACTTGTGCCAGCGGCTGATGCAGGCCATGCGCGAAGCGCGTGTGGAATTCCGCCGGGGAACCGCAGGGGGTGGAAACCAGACTCGCCAGCCCTACCTTCACGGAATCCTTCCGGAGAGGCACCACCTGCAGTTTCCCGTGGCCGAGCACGTCCACTTCTTCGGTTTCTACATCGGGAACTATCCGGACCTGGAACCTGGTCGGATCCGGCAGCTGTGCGACCTCCTCAACCAGGTGCAGTGGCATGGTTGATCTGCAGGCACTCCTGGGGGATCGACGCCCCTTTGTCGCGGGACACCGTGGGCTCCTGGGTCGCCATCTGGTGGAACAGTTGGAAATGCAGGGTTGTTCTCCTCTGGTGAAACCAAAGGCCGAACTGAACCTGGAGGACGCGGGGGCAGTGAGGCGGTTCTTCGAGGCAGCGCGACCAGGCGTGGTGTTTCTCTGCGCTGGGCTGACCGGTGGCATCCAGGAGAACCTGCGGCGACCGGCAGATTTCCTGCATGTGAACCTGGCCATCCAAGATGCCGTGTTCGAGGCGGCCCGCAAGTCCGGAACCCGTTACCTCGTCTTTTACGGCTCCTCCTGTGTCTATCCCAGGGATGCGCGACAGCCCATTCCAGAGTCCGCGCTGCACACCGGACCTCTGGAGCCCTCCAGTGCGGCCTACGCCTCCGCCAAGCTTGCCGGGCTAGCCGCCTGTGAAGCCTACACGCGGCAGGAGGAAGGGCCCCAGTGCATTGCGCTGATCCCGAACACCATGTACGGACCGGGCGATCATTTTTCTGAAACGGCCGGGCATGTGCTGGGCGCGCTGGTGGCCAGGTTCCATCGGGCTAAGCGGGAAGCGCTGCAGGAAGTCGTGCTTTGGGGCAGCGGCAAGCCCATCCGGGAATTCATCCACGCCAGGGATGTGGCCCGGGCGTCCTTGTTCGCTCTGGCGAACGCCCAACGCCTTGAGAACCGCCCCTACAACCTTGGCACCGGCGTGGAAACGTCCATCCTGGAATTGGCCCAGATGGTTTCGGGGGTAAGTGGGTACGAAGGTTGCATCCTCTGGGACGCCTCCCGGCCGGATGGTGCCACGAGAAAGTGCTTAGATAGTCGTGATTTCAAAGAGCTTGGCTGGTCCCCAGCGATTCCGCTCCTGGATGGCATCCAAGAAACCTGTCATTGGTTCGCTGAAAGATCCCAGTCATGACCGCTGTCCCCGCCATTGACCTGGTCGCCAAGTGCCGCGAGGTTCGGCGCCGAACCATGGAAGTGAACCGCATCGCTCCGGAAACACGGCTCTCCTCCTCCCTTTCCGCTGTCGAGATCCTCGTGGCGCTCTTTTATGGGGGCATCTTGGCCCATAAGGGGGCTGAACCCCTGTGGCCGGGTCGGGATCGCTTTATCGCCAGCAAAGGGCATGGATCCATCGCTCTGTTTCCCATCCTGGCCGACCGGGGTTACTTCCCGCCTTCAGAACTCGACCGGGTTTGCCAGGAGGGCAGCTTCCTGGGCGGGATTCCGGATGGCATCATCCCCGGGTACGAAACCACCAATGGTTCCCTGGGCCACGGCCCAGGGGTCGGAGCCGGGATGGCGGTTGCCCTCAAAGCGCGTGGCTCCGAGTCCCAGGTTTTCGTCCTGGTAGGTGATGGCGAGCTGTATGAAGGTTCCGTCTGGGAGGCGGTCATGTTCGCCGCAGCGCGTCGGCTGGACAACCTGACCCTGGTCGTGGACGCCAACCAGGGGGCCATGCTGGACTTCTGCCGGAACATCATCGATCTGGAACCCATGCTGGCGCGCTTTGAAGCGTTCGGTTGGCATGCCATCGAGGTGGATGGTCACGATGTTCACGCCGTCCAGCAGGCGCTCCAACACCTATCATCCCAGCGGCAGGGGCGGCCCAAGGTGCTGGTGGCCCGCACCATCAAGGGCAAGGGCGTGCCTTCGCTCGAGGGCGATCCCCTCAGCCACATCAAAGCTGTTTCGTCCGACGAACTTGACGCCCTGATCCGGGAGTACTCGTCATGAAAGCCATGAGGGACGGTTTCCTGGCCACGCTCCTGGACCGCATGCAGCAGCGTGACGATGTCTTTTTTCTTACCGCGGATTTCGGTTCACCGCTGCTCGACCGCATGCGCCAGGAGCATCCCGGCCGGTGCATCAATGTGGGCATTGCGGAACAGAACCTCATCAATGTGGCGCTTGGCTTGGCCCTGGAAGGCTTCAAGGTCTACGCCTATGCCATCGCCCCTTTCCTGACTATGCGCTGTTACGAGCAGATCCGGGTGGGGCTGGCGCTGCATGCCCAATTGAGGCCAGTCCAAGTCACGCTTCTGGGGGTGGGGGCCGGCATGAGCTACGAAGTCTCTGGCCCGACTCACCACTGCCTTGAGGATCTCGCCATTCTGGGTGTCCTTCCTCACATGGAAATACATGCACCCTCGGATGCCGCCACGGCGGCACTGCTGGTGGACCACACCCTGGAGGCACCGGGCCCAAAGTACATCCGGATGGAGGGGAAGCCCCTGCCGGACCTTCAGGCGAAAGTCTCCCCTGCTGCCTTGGAGGAGGGGTTCCGCCTGCTCCGCCCGGGTCGGCATCTGGTCCTGGCCACAGGCTACATGGTCCACAAGGCCCTGCGAATCGCCGATCGCCTATCCCCCGGGACTCTGGGCGTCATCGACCTGCTTCGACCCAAACCCATTCGCTCGAGGGCCCTGCAAGGACTGGTGGCTCAGGCATCTTCTGTGGTCACGCTGGAGGAGGGCTTCCTTGGCTCTGGCGGACTGGACGGCATGGTCGCGCATTTCCTGCGTGAAGCGGGACTGCATCAGCCTCTGAACACCTTCGGGCTGCGTGATCGGTACCTGTTCGACCTGGGCAGCCGGGAGTACCTGCACCAATGCGCCGGTCTTGGTGAGGACGATCTGGTTGCGGCCATGGACAAGCTCTTTCGCGGCCTGTGCGCCTAACCTGACCTGGAGCCAGCCTGATGGTCTCATCCACGCGCCCCGACCTGCTGCTGATCAACCCGCCAAGCCGAAAGCAGGTCTATCAGTCCCTGGCCGAGGACTTCTCGGCCATCGAGCCACCGGTATGGGCTGGGCTCATGGCCAGCTACTCCAGGCATGAGGGCCTCCGCGTCGAGCTCCTGGATGCGGAAGCCATGCAGTGGTCCATCGCCGAAACGGCCCGCGAAGCCGCCGCACTCAGGCCTCGCCTGGTGGTGATGGTGGTCTACGGGCAGCAACCGTCAGCGTCCACGCAGGTCATGCCCGCGGCGGGAGCCCTGTGCCGAGAAATCAAATCACTGGATCCGACCCTACCGATCCTCATGGTCGGGGGCCATGTTGCGGCACTGCCGGCCCGCACACTGCGAGAAGAAGCAGCCGACTTCACGTGCGGAGGCGA
The DNA here is from genome assembly GCA_903884655.1 of uncultured Holophagaceae bacterium. Taxonomy (GTDB): domain Bacteria; phylum Acidobacteriota; class Holophagae; order Holophagales; family Holophagaceae; genus Geothrix. The sequence goes on along the minus strand of CAISFO010000027.1, from coordinate 25,444 downwards.
GGGGCTGACCACCATGGTGGCATTGGCCCGGATGCTCAAGCAGCACGGCACGGATTGGGCCGGGGTCCCTGATCTCTACCATCGGGTGGAAGGCAAGGTGGCCGAACCCAGAGTGCATGCGCCCCTGACGATTGATCTGGACACATGCATGCCCGGTTTGGCCTGGGACCTCATTCCCGTCCCACGGTATCGGGCCCACAACTGGCATTGCCTCGGCAGCAGCGATGCCTCCGGTCGGCTCGAGCGTTCGCCCTATGCATCGATCTATACGTCTCTGGGCTGCCCTTTCCACTGCCACTTCTGCTGCATCCAGGCTCCCTTTCGAAGCGGTGAATCCGCTTCGGGCATGGCCTCGGGGCGTAACAGCTACCGGATGTGGGGCGCCAAGCGCGTAGTGGACGACTGTGAGATGTTGGCCTCCCGGTACGGCGTGAAGCACATCAAGTTCGCCGATGAACTCTTCCTCCTCAACCGTTCCCATGTGGAAGGGATCTGCGATGAGATCATCCGCCGCGGTCTGGAGTTGAACATCTGGGCCTACGCTCGAGTGGATACGGTGGATGCTCGGCTGCTGGACAAGCTCAAGCGTGCGGGGATCAACTGGCTCGCCCTCGGAATCGAATCTGGTGCGGAGCGCGTCCGTGATGATGTCCACAAGGGATTCAAGGAGGACCAGCTCTTTCTCACGATGTCATCCATCAAGCAGGCCGGCATCGCCGTAATCGGGAATTACATCTTCGGTCTGCCCGAGGATGACCTGGCCAGCATGCAGGCCACCCTGGACCTGGCGTTGGAACTCAAGTGCGAGTTCGCCAATTTCTATTCCGCCATGGCCTATCCCGGTTCCAAGCTCTTCGACATGGCCATGGAGCAGGGCCTTCAGCTGCCCGAGAGCTGGAGCGGGTATTCTCAGCATGCCTTCGACACCTTGCCCCTACCGACCCGGCATCTGTCCGGCCCGGAAGTGCTGCGTTTCCGGGACGGGGCTTTCCAGACCTACTTCTCCCATCCTGATGTCCTCTCGTCCATCAGAACCCTTTTCGGCCCTGGTGCAGAGACCCATATCCGGCACATGGTCGCCCAGCCACTGCCACGGAAATTCACCTAGTCGCCCGGAGAGACCTTGCCGACCTATACCCTGCTGATCCCCACCCTGAACGAGATCGAAGGCATGCGTGTGATCATGCCCCAGATCGACCGCTCCCTCTTCGAACAGATCCTGGTCCTGGATGGAAATTCCACGGACGGCACCGCGGAATACGCCCGGGAGCACGGTTACGAGGTCCACATCCAGTCGCAGCCTGGCATCCGGCAGGCCTACAACGAGGTGCTCGACAAGATCAGGGGCGAGGTCCTGATCACCTTCAGTCCGGACGGGAACTCCATCACGGAACTGCTTCGCCCCCTTATCGACAAGATGAACGAGGGCTACGACATGGTCATCGTGTCCCGATACGCCCAGGGAGCGACCAGCGAGGATGACAGCCTCGTCACCGGATTCGGGAACTGGCTCTTCACCCGGACCATCAACCTGCTGCATGGGGGCCACTACACGGATGCCATGGTGATCTACCGGGCCTACCGGACTGCCATGATCCGGGAACTGGAACTGGACCAGGACCGCTGGCACCGCACTCCGGAACGGCTCTTCCACACGAGGATCAGCTGGGAGCCGCTCCTCTCGGTTCGCGCCGCCCGCCGTCGCCTGAAAGTGACCGATATCCCAGGCAGTGAACCCCCACGCATCGGAGGGAAAGCCAAGCTCCAGGTGCTCCGCTGGGGCGCAGCCTACTACTTCCAGTTCCTGCGGGATTTTTTCTGCCGTTGGTAGGGTCCAACGAAACTCATCGGGCTGGTTTTGGCTCGAGTGGGTGCAGTTGCTGACTGCAGGTTTCCAGCCCACGCTTGGCTTCCATGCTTCGAGGATCCAGGTTCAGGGCGGCCGTAAAAGAGGCCTGTGCAAGTGGATAACGCCCCTGCCTGAGAGCGAGACCCCCCAATACTTCGTAAGTGGTGACGTAGCTGGGATCCCGCGAAAGGGACAGGGCCAATAAATGGAGTGCCTGGCCTTCGCGCCCGGCCAACTGGTGGGCCACAGCGAGATCCGTCAGGAGGATCGCAGGAGGGCTGCTGGCGATCCGAGCCAGCCCCTGCTCCATGATTTGTGAGGCCGCCTCGGGGTCCCCTTTTCGAAGGTACGCTCTTCCCAGCCCGTGGTATGGCGTCCAGTCACGGTCGTTCTGCGACAGCCAGTACCGACTGTAGGTTTCCTCATTCAGCCAATGCTTGTGAGTGCGGATCAGTTGGAAGGACCAGGTCGTGACAAGAAGAACCGAAAGGAGCGAACCCAATGATTCGGTCCCGACAGCTCTCGATTTTTCCAGACCCAAACCCAGGAGAAGGAAAAAGCCAAGGGATGGGAAATAGAACCAATGGGGCTCGATCAACGGGTATCCCTGGGGCACATAGGTAAAACTCGCTGTGAGGATGGGCAGGAATCCGCAGGTGAACATGGCAAGAGAAAAGGCCGCAGGTCCTTGTCTCCAGTATCTGAAAAGCAAATAAGCAGATCCGATCAGATATCCCGAAATAAGGATTGCAGCTGGCAAGGCGTGCTTTGCATCGCCCTGGGCGGACCATAAAAACAGGACGTGGTTTGGCCACAGAAGGTTCTTGAAGTACCAGCCCAGGAGCTCCCCCAACGCTCCCAGGTACCTGGCCGGGTAGGGAGCGACGGCAACGATTCCATGGAGTGTCCCCGACAACGGGAATAGAAGGGCGCGGAGAAGAAGGTAGCCAGCGGTCACGACAACATAGGGCGCCACCAGCCTGGTCGTTTCTCGCAGGTTCTTGCGAAGCATGAAATGTAGGTGGCACAGGACAATCATCGGCATCAGCACCCCCATTTCATGAGAGAGGAGCGCTATGGCGAATAGGAGAAGGCTCAGTCGCATCGCACCGTCGGCTCCTGTGCGGAGGTGACGAAGAAAGGCCAGAAAGCTCAATTCCATGGAGAGCAAGAAGGTCCCGATGACACTGGCTGTAATGTAGTCAACCAAAAAGGCGTTGAAGGGGTGTACCGCAAATAGTAAGGCTGCCGTGAAGGCCACACGCGGCTTCAAGGTGAGTTCAAGGAATATCTGATGCGCCGTCCAGACCACCAGAATCAGCAGGGCGAGGTTGACGGCGTGATACCCGGATGGATGCCGGCCGAAGATGGGCTGGCAGAAGAACAACACAAGATGCCCCAGGGGTCGGTAGAAGAAATGCTGCCGGCCCATGATGAGGTCCAACAGGTTTTTGTTTTCTATCCCCTTGGCGCCAAACAGGACGACATGATCGTCCAGCATGAAGTCACCTTGAATCCCGAGCGCGTAGCCGATCAGGCAGGCAAGACAAAGCCAGAAGAATGGTCTTGGAAAGGTCCCCTCCACCGCAATTGGATCACCCAGCCACCGGGAGGTGTAGTCCCTCGCCATTGACCTGAGCTGGGTGATGTGGCGCATGCTATCTCCCTGCTCTTTTGCTGGTGTCGCGAGGTTGGCGCCTTGTCCCATGAATTCAGAAATTCGGGTCGTAGAGCGCGATTCGACTGCCCTGGGTTTCAAACTTGAAATTGACGTGCACCAGGTTCGAGAGGGCCTGCTGCAGGTTCCCTCTATGTTCTGGGCGGACAAAGAACAGCATGAACCCGCCTCCTCCCGCACCCAGCAGCTTGCCCCCAATGGCCCCGGCCGCCCGTCCGGCTTCGTAGATCTGGTCGATCTGGTCCGTAGTGACACTGCCGGCCAGTGAACGTTTCAGCATCCAGCTTTCATGCAGCAGGCGCCCGAACTCATCAAGCGAGGTTGCTGGGGACGACAGCATGGCGATGGCTTCATCCACCATCTCCTGCATTCGAGCCAGTTCCGTGGTCTTGTGAGGCAGGTTCTGGATCTTCTGGGCCGCAATCTCCGTGGCATAACGCTGGAATCCAGTGAAGAAAAGCATCAGGTGGGACTGGAGCAGGTCCCTACGCTCTGCGGGGATTAGCAGAGGTTCTACCCTGAAGCTTCCATCCTGGGCGAAGGCGATGCGGTTGAGCCCGCCATAGGCGGCCGCGATCTGATCCTGGGCCCCGACGGCCTCGCGAATCATCTCGTGCTCCACGTGGATCGCACCCTTCGCGAGTTCCGATTTCGAACTCATGAGCCCGTTCATGGCCCGCAAGGTGTTCAGCATGCCCACAGTGAAGGCGGAGCTGGAGCCAAGCCCCGACCGGGCGGGCAAGTCGCCATCGTGGTGGATTTCAAGACCGTTCGGGGTCGGGACCTGGCGCATGCACTCCCGGATGGAGGGATGCCGGATCTCCTCGATTTCATTGACCAGTTCGATCAGGGAGTAGACGATCCGATGCCGGTAGGCGAAGAAGTGGGGCAGGTTCCTGCAGCTGATGTGGCAGTACTTGTCGATGGTGGTCGACAGCACGGCGCCGCCATGCTGGCGGTACCAGGCGGGGTAGTCGGTGCCGCCGCCGAAAAATGAAATACGGAATGGGGTCTGGCTGATGATCATGTTAAAAGTATTGCAGTTGTCCACCCCGTGGCGAATAGCAATGCTTGTCGGTGGCGAATCCCTGGAACATGCGTGATTCGATCAGGAGCTTCCCCCAACACTGCCTTGGTCCTCGCTGGAGGAAAGGGGACGCGTCTGCATACGGCCGTTCCCAATCTGCCCAAGCCCATGGCTCCTGTGGCGGGGCGGCCTTTCATTGAACACCTCATGGATCACTGGATTTCACAGGGAGTGGGACGGTTTTTCCTGTCCGTGGGGCACATGGCGCACGTGATCCAGGACCGGTTGGGCCCAGCCTACGGGGGATGTCCGATCGAGTACGTGGTTGAGGCGGAACCTCTGGGAACTGGGGGTGCCCTGCTTCTGGCGGCTCAACGCCTGAAGGCGGGTTCGCCCTTCTTGGTGCTCAACGGGGATACGTACTGCGATGTCGACCTCCAGGCTGCCTGGAAGCGGCACCAGGACTTCGAGGCGAGCTTGTCGATGATCCTGGCGCCACATCCTGGGACCCCGCGGTTCGAGTCGATCGAATGCGATGGCCTGGGCCGGGTGCTTTCCCTTCGACCGCGGGGTTCCGGGGCCGGAGGCAGGATCAATGCGGGTGTCTACCTATTCGATTCCACCGCCGTCCTGGACGGTGAGGGCCTTCGGTCCTGCAGCCTCGAACAGGACCTGCTGCCGACCTGGCTCTCAGCAGGGCTCAAGATCGGCGGGGTGCCCCACAACGGTTACTTCATCGATATCGGACTGCCCGAGGACTACGCTGCTGCAAATGGTAGGTTCCTGGCCAAGGGAGAGTGATCCATGAAAGAACACATTCTGGTCACGGGCGGCGCCGGGTACATCGGGTCGGTGCTGGTTCCTGAACTGCTGTCCCAAGGCTACAAAGTCACGGTGCTGGATAACTTCATGTATCGGCAGGCAAGCCTTGGACACGTCTGCCACTATCCCGATTTTCAGATGATCCGGGGGGACGTGAGGGTGGAGAGAGACATCCGCCCTTTGTTGAAAGGCGTCGACATTGTCATCCCCCTGGCGGCTCTGGTGGGAGCGCCCCTGTGCGCGAAGGATCCCGTCACTGCGGAAAGCACCAATCTGCAGGCACCGCTGGATCTGTTTCAGTGGGCCTCGCGGGACCAGTTGATTCTCATGCCGACGACCAACAGCGCCTATGGCACCGGTTCCGAGGGGAACTTCTGCGACGAGACGTCTCCCCTCAACCCTCTGTCAAGCTACGCCCAGCACAAGTTCGAAGTCGAACAGTCCCTCATGGAACGGGGCAACGCGATCAGTTTTCGTCTGGCCACCGTCTTCGGAATGTCCCCCCGCATGCGACTGGACCTCCTGGTGAATGACTTCACCTACCGGGCTGTCAAGGATCGCTGCCTTGTGCTCTTCGAAGCTCACTTCAAGCGGAACTACATTCACATCCGGGATGTAGTGGCGACGTTCCTCTGGGGGCTTGACCATCGGGATGCCATGGTGGGAGAGATCTACAACGTCGGATTGACCGAGGCGAACCTTTCCAAGATGGAACTGGCCCTTGCCATTCAAAGACTCGTGCCCGAACTGGTCATTCTCGAGGCGCCCCTCGGGAGGGACCCGGACCAGCGAAACTACATCGTTTCCAATGCCAAGCTGGAATCCACAGGATGGCGTCCCAGGTATGGGCTGGAGGAAGGGCTCAGGGAACTAATCAGGGGGTATTCCATGATCCAGAATTCCCTCTACGGCAACGTCTAGAGATTCCGAATGAACCTGGATCCCCCCGCTCCCCCATCGTCAGCCGGCCCCAACCATCGCGGCGGCACCTATCTGGTCCTTTTCCTTGTCTGCAGCCTGTTGCTGATCCTTCCATCAATCGCCCTCTGGTGGAGAAGCACGGGTGGGCCGCTTCGAGTCACTCCATATGAGTACGACTATTTCCTTGGTTTTTTTGGGAGCGACTATAACGGTCGAACGCTTCCGGTCCTCATGGTGGGGAAAGCCTGCCATGCCCTGATCCTTGGCCTCACAGGGTATGGGTTCTGGAAATACGTCCAGGCTCAATCCGCCTCCAGCAGCGCGATGTCCCCGAATTTCATGATCCTGATCTCAGTGCTTTCCGGATTGATCTATCTGGGGGCCCTGGCCTGGATGAGTCCAGATGTCTACTTCTACTTCGGGACAGGGTGGCTGGAATCCCACTATGGAGGGAATCCCTATGCTCACGTCATTGCCCAGATTCGTGGTTACCAGGGCGACCCGATGTTCGACAACATCCATGTTGCCTGGCTGTACATCATCACGCCGTATGGACCGCTGTTTGTGAAGCTTGCCACCTTCGTGGCCTGGCTTTCGGGGGGCAGCCAGTTGGCCTCTTTGCTAATCTTCAAGTTTCTGTGCGGTCTCGCCCACGCCTGCAACTGTGTTTTGGCCTACCGGATCGCCCAGCGTTTGGGCGCCAATCCCGGACCTTCCCTGCTGCTTTGGGCCCTGAACCCGGTCATGCTCTTCGCCTTCCTTGCCGCGAACCACAACGATGTGTTCCTGCTGCTTTGCTTGCTGGGTACGCTGGACCTCGTACTGCAGGGCAGGGAGATCCAGGCCGTGCTGGTCCTCGCACTCGGGGTTGGGCTCAAGTATATGCCTGTGTTCATTCTTCCATTCCTGCTGCTCTACCTCACTCGGAAGGACCCACTGCCCAGGGCCGTGGGACGCGCCTTGCTGCTGGGATTGGGCTTCCTGGTCGTGAGCCTGCTCCCGAGTTTTTTCTATGAGAACGGGCTGGACAACTTCCTGCGTCTGCTGAAGGGGCGGGACCAGCTTTTGCGCAACTTCCTCTATCTCGAAACCTATCATGTGCTCGGTTTGTTCGGACCCATCAGTGAGCGGGCATTCAACTTGGTGAAGTGGACTTACAAGGGCGCCTTCGTGGCATGTTATGGGGCCATATGGGTGCGCGGTTTCCTCAAGCGGGAGGCATTCGATTTCGAGGCTCTGTTGCAGAGCTGCCTGTTGGCCTTCCTCGCCTACTTCCTGATCGGAAGTCCCGAACTGCACGAATGGTATCTCCCCTGGTTTTTCCCATTCGCCTTCTTCAGTCGGGACCGGCGGCTTTTCCGATTCGGGATGGTCCTATCCTCGTGCATTCTTCCCTTGATAGGGTTCGAGGTGCGCTCGCCCTTCCCCATCCTGATGGCTGCCCGCTACGGGTGTTTCGCAGTCATCTGGTGCGCAGCCTACTTCTGTCTCTATCGACCCAGGAAGGTGATGGCCGTTTCGCCGATCTTTGTCATGACCTGATCCGGACTGCTGTCCTGACGCCTCTCCAATCAAACACCTTTTCCTTCGGAGTCGATTTTGCGCCTTCTCTTGACTGGTGGTGCAGGCTACATCGGAAGCACGGTGGCCTACGACCTGATGGCCTTCGGGCACGACGTGGTGATATTGGACTCACTTGAAAAAGGGCATCGAGAGGCGGTACCCGAGGGGGCCGAGTTCATTGAGGGTGATCTCATGGATACGGCTGTGCTTCACCAGGTTTTTCACGACATCCAATTCGACGCGGTCATGCACTTCGCGGCCTACATCGAAGCCGGGGAATCGATGCGCGATCCCAGTCGATTCTTCAGGAACAACACGGCCAATACTCTGAGGCTTGCGGAAGCTGCGGTTCAGGCCGGCATCCCGAAGTTCATCTTCTCCTCGACCGCGGCGGTCTACGGGGACCCGGAATATTTCCCCATCGATGAGGCTCATCCGACGCGTCCGACGAATGCCTATGGCATGGCCAAGCTGCTGGCGGATCAGGCCCTCGATTGGATCGCGCGGCTCCAGGGGATGACGTGCATCTCGCTGCGCTACTTCAATGCCGCGGGCGCCGGTCTGCACCTGGGTGAGGACCATCGCCCGGAAACGCACTTGATCCCGATGCTTTTCGAGGCGGCTGCGGGACAGCGTAAGTCTTTCACCCTATTCGGAACGGACTATCCGACCCCAGATGGAACCTGTATCCGGGACTACATCCATGTGCAGGATCTGGCCCAGGCGCACCGGCTCGCCCTGGAGGCGTCCCTGCCGGGAACCCGGCACATATTCAACCTCGGGAATGGCCGTGGGTACAGCAACCGGGAAGTCATCCAGGTTGCCCAAGCCGTCACCGGCGTGTCGATTCCGGTGGTCGAGGCGCCGCGAAGGGAAGGCGACTCAGCGATTCTGGTGGCGAGCCCGGAGAAGATCCGGAGGGAACTGGGCTGGGTGCCCCAGTTCCCGGACCTGGAATCGATCATCGGAAGCGCCTGGGCCTGGAAACAGGCGCATCCTCAAGGCTATTCGTCCTCAATCTCTTGACAAGCTCCCCAGCAGTTCTTTCGCCCCCCGGTGCTTGGGATCGATCTTCAGGGCTTCCTGGGCGGCGCGGCGGGCTTCGTCGTGGCGTCCGAGGGCTTTGAGGATCTGGCCCTTGCGCCACCAGGCGCCGGGGTAGCCGGAGGAGCCGCCTTCGAGGGGTTCGCGCAGCACCTGGTCCAGGGCGGCTAGCCCCTCGGGACGGTGCACACCGCCGCTGGCGGCGACCTTGCCCAGCTGGAGGCGCAGCAGGCTGGGCGCATCCACTTGGCCCGAGTGGTCCTGCACGACCTTCCACGCAGTCTCAGGCTGGCCCGCGTGCAGGAAGGCGTCGCTGACGGCCACCACCCCCCGGGCGCGGGTGCGCACCCCCGGCAGAAGGCGCTGCGCCTCCGCCTGCAGGCGGGCATTCTTCCCGACCTCCCCCAGGGCCTTTTTCGCCGCGCGGCGGTCCAGGGCATCCAGCCACTGGCCCACCACCTCGGGGTCCTGGGGAGCCTGGGCCAGGGCCCGCCCGAAATAAGGCTCCGCCTCCCGCCACTTGTCCTCTTCCGCCAGGATGAGGGCCTGCAGTAGATCGCCCCGGGCGGGGGCCACCGCCCGCAGACGCTCGGCGCACTGCTGGGCTTTGCGGGTGGAACCACCCAGCAGGCCCGGCAGCATTTCATAGGCCAGGCCGAGGCTGGTCCAGGCGGAGGTCAGGGTCGGATCGGCCTCGGTGGCGGCCCGCAGGTCATCCATGGCACTCAAGGCGCCGCGGAGGGAGCCGAGGTCGCGCTGCTTGATGGCCTCGCCGGCCCGGGCCAGCCCCCGCGCCAGTAGGGCGTCCGCCAGGCCGGGGTTCAGGGCCACCGAATGGTCCGCGGCCGCCCGGGCTTCGCTGAAGCGCATGAGGCTCGACAGGGCCTGGGACTTCGCGGCCCAGGCCAGGGCGTCCTTGGGATCCTGCTTCAGCCTCTGCTCTGCCTCGGCCATCACCTTGAGGTAGCGCCCCGCGTCCAGTTCAGTCCGGAAACTGGGCCCCTGTTGCGCGAGGAGGGCGGGCAGGGCGATCAAGGCAAGCTGGAGCACGGAACCTCTGAGGTGAAGGGCAAGACAGGATTAACAGGAATGGGCGGGGGGACGAACAGGAATCCATCGGCGATTGCCACCCGGCCTTCTGGCTGGGCAAAGGGTCGATTCTGCTGTAGGTTGAATGATTGTTAGGACATGACTCTGGAGGAGATGGCATGGGAGCCAAGGGTGGACTGCTGGAAGGCAAGCGGGGCCTGATCATTGGCGTGGCCAACAAGCGCTCCATTGCCTGGGGCATGGCCCAGAAGGCGGCCGAAGCAGGGGCCCAGCTCTGTCTGACCTACCAGAACGAGCGCCTGGGCGAGAACGTCCGGGAACTGGCGGCCGAACTGAAGAGCCCGCTGCTGACCATGATGGACGTGGGCAGCGACAGCCAGATCGTCATGGCCTTCGACGAGATCCGCCGGAAGTGGGGCAAGCTCGACTTCGTGGTCCACGCCGTGGCCTACGCGCCCCGGCAGGCCCTGGAGGGCCGCTTCGTGGATACCAGCCGGGAGGACTTCCGGGTGGCCCACGACATCAGCGCCTACTCCCTGGCCGCCGTCAGCCATGCGGCCCAGCCCCTGATGGCCGAGGGGGGCTCCATCGTGACGGTCAGCTACCTGGGCAGCATCCGCGTGGTGCCTGGCTACAACGTGATGGGCGTGGCCAAGGCCAGCCTGGAGGCCAGCGTCCGCTATCTGGCGGCCGACCTGGGTCCCCAGGGCATCCGGGTCAACGCCATCTCCGCGGGACCGATCAAGACCCTGGCCGCCTCGGCCATTCCCGGCATCGGAGCCAAGCTCAAGCTGCACCGGTCCCACACGCCGCTGCAGCGCGACACGGACCAGCTGGAAGTGGGCGACGCCGGTGTGTTCCTGCTCAGCGACATGGGCCGTGGCGTCACGGGCCAGGTGATCTATGTGGATGGCGGCTTCAGCATCATGGCGGGGTAACGCTCTCCGGGGGTTCCACGCTGCGCGAACACCCCCGGACCCCCACGCTCAGCCCGGCGTAGCCGTGCCTCGCTGAAACCTCTCTGGGGGCCTGCCTGAGGCCGTTCAGGCTTCCTGAAGATCCTTCAGCACGGCGATTACGGCTTCCACGTGCCCCTTCACGCTGACCTTGGGCCATACGTGGCGGAGGATGCCCTTGGGATCGACGAGGAAGGTGCTGCGGATGATGCCTTCCAATTCCTTGCCGTACATGACCTTCTTGCCGAAGGCGCCCAGGGGTTTCAGCAAGGCCAGCTCGGGGTCGGACAGCAGGCGGAAGGGCAGGCTCTGCTTGGCGATGAAATTCTGGTGGCTCTTCAGGCTGTCCCTGCTGATGCCGTAGACCTGGGCGCCGAGCGACTGCACCCGGGCCAGGTTGTCGCGAAAGTCGCAGGCCTCGGTGGTGCAGCCGGGGGTGCTGTCCTTGGGATAGGCGTAGAGCACGGTCCAGTGGCCCTTGAAGTCCTTGGCCGTGACCGTGGCGCCCTGGTCGTCCTGCAGGGAGAAAGCGGGGAGTGGGTGTCCGAGGAGGGGGCTCATGGCGCCCATCCTAGCGCAGGAGTCGCTGATCCTTCCTGGCGCAGGGCGCGGAAAGCTCAAAAGGTCGGATCCCTGGTTCACATAGAGCCAGGACCAGATGGGTGTTCCTTCGCACCTTGCGACCGTCAAGTGCGAATGGAACTCCCAGGCGCAGACACCCAGGCGAGGGCGAGCACCATGGCCAGGGCGGCCCAGCCGAGGGGCGACGGATCTGAGCCGAGACGGGGGAGTTCCTCGGCCAGCAGGCGCCCCAGGCTGTCCTGGCCGGGACCTGGGCCAAGCCCCAGGGCCGAAAGGGTGGCCTCGCCCCACAGTGCCGACAGCCAGGCACTGGGGAAGAGGGCGGCCATCTGCTGCCAGCCCCAGGGCGCCCAGCGGCGCAAGATGGAGGGCCAGGTGGCGCCCAGGGTGCGCTCCGCCGCCCAGGCGGGGGAGTGCTGAAAATGCTGCAGCCGCGCCCGCAGGGCCGGTTCCAGGTGAGGACTGATCAGAACGCCCAGCAATAGGGAGAGCGGCGCGGGAGAAAAGCCCCCCAGCAGCGCGGCGAGGGGCAGCAGGAAGAGCAGAGGCGGCAGGCTGCGGAAAGCCGACCAGACCCCCAGGAAGCGCCGTCCGCGCCAGGCCAGCACCAGGCCCAGGACCAGGGCCAGCAGGGCGCAGGCGCTGGCGAAGCCGAGGCTGCGGGCCGAGGCCAGCAGCAGCCGCAGGAGGGCGTCCCGGCCCAGGTCGTCGGTGCCCAGGGGATGGCGAAGGGTGGCGCCCAGGCCCCCTCCGAAGGGATCCAGGACCAAGTCCGGCAGCAGCAGGGCCGCGAGACAGGCCAGGCGCCACCTCATGACCGCTCACCTTCCCAGGTGTGGGACAGGGCCCAGAGCAGGGTCAGGGCGAGGATCCAGCAGGCCAGACCGGCGCGGTCCCGCAAGGTCACCCGGGTCATCCAGTCCGTGCCCAGTCCTGGCACACCCAGCACCCGCTCCAGCACCAGGGTGGCCGTCAGCCAGAGGGGCAGGCGGGCCGCCAGCCAGCGACCCCAGAGGCGCCTCAGCTCGAGCCAGCGCACCCGCCGAACAACTTTGCGCCCCCAGGCAAGGGGAAAGGGGTGCTCCCCGGGCATGGCCTGGGAAAGCCAGCGTACCTCTCCCGGCAGGGCCGCCGTCAGGAAGGCCACCAGCCAGCCGCCTAATCCTGGAGGCCCCAAGGCCGTGGGCCAGAGGGCCAGCAGGAGCGCCCCCCAGAGCAGGTCCGGCGGGGCTTCCAGGAGGGCCAAAGCGCGCCGGGTGGACAGGTCCGGACCTCCGCTCCAGGCCACGAGGGGCGCCAACAGTGAGAGGGTCGACACGGCCACGAAGGCCGGACCCAGGGCCGCCCAGGGAAAGGCCGGGGGCGCGGTCTGCTTCCAGGTGGCACCGGGCAGTCCCAGCGCCAGGGCGAGCCCGAGGCCCCAGATGAGCAGCCCCTGGAGCAGCCCCCGTCTCACGGCTTCCACTGCCAGCCGGCGGCTCCCGGCGTGTGCAGGTAGAGGCCCATGGGGCTGGGCTCCACCTGGAGGCGTTTGTCCACCCAGACCACGCTCTGGAAGTCCAGCAGCGGCAGGGCTGCAGGAGCGCGGGCCCAGAGGGACTGCAGCTCCCGCCAGCCCGGGTCGCCGGGCTCTCGAAGCTGTTGGGTCAGCCGCAGCAGTTGGGGGTGTTCCCAGCCCGTGAAGTTCATGGGCCCCTTGGGTTCCATGTACTCCAGCACGGCCCAGGGATGCGGATCGAAGACCACCATGGAGCAGGCCAGCTGGAAGTCGCCGCGCTGGAGACGCTCCACCAGGAGGCCCTGTTCCAGGGGTTCCAGGTGCAGATCGAAGCCGTCCCGGCGGGCCCGCTCCCGCAGCGCCAGCAGCAGCTTTTCAATGGCCTCATCCCCGCTGCCATAGGCCAGCCGGAGGCTTCCAGGGCCCTGCGGGAGAGGCAACCCCGTTTCCATGGTCCGCGCCTCGAAACCCAGGGTTTCGGGCCACAGGCCCCGGCTGGGCCGGGCGTTCTGGCCCAGGAGGTGGGCCGGGAACGCGTCCTTCCGCCACTGTTCAAGCAGGTGGAGCGGGCCGACGCCGCCCCGGCTCCAGACCACCAGCTGTGCGTGCATGGGCTGAGTGACGAGGCGATGGTGGGCGGGGGGCTCGACTTGGCGACGCGTGGCCGGGGCTCCGATGCTGAGCCACCCCTTCTGCAGGGCGGTCATGACGCTGGCGGCCTCCGGCAACAGGCGGAAACGGATGCCGTCCACCCGGGGCTTCAGGAAATGCTCCCGGCGTGTGAAGACCCAGGCCCCCGGGTCCTTGCGGAAGAGGAACGGCCCTGAGCCGCAGTGGCGATGGCCCCGGTGGGCGATCGGGATGCGGGCCAGCTCCAGCAACAAACGGGCGGCGGGCCGGGGGGAGCAGATCCAGGGGCAGCCCCCCTCGCAGCCCAGCTGCGCTCCTTCGAGGATGGCCCGCTTGGTGGGGCTTGCCTGGGGATCGCGCTGGAGTTCCCGCAGCGTCCAGAGCACGTCCTCTGCAGTGACCAGGCCACCATCGGGAAACTGGACCCCGGGCCTCAGGACGAAGTGGATCGAGCCATCCTTCCGGATGCTCCAGCGGGCGGCCAGGCGTGGCACCACCTGGCCTTTGGCCGCGATGCCCACCAGGCCATCCCCGGCCAGGGACTGCAGGATCCACTGTTCGTAGCTGTCGCCACAAATGAAGTCGAGGGGCCCGGGATCCCGGGCCAGGGACTCCTCCACCATCTGGGCCGCCAGGGGAGGCGGGACCAGTCCGATTGCGATGACCAGGAAGCAGGCCCTGCGCAGGAATCGCATAGATGATCCATGGGGTTTCTTCCAGCATGACCCGCCTCGCCATTCCAGGAAAGATGCTTCCTGTGACGGAACGGAAATGGGTGTTGCTACTCTCTTTCTTCAGGGGGGCCCGGTTGGCCGATCTTTCGAGTTCCAAACTCTGGTGGTGGTGGCCGCTCATGACCCGCCATCGGCGCGCCCTCTACTGGGGGCTGACGGCCACGGTCTGGTGCAGCCTGGCGGCCTCGCTGGTGCCCTACTGGTCGGGCCGGGCGGTGCACGCCCTGGAATTCAAGGACTGGCATGGGTCGAGGGTCTTCCTGGCCTGGATGCTGGCCTTCACGGCCCTGGCGGGCCTCGGCCGCTACCTCATGCGCAACACCCTCATCGGCCTGAGCCGGGAGGTGGAGCGGGAACAGCGGGGCTCCCTGTACGACTTCCTGCTGGCGCGGCCCTTCGCCTTCTACGAGCGGCAGCGGGTGGGCGACCTCATGTCGCGTCTGGGTGATGACGTGGGCACCGTGCGCATGGCCACCGGACCGGGTCTCATGAGCTTCCTCCAGGTGCTGTCCATCCTGCCCATGACCCTCGGGCTGATGTTCCATACCAGCTGGCGGCTCACCCTGGCGGTCATGCTGCCCTTCTCCTTCCTGGCCATGGGTTTCTACTTCATCGGGAAGTGGAGCCACCTGGTGCAGCAGAAGCTGCAGCTGGCCTTCTCGGCGTTGTCCACCTTCAGCCACGAGACCATCAGCGGCGAGCGGGTGGTGCAGGCCTTCGGGCTGGAGGAGGCTCGGGTCACCCAGTTCAGCGCCCTCAGCCACCGCCACGCCATGCTCAGCATGAAGCAGTCGGTCATCTTCAGCGCCTACGCCCCGCTCTCGGCCTTCATCGGCGGTGTGTCGGCCCTGGTCCTGGTGGCCTATGGGGGCAACCTGGTGGTGCAGGGCGTCCTGGATCTGGGCGACCTCACGGCTTTCACCGGCTTCCTGGTGGCCCTGGCCTGGCCCATGATGAGCCTGGGCTGGTCGGCAAACCTGTTCCAGCGGGCCAAGGCCGGACAGGACCGCCTGAACGAACTGCTCCGCAGCCCCGAGCGCTCGCTCCCTCCGGCCGAGGTGATCACCTTGCCACAGGTTCCGGTGGCCCTTCGCCTGGAGGGGCTTGTCCATCGATTCGAGAGTGGGCGCGGCCTGGGACCCCTGGACCTGGAGCTGGCACCGGGCGACAGCCTGGCCGTGGTGGGCGGCATCGGCTCCGGGAAGACCCTGCTGCTGCAAGTGCTGGCGGGCCTGCGGGAACCCCAGGCGGGCAGGCTGCTCGTCGATGGCGAGCCCCTTTCAGAGGCGACCCTCCGCCGTCACTGGGCGGGCCTGGGCTGGGTGCCCCAGGAGGCCTTCCTCTTTTCGGACACCCTGCGGGCGAACCTGGCCATGGGGCGGCCTGAGGCCACGAAGGAGGAAATCTGGGAGATCGCTCGGGTGGTGGCCATGGACGACCTGATCCGTCGGCTGCCAGAGGGCCTGGACACGGTGGTCGGCGAGCGGGGTGTCATCCTCAGCGGCGGCGAACGCCAGCGCACGGCCCTGGCCCGGGCCCTGCTCCGGCGGCCGCGGCTGCTGCTGCTGGACGATGCGCTGTCCGCCGTGGATGCAGAGACCGAAAGCAGGATCCTGGAGAGCCTGCGGGGCTTCCTGGGCACCTCCTCGCTGGTGCTCGCCACCCACCGGGTCTTCGTGGCCGAGACCTGCAACCGGGTGCTGGTGCTGGAGGAGGGAAAGGCCTTGCAGCTGGGAACTGCGGAGGCTCTGGCCGCCGAACCGGGGCTCTTCGCCCGTCTCAAGCGGTTGCAGAGTCTGGAGCGGGAGCTGGTGCGCGGAGCTTAGCGCTCCAAAGCTTTGAACCGCAGGCTGAATCCCAGCCCGAAGGTTGTGCTGTCCAGATCACCCCGCGGAGCCCGGACCTTGCCCGCCATGGCTTCCAGTCCCAGCCCGCCGGGCAACTCCAGCCGCCAACCGGCCCGGAGAGAGGCCAACAGCCCTCCGCCGGAATGCAGGCCGCCACCGCCACCCGCACCGAGGGCGCCTTCGGCGAAGAGGCGCTGGCCGGCCCAGCGGGGCGTCTCCCAACCCAGGCCGGCCAGTCCCGTGGAGTAGCCGCCCGCGCCGCCACCGGTGGCGCTGCCCGCCTCGCCACTGAAGTAGAAGCCGCCAGCCAGCTGACGGTCCCCCCGCAGGGTCATGACCTGGATCTGGCCGGCGGAGCCGTCCCGGCGCTGGGCCTGGCGGTAGACAAGGAGGCCCGAGCCCACGCGCCAGTTCGCCAGCTCGAAGTCCGCCAGGGCTTCGCCGCTGTCGGCGGGCACGGGGGCCGAGGAGCGGTAGGAAATCCGCAATGAAGCTGTCCGGCTGTCCAGCTGGCCTGCGGGTGCCCGGAGGAAACCCAATCCCAAGGCGGCCCGCCAGCGGGGAGTGCCCAGGGTGACGGCGCCCTCGCCGGACAGGAGGAAACCGCCCCCGGTGTCGACGTTGCCGCCGCCACCGAGGCCGGCGCCCAGGCGGGCCTCCAGTCCAAAGGCGCTGGCGGGGGAGGTTCGCAGTCCGAGCCCGGCCAGGGCCTGGGCGTAGCCGGAACTGGAACCTTTGGCCGCGCCGTCCGTCGAGAAGAACCGAAACCAAGGACCCTGGAAATCGCGGGTGAAGGAAACTCCCACGAGGTCGAAGGTCGGCTGGACCAATCCACCGCGGGTGCGGCTGGAGGAGGTGGGATTGAGATGGATGGCCTCCAGCTCCAGGCCCCGGCCCTCCCAGGTCACTGGTCCCCGGAAGGTCGGGCCCCACCCGCCTTCAGGCGCCCACAGGCGGTCGGATGTGATGGCCAGGGTAAGGGCGCCCTGAGTGCTGTCGATGCCCCCGTTGGGGAAGCGCACCTGGCTGATTTCCGCCCCCAGGCGGACCTTCCCGAAGGCCCAGGCAACCCCCAGGTGGGGGCGCACCATGAAGCCGCCGCCCTGGGGCGCCGCGCCGCCGCCGCCGCCGCCCAGGAAGCAGCCCGCATCCAGTTCCAGGGGCAAGGCAGAGAAGGGGCGGCCCCGCAGGCCGCCTTCAAGCCCGAAGGTGAAGAAGCCGCCGCGCTCGCCTCGCACGGCGCCATAGAGGCCCGGCCCCAGGTAGAAGGGCCCCAGGTCCGCGGTGCCGGAGAAGCCCAGGAGGCCTAGGTTCTCCTTCTGGGGCAGGCGCAGGGTTTCCGCGGTGAGGGTGGTCCGGAACGGGAACGATTCAGCCGAACCTCCTGCCACCAGGAGGGTCGAGACGGTCGCGAGAAGGAGGCCCCTCACGAGCCTTCCCGGAAGGTCACCTTGTTGATCTCCGCGAACGTGGTGATCCCCGCCCGCACCTTCTCGATGGCGCTCTCCCGCAGGAACTGCATCCCGCCCCGGCGGGCGGCGGCCTTCACCTCGCGGACTGGGGCCCGCTGGATGAGCAGCTCCCGGAGCTCGTCGTTGAGGCCCATGAATTCGATGATGGCCTGGCGACCCCGGAAGCCCGTGCCATGGCAATCCACACAGCCCACCCGGTCGAAGAGGGTGGCACTGCGTAGCCAGGCCTCGTCCACGCCGTTCTCCTCCAGTTCCTGGGTCGAGGGGATCGGGGCGGGCCGCTTGCACTTGGGGCAGAGCACGCGGATGAGCCGCTGGGCCAGGATGCAGTTGAGGGAAGACACGAAGTTGTAGACCTCGACTCCCATGTGCTGGAAGCGGCCCAGCACGTCCAGCACGTTGTTGGCGTGGACGGTGGTGAAGACCAGGTGGCCCGTCAGGGCGGACTGGATGGCGATCTGGGCGGTCTCGGGATCGCGGATCTCGCCCACGAGGATCTTGTCGGGATCGTGGCGCAGGATGGAGCGCAGGCCCAGGGCGAAGGTGAGGCCCTTCTTTTCGTTGACGGGGATCTGGGTGACGCCCTCGAGCTGGTATTCGACGGGATCCTCGATGGTGATGATTTTGTCCTCGGGGGATTTGATCTCGCTGATCACCGCGTAGAGGGTGGTGGTCTTGCCGGAGCCCGTGGGGCCCGTCACGAGGAACATGCCGTAGGGCTCCCGGGAGAACCGGCGCAGACGCTTCAGCTCGTTCTCGGAGAAGCCGAGGATCTCCAGGGACAAAGCCTGGAACTCCTCGGTGAGGTTTTCCTTGTCCAGGATGCGGATGACCGCGTCCTCGCCGTGGATGGTGGGCATGATGCTCACGCGGAAGTCGATGGCCCGCCCCCGCACCTTGAGCTTGAAGCGCCCGTCCTGGGGTTTCCGCTTCTCGGCGATGTCCAGCTCGGACATGACCTTGATGCGGCTGATGATGGGCGAGGCGAAGCGACGGTCGATGGGATCGGCGGCGGGATAGAGGCTGCCGTCGATGCGGTACTTGATCTGGAACCCCGTGGCCATGGTTTCCAGGTGGATGTCAGAGGCGCGCCGCTGGAGGGCGTTGAAGATGGTCGTGTCCACCAGGCGGACGATGGGGGCCTCGTCCTTGTCCGTGAGGCGCTCCAGATCCAGGACTTCGTCATCCCAGTCCTCTTCGTGGAGCACCTGGACCTTCAGGGCCTCGCCGGCCTCGTCCATGACCTTCTGGCCGCTTTCGGACTTCTTCAACACTTCCTGGATCTGGGCCAGGGGCGCGGCGGCGAACCGCAGGGGTCGTTTTAATCTCAGTCGCAGCATGTCCTGGGTGGGGATGTCCAGGGGATCGGCCATGGCCAGCCACAGGACACCTTCCCGCTCCTGCACAGGCACAAAGTGGTGCTTGAACATCAGGTCCAGGGGCAGGGCCTGGAACAGGGCGAAGTCGACCGGCTCGCGGGTGAGGTCCAGGGTCGGGTAGAGCTCCCGGGCGGGCCTGAAATTGGCGATGGACTGATCGCCTGTGGCGACAGCATCAGAGGGGACCGGCGGATTGGGTGTGGACATGGAAGCATCGTATCGGAAGGGGGAAGGCGCCGAACGGCCAGATTGGGGCATGGGTCACAAAGGATGGGAAGGTTGGCTTAGATCGTTGACCTGTGCGGGACCGGCCGACACAATGATGTGTTCTGGAGGCTCCATGCGTGGGTACGCGTCCATCCTGCTGCTGATCCTGGTAGCAGTGGCCCTGCCGATCATCATTTGGAATTTATCGTGGCTCCTGCGCCCTAGTTGGCCCAGTGCCGCGAAATACTCGTCCTACGAGTGCGGCATCGTCACCACCACCGAGGCCCGGGAGAAGTTCTCGGTGCGCTACTACCTGGTGGCCGTGATGTTCCTCGTGTTCGACGTGGAAACGGTCTTCCTGATGCCCTGGGCCATCCAGATGAAGGAACTGGCTGTCTTCGGCGCCATCGAACTGGGCCTGTTCCTGTTCCTCCTGCTGTTCGGTTACGGCTACATCTGGTCCAAGGGAGCCCTCACATGGGAATAATGCAGCCCAGCGCCTTTGAGCAGATCCTCATCACCACCAAGGTGGAGAAGGTCATGAACTGGTCCCGCGCCACGAGCGTGTGGCCAGTCACCTTCGGCCTGGCCTGCTGCGCCATCGAGATGATGGCCGCGGGCGCCAGCCGCTTCGACTTCGACCGCTTCGGCGCCGGCATCTTCCGCGCCACCCCCCGTCAGGCCGACCTGATGATCATCGCGGGCACGGTCACCTACAAGATGGCCCCCACCATCAAGATCCTCTACGACCAGATGCCCGAGCCCAAGTGGGTCATCGCCATGGGCTCCTGCGCCACCGCCGGTGGGCCCTTCGACTCGTACCACACCGTGCAGGGCGTGGACAAGGTCATCCCGGTGGATGTCTTCATCCCCGGCTGCCCACCCCGACCCGAGTCCCTCATCTACGGGTTCATGAAACTGCAGGACAAGATCATGACCAGCAGCCTGGCCGACCGGTACAAGGACATCTTCGAGGAGGTCGGCTGATGGCGGACGAGACCCTCCCCCAGCCGCCGGAAACCCCGGAGGCTCCTGCCGGACCCTATGTCTACGACTACGCCGCTTCCCCCCAGCGGCAGATCGTCCTGCCCAAGACGGTGCCCCTGCCGAGCCTGAAGACCTACCAGGCCGAAGTGAAGGCGGCCGCAGCGGCCGACGAGGCCAAGTGGGCGAAGCAGCTGGCCGATTTCGAGGTGGCCAAGGCCAAGGCCGAGGCCGAGGGCAAAGACGCCCCCAAGCCTCCGGTGCGCGCCGTCCCCCGCAAGGATGACAACGACCTGAAGACCCCCTGGCCCCAGGAACCGAAGGATGCGGATCTCCTCCACCTCCAGGAAGTCCTCGGAAGCAAAGTGGAAGAGATCTTCGAGCAGGCCGGGGAACTGACCTGCCAGGTGTCCAAGGACGCCATTCTTGAAGTTCTCCAGCTCTGCCGCCAGGACGCCAAGCTCAACTACGAAATGCTGGCGGACCAGTCGGCCACCCACTACCCCGCCGCCAAGGAGTTCGCTTTCAGCGTGGTCTACCACTTGACCAGCATCAGCCGGAGAAAGCGCCTCCGCCTGCGGATCCTGGTGCCCGAGGGCTTCATCCCCGAAAGCGCCTGCGCCGTCTACCCCAGCGCCAACTGGATGGAACGCGAGATCTACGACATGCTCGGCATCCGCTTCGCGAACCACCCCGACATGACCCGCATCCTCTGCCCCGAGGACTGGGAAGGCTACCCGCTCCGCAAGGACTACCCCGTGGTGGGCTGGGGCCAGCGCGACATCTCCTTCCGCGAGGACCGGGGCGGCAGGCTTGAGCTCATCGCCATGCAGAAGGCCGGCCAGTTGGGCATCAACCTCAAGCAGCCCAAGGCGGAGTGATCCATGTTCAAGAACGAGGAAATGGAGATCAACCTTGGCCCTCAGCACCCGTCCACCCACGGTGTCCTCCGGGTGAAGCTGCGGCTCGATGGCGAGACCATCACCCACTGCAGACCGATGATCGGCTACCTGCACCGGGGCGTGGAAAAGATCTGCGAGAACCAGACCTTCTTCCAGGGCCAGGTCTGGACGGACCGCATGGACTACTGTTCCGCCGTGGCCAACAACCTGGGCTGGGCCGAGGCCAACGAGAAACTCTTCGGCATCACGGTGCCTCGCCGCGCCCAGTACATCCGCACGATGCTCAACGAGTTCAACCGCCTGGCCTCCCACTTGATCTGGCTGGCGACCCACGCCCTGGACATCGGCGCCATGACGGTCTTCCTCTACGCCTTCCGCGAGCGCGAGGACATCCTCGACATGAACGAGGCCTTCTGCGGCTCCCGCCTCACCACCACGGCCTTCCGCATCGGTGGCCTGCGGGAGGATCTGCCCCCCGGCTTCGAGAAGCTGGTGAAGAAGTTCCTCGCCAAGTTCCCCACGTGCCTCGAGGAATACGAGAACCTGCTGAGCGAGAACCGCATCTGGAAGAAGCGCACCATCGGTGTGGCCAAGCTCAGCGCCGAGGATGCCATCGCCCTGGGCGTCACGGGCCCGGTGCTGCGAGCCGCCGGGGTGCCCTACGACATCCGCAAGGCCTTCCCCTACGCCGCCTACGCGGAGATGGACTTCGAAGTCCCCACCAAGACCGAGGCCGACACCTACGCCCGGTACCTGGTCCGCATGGAAGAGATGCGGCAGAGCGCCCGCATCATCCAGCAGTGCATGGACGGCATGCCCGAAGGGCCCGTCATGGCCAAGATCCCCAAGATCCTGAAGGCCGAGGTCAACGAGGTCTACCACGCCACCGAGGCCCCCAAGGGCGAGCTCGGCTACTACCTGGTGGGCGAGAAGGGCAGCGGGAATCCCTACCGCTTCCACGTGCGGGCTCCTGGCTTCATCAACCTCCAATCCCTGCCCAAGATGGCTGAGGGAGGCCTGATCGCGGATATCGTCGCGGCCATCGGCACCCTGGACATCGTGCTCGGCGAGATCGACCGCTAGGCGACGAGGACATCCGACCATGCCCATTCCGACCCTCACCCAGTCCATCGTGATCACGCTCGTCCAGTGCCTGCTGGTGGTGATCTTCGTCTTCGTCGTCGTGCCCCTCACCGTGTTCGCCGAGCGGAAGGTCCTGGGCTACCTGCAGCAGCGCCTGGGCTCCACCCGCGTGGCCAGCGGCCATGTGGGCATCACCGGCTGGATGAACCGCGGCATGTGGAAGTGGGGCCGCATCCCCGTCCTGTCCTACTGGCGCGGCATCCCCGGCCTGGTGGCCGACGTCCTCAAGCTGATCCTCAAGGAGGACATCATCCCGGCCAAGGCCGACAGGTTCGTGTTCTTCATCGCCCCGGCCATCAGCATGGTGTCCGCGGTGGTCGTGTTCGCGGCGGTCTCCTTCGTGCCTGGCGTCTTCTTCACCTTCCCGAAGTGGTTCCCCTTCGTGGGCGGCCTGCCCGTGTCGGGCGGCATCGCCGACATCAACGTGGGCCTGCTCTGGATCCTGGGTGTGGCCAGCGTCGGCGTCTACGGCATCGTGCTGGCGGGCTGGGCCTCCAACTCCAAGTACCCCCTCCTGGGTGGCCTGCGCAGCGCGGCCCAGATGGTGAGCTACGAAGTGCCCCTGGCCATCAGCCTGCTGGCGCCAGTGGTGCTCTCCGCCAGCCTCAACTTCGGCGAGATGTCAGCCCGCATGGCCGTGGGCCTTCCCTTCTGGGGGCTGGTGCCCCAGATCCTCGGGTTCCTGATCTACCTCACCTGCGGCTTCGCGGAAACCAACCGGCTGCCCTTCGACATGCCCGAAGCGGAGAACGAGCTGGTGGCGGGCTTCCACACCGAGTACTCCGGCATGAAGTTCGGGTTCTTCTACCTGGCCGAGTACATCAACATGACCGTGGTGGCGGCCCTGGCTTCGGGCTTCTTCCTGGGCGGCCCCTGGCTCCTGCCTTTCGGGCTCCAGGGCCTGGTGAACCCCTTTCTGCCTGCCTTCCTGTCCTGGTTCGGCGAGCCCCACGCGATCTTCTTCGTGGTGAAGATCATCTTCCTGCTCTTCACCTACATCTGGGTCCGCGGCACGATCCCCCGCTACCGGTATGACCAGGTCATGAGCGTGGCGTGGAAATACCTCATCCCACTGGCCCTGTTCAACCTCCTGCTGGCGGCCCTCGTCCGCTGCTTCGCCTAGGGGCCGACCATGAACAAACTCCTCCGGACCCTCATCCCCTTCGACATCGCCAAGGGCCTGTCCATCACGGGCAAGCACTTCTGCAAGGTGTTCTTCACGGCCAACCGGCGCAAGGTGCCCTTCCACATCGTGTCCGAATACCCCGAGGTGGTGGCCAAGGTCCAGCCCCGCTACCGTGGCCGGCTCACGCTGCTCAAGGACGAGCAGGGCGAGATCAAGTGCGTCTGCTGCCTGGCCTGCGAGAAGATCTGCCCCACCCAGGTGATCACCATCGAGAAGGGCAAGAAGGAAGGCCGCAAGATGCCCTTCCCCGTGCGCTACGACTTCGAGATGGAGCGATGCATCTTCTGCGAGTTCTGCGTGGAGAGCTGCGGCTTCGATTCCATCATCCTGAACCACCAGTTCGAGCTGGCCACCTACAACCGCGAGGACTTCTCCATCGGGATGGAAGGGCTGGCGCACAACATGTACGAGCCCTCCCCGGTGGGCAAGTTCAGCGTGGCTGACGACTGACCCTTCCCCCTTCGTGCTTATCCAAGGACGCCCCATGGAACATCTACTCGAAACGATTGGCCGGAACATGTTCGCCATCTTCGGCGTCATGGCTCTGGGCAGCGCCGCGTTCATGGTGGCCTCCCGGAGCGCCGTGCACAGCGTGCTCGGCTTCCTCTTCGCCATGCTCTGCATTGCCGGCTGCTTCCTCTCCCTGGAGGCCGAGTTCCTGGGCATGGCCCAGATCCTGGTCTACGCCGGGGGCATCGTGGTGCTCTTCCTCTTCGTGGTCATGCTCGTGGAAATGAGCAAGAAGAAGGAGAAGGAGGTCTTCCAGGCCCAGTCGAGGTACGCCGTGGTGGCCGTCCTCTTCGGCGCTGCTGCATTCATGGGTGTGTTCCGGAAAGTGATCTTTGGGACGGCCTCTGTCGAGGCGCTGGTACTCCGGCCCGAACTCGCCCAGGGCCTGAACGTGGCCAAGCAGAATGCCCAGGCGGTTAGCCGCGGGCTTTTCGCGGACTACCTGCTGCCCTTCGAGATCCTCAGCGTGATCCTCCTGGTGGCCCTGGTGGGCGCGGTGGTCCTGGCAAAGACGGAGCGGGTGTGATGGTCAGCCTCAACGCGGTCCTCCTCGTGTCCTTCGGGCTCTTCTCCATCGGCATCGCCGGCGTGCTGATCCGCCGCAATGCCCTGATCATCCTGATGTGCGTGGAGCTCATGCTCAACGCCGCCAACCTGAACTTCATCGCCTTCGCCCGTCACAGCGGCTCAGTCTCCGGCCAGGCCTTCGCCCTGCTGGTCATGGGCTTCGCCGCTGCCGAGGTGGCCGTGGGCCTCGCGCTGGTGGTGGCCCTCTACCGCAAGCGCGACACCGTCCAGGTGGATGACATCAACCTGCTGAAGGGATGACGACGATCATGACCATGGAACACATCGCCGCCTCGCAGCCCAGCACCCTGCTGTGGCTGATACCCTTCCTGCCCCTCTTCGGGTTCCTCATCAACGGCCTCAGCGGCCGGAAGCTGAAGAGCACCAAGGTGGTGGACTTCTTCGCCCTGGGCAGTGTGGGCCTGGCCTTCCTGCTCACCCTCTACCACTTCGTCCAGCTCATCGGTCTGCCTGCTGAGGGCCGGTCCCTCCACCAGAGCCTCTGGACCTGGTTCGATGTGGGCGGGGCCCGCGTCCTGGGCGGCCTCAGCACCTACAAGATCCAGTGGGCCTACAAGTTCGACGTGCTTTCGGGCTGCATGGCCCTGCTGGTCACCGGGGCGGGCTTCCTCATCCACCTCTTCAGCACCGGCTACATGGCCGAAGAGCGCAATGACGGCCGCTACTACCGCTTCATGGCCTACCTGAACCTGTTCGTGTTCAGCATGCTGAACCTGGTGCTGGGCGCCAACATCATGATGATGTTCCTGGGCTGGGAAGGCGTGGGTCTCTGCTCGTACCTGCTCATCGGCTTCTACTTCGAGAAGGAATTCGCCGCCGTCGCCGGCAAGAAGGCCTTCGTCACCAACCGCATCGGCGACTTCGGCTTCATG